>CAKRYE010000012.1 GCA_934426285.1 uncultured Blautia sp.
TGCTCAATACTCACCCTGCTACCTCGTTGTCTACGCTTCATGATTCCAGTTACCCAGAGTCATGCAAGACTCACTAACGAATGAGGTGGTTATTCTCTTTTCGTGCAGGATTTCCGCCTGCTCGGTGAAGTGCCCTTTGCTGGGCGCACGGGCCTGACCCTTACAGGGCATAGTATCATTATCCAAAGAACTTATCTTCCAACATCAGGCACAGGCAGTGATAGATAGGAAGATGCAGTTCCTGAATCATATAAGTCTCCGTCTGTGGAGTCTTAATACATACATCACTCATATCCTTCAACTTACTGTCTTTTGCACCAGTCAGTCCAATAACTTTCATCCCTTTTGCATGAGCAGTTGTAGCTGCAAACAATACATTTTTACTGTTGCCACTGGTAGAAATACCAAGGAAAATATCTCCTGCCTTACCATATCCATTAACCTGTTGTGCAAAACAAAGTAATGGCTCACAATCATTCATATATGCAGTAGACAGTGCGAGATGGCCATCCAGTG
Organism: uncultured Blautia sp.; assembly: GCA_934426285.1. Lineage (GTDB taxonomy): Bacteria > Bacillota > Clostridia > Lachnospirales > Lachnospiraceae > Blautia_A. The sequence continues at coordinate 517 of CAKRYE010000012.1, forward strand.
CAATTGCCGGAAGTGCCCCTTGTAGGTTTTCAGCAAGAACTAAGCCAAGTTCCTGATTCTCTGCAACCAGCTTTTCTGAAAAAGCGTGATCTGGCTTACGGGACAGCTTGAACCCTTTCATCAGCTCACCGACAATATGTTCTGCATCTGCCGCAGAGCCGCCATTACCAGCCACAAGTAGCTTACCACCATTTTCATAGCACTCTTCCATCAGAAGATAAGCCGCTATAATATCCTCTTTTGCTGATTCCAAAGAAGGATATCTTTCTACCAGCAAATCAATATGCTTCTTTAGTCGATTTTCCAACTCACGCATTTTACTATGTTCCTCTTATTTCAAATATTGTTCAACAAAGTTCTTCAGAGATGTTACTGTTACTGTCTGTCCAAAATCACCAGTACCAATCAGAGCAGTCTTGCAGCTAGCATTTTGCCCTGCTTTGATATCAACTTCTCCATCACCAATCATCCAAGACTGTGATAAGTCTATGTTAAAGTCATGTGCTGCATTCATCAGCATCCCCGGTTTCGGCTTGCGACAGTCACAATCAAATTTCAGTTCCGGTCGTTCTCCCTCGTAGCCTTTATGAGGATGATGCGGGCAAAAATAGATACCATCCAGATAAGATCCTTCTTTGCCCAGAAGCATCTCCATCTTATTATGAATCACTTCCATTTCTTCAAAGGATACTTCCCCACGGGCAATTACAGGTTGATTCGTAACAACAATTGCCAGAAAACCGGAAGCGTTTATCTTCTTGATTGCATCCGCTACGCCGTCTATCAATTCAAACTCGTCTATGTTCCGTAGAAAACCTACATATTTATTGATGGTTCCATCTCGATCAAGAAATACTGCCCTTTGCTTGTTCTTTAGGTTTTTTACAGAAACACGTCCAGCCTTGTAATCCTCACATACAGAATAATAGCGTTCAGGTGTGCCCATATCCCTCACATATTCAGGACTGTCATAGCAGAACATCTTTCCGGTTCCAGCCAACGGTTTAAGAAGTTGGCGATCTAAATCAACCTTTATAGGTTGCCCGTTCTCTCCTACAGTGCCAACCTTATCCACATCAATTCCTGACTGCTCCAAGATAATTGGATTGATTACATGAAGTCCTGCATTGACACGATTTCGATAATATTCCGGACGGTCATCTTCCTTAGCCAGCCATTGATCGACAGCCCCATTTTTATCAGCAATAATGAGTCCGCTGTCATAGGGATGGCTATTCGGATGCGTGAAAAGAGTAACTAAACCGCCATGATGTTTATGAAAGGCTACGAACCGATTGAAGTCTACATCGAACGCGGCATCAGCATTTAGTAGTAAAAAATCCGAATCCAACTTATTCTTGATTTTGAAAAGTGCGCCGGCATTGCCCAGTGGCTCCTTCTCAAAATAGTATTCAATATGAACTCCAAAAGGCTTGCCTGTTGCAGGAGAGATTCCTGAACCATCACCAAAGTAATCCATGATGATGTTCCCAAGATGAGAAACAGTCAAAATAATGTTGGTAAATCCCTGATCACGCAGACATTCCAGTTCATGTTCCAGAACAGGCTTTCCTTCAATTTTTATCATTGGTTTTGGTATATCACTAGCTACAGAAGAAATCCGTGTTCCTCTGCCGCCGGCCATTATTATTGTTTTCATCTTAGATTTTCCTCGTTTATCTCAGCTTCAAAATTTAAAAGTATCCTTCAGCCCAAACCACTTCTGGTCCTTATCACTCAGGTTCAATGCAATGCCATTTTCCAACGTATAACCCTCTGCATTTGCGCTATCCTTGTACTTGCCCTTTAGTTCAGGTCATTTCAAGCCATGCTGCCTTCATCATTCGGGTGTCAAAAGTCGTTCACCTTGTAGCAGAACTCTGCCTCATTACTCAGAACCAAGAAACCGTGTGAAACTTCCTCTGGGATGAGGAACTGTTTCTTATTCTCAGCCGACAGGGTAACACCATACCACTTTCCGTAACTCTTAGAGTCACTTCTCAAGTCAAACGCAACATCAAACACAGTGCCGCGCACGGCGCACACCAGCTTGCACTGCGGATACCGTTTCTGAAAGTGCAGACCACGCAGCACGTCCTTTGTGGACATGGGCTAATTGTCCTGCATAAAGTAGACGTCAATGTCAACTTCCTTCATATCTCTTTCGTTGTAGTTTTCCATGAAATAGCCACGAGCATCACCGTGAACAGCAGGCTCAATCACTCAAAGACCCTCAATACCGCCCAATTTCTTTCAGGTAACGGCTCAGTGCATCCTATCAAGTCGGAAGCAGTGTGAATCCAGCTTCCACCAACTTGCTCTTATCCAGACGACTGTTAAATGGACGAGTGGCCTTGCTTAAACCATACTCTTCCGTAATTCTCTATTTCATTCATATCAACGAGCAGTCGAACCAGATCGTATGTATAGGTCGGTGTGCCGATCTGATCATTGACTACACGGACAATGAAATACTTCTCCAGCGTCTGGCTGACTGCCAGCTCTACTTCCAGCTTCGTCTGACCATACACATTCAAAGGCTTATAATCCTTGCAGGCCAGCTTCTTGCAGACATCTGCAATGTTCTGAGTGCCGCCAGCATTAATAGCACGAACTTTCGCTACTTTATCGTCATCTTCTGCCATGTCCACAGCAGTCCATGCTACGCAGTGGATTACGGAATCCGTATTCATTTTTGTAATTACTTTCTCGACAGCATCCTTATCGGTAATGTTCCAGAGCGATATATGGTACTTTTGTCACTGCAGAATCAGCTGTCACACCGCTGTAGGTTTCCTGAATATCAGAACCGACACCCTCATGACCGCACTTCAGTATCTCGTTCATCACATCATGGCCCAGCTAACCGCCAACGCCTGTTACAAAAAACTTCATGTTTTTTTCTCCTGTTAGCGGTTGCCATACATTTTCTCGTAGTAGTTCTGATATTCGCCACTGATGATGGTCTCCCACCACTCACGGTTATCAAGGTACCACTGGATAGTCTTCTTGATGCTGTCCTTGAACTTGGTTTCCAGCAGCCAACCCAGTTCCTTGCAATGGTTTTCGACACACAGCCAGTCGTGGCGCCGTAAACAGGCAACGGCTTATCAGCCAGTGCATTGGCAATCATCAGTGGAATCAGTTTCTCCGGGAAGTGATACGGACCATAGTTGTTGGAGCAACGAGAAATGGTCACAGACAAACCGTCAGGTACGGTGGTAAGCCAGGACCAGTAGGTCAGCAGCAACCTTAGAGCTGGTGTGGATTGGAGTTTCTTCGGCAAAGAACAGGTCAGAACGATTTAGTGGCAAGTCGCCGTAAACCTCATCGATAAAAACCTGATGCCCTTCCAAAATATACAACAATCGGACAACAACCTTATAGATTCCAAGTACTCCAGTAAGCTCACCTACTACTTGAAAGGCCATAATACTGGGATACAATTTTCTCAGTTTTCACGTCCTCGGGCAAAAATTCAAATCATCTTAGATTTTTCTTTCATACAATCTTTTTAACGTTCCAGCAAAAATTTTTATTTTAAGTTTAAAAGAAGCTATTTTACCAATTTCCTTTATCATTTTAACGTTGTACTCTGGAATAGGTCGTCTATAAAGCTTCAAAGCTGCAATACGATTCTTCATCGTAATTCGGCGATTCTGTTGATATGTCTGAATCATACTAAGTTCTTCATAAATCGTCTCAGAATTCTCACACGAAATTAGCTTCTCCTGTTTTAATTCCTCTAAAATCTGTAATCCCTTTTGTGTTCTCGCAAAAACAATATTTCTTCCATCATTTTCTGAGAAATCCGGTTTTCCATCTCGAATATACCAACCATCGCCACACGATATATCAGCTGCTTCACCGATTCCATCAAAGCAAAATCTACATGCTAGCGCAACATCTCGCCCCAAGATTTTTCCCCAAGATTCTTCATAGGTCATTGACCCGGTCTGCCCCTGCGCGGAATAGGCAACTGTATAGCCCGGCCATCCGTTTCCACGATATATGATTTTTGTACATGCATCCTCGTTAGTGTTTAGACTTTTAAGCAATTTTTGTTCTGCCTGTAGGCTTGGAACTCCAGCACAAAGAAAAGACAACAAATACGGAATTTGTTCCCTCTTTTCCGAATCATTTCGTTGCCAGTTACGAACCGATTGTACATCACAAGGTTTACCGATAAACGCATATTTTTTTCCATTTTCCATCAAATTTTTCACTTTAAGAAGAGGAGATGATACAGTATATCGTGAACCTGCACATTTTCGAACATCTTCCTCTGTAGTACTAACAACAGTCTCGGTTTTTATAGGAGAATCCTGAGAAACTCTTGTCTGTATAATTCCATCAACATAACCCGACCGTAAAAGATAAATTGCAATTTCTGTAAGAACGCCTCCACTTGAAGCCATTTTGCGAGTTTTAGCGTTTGTGGAAAACGCATAAAACGGTGGAACCTCCGTTGTCCCCCAAATAGAATATTTTTCATTTTCTCTCCAAAAAGCACCTGAACACATGCAAATATCTTTCAAACATCTGGCCTGACTCTCCGTCAGATTGGTTGGAACAACAAATCCCTTTTCCGTTTTTTTTAGTTCTACTCCATATATAGAATGACATAGACCACAACCTGTGCAAAAGTCCAAAATGCATTGGTTCTTTTTCATATCATTTCTCACCTCTGTTTTTTATTTTCTTTTTTCGACTAGATACTTTATTTCTTTTTTAAAGCAGAAACAACACACCATCATATCAGCACAAAAATACAAAATAAAGCCTAGAATTGGGGACTGAATTCTGGAAATAAAAAAGAACTCCAGTAAAAACAATCCAATAAAAACGATATCTCTTTTCTCCAATGAAAACTCTTCAAAAAAAACTTGTCCATAAAGAAACCACAAATAATTAATTAAAGTTGTTGCAAAAGCAACGCCACAATAGCCAAAATTTAATTTAATAGCTAGATAATTTGCTACTGTGGCAGTTACTAGCATAATAATCAAATCATAAATATAGCGGTGCATCATTTTTTTTACTTTATATAAATTGAGATATAGTCCATTAATTACTGACATAGCTGGAAATACTGCAAAGTATATTCGAATAACATTAAGACTTTCTATATAATTTGGAATCCAGTGTTTTACTACAAAAACGCAGGCAAAATACGCCAAACCAGATGCGCTTCCCAACATCATTAACATTCGCTTAATACTTGAAAACTGCTTCCTATTTTGAATTTTACCTGATGCAAGATAAGGAAACAGTGGTTGTGAAACTGCCGTAATAAAAATAGTCATGGTGTTTTGCATCGTAAGTGCAAAGGAGTAATATGCAAATTTCTCCACTACGCAAAACCATTGAATAAATTGCTTATCTATAGAATGCAAAAGTGAATTGACATAATTACCCAAAAGAAATGTAGCACCTATTTTTTCTGTTTCAAAATTCTCTGCACTAAAGATTTTTTTAGCCTTGGAATGATGTATCAAATCCGCATTATATTTCAACGCTCCAAACATTACAACCGCATATACAAATAAATAAGCCAAAATACAAACCGTTGCCGACAATCTTTTTAATACTATGTAATATACAATTGGAATCGCAAGTGATCCAGCCGATAAGATGGTGTGAAATAATGCATATAAATCAAACTTTCCCCAAGCCTGAACCAAATACAAAAATCCCCCCAAAAAGCAGTACGGCAGTATCATAATGGAAACACACAGCACCATAATTCTGCCTGTAAATATATAAATACAAATTCCAATAACAGAAAAAGCAGAAGGGATTAGTAATTGAAGGATGAATTCCGATTTATACTGTACCTTGCTTATATCTTCTACTTTTTTCCCCGCATATTTTATACTTAAGCCAGTTGGAAAGCCCAAATGTAGTACTGCGATGTATGAAAGATATAGTAAGAATGCTTGGTACTGCGCATAGTCCTCCAATTTTAGAATTCTGGGAAGAATCAGACTACTTATCAACCCAATAACAGCAACTATACCATTTGCAGACAACACCTTTAGTATATTCTTTCCCATTCCTTAAATCCGCCTTCCTGCAAAGAACACCAATGTATCGTATAAAAATATTAGTAAACTTTCGCTTACCTATCTTTAATCTAATTTTTTCTACTTATGAACTAGTACTTTACAAATAAAAATCGCATTGGCACATTTCGCCAACAACTCTTCCATCTTGTTGCTATCGTTTAGATAACATTAAAACAACGAATATTTAGTTGAATCGCAACAAAGGCATCACAACTCGCAAAATCAGTGTTCTTATTAAAAATGCATGGATATGAATATAATTCAACAACAGTTTCGAGCATCATTACATCCGATAAATCTTCTTGCAGATATAAGCGATGCATCATGGGGGTTGATTAAAGCGTTACAAAAGCACTAATCAAAAAATCTTAATAAGGGTTGCGTAAAACTTTTGACAAAATCTTAACTTATAGTTATTTATTCTCTTTTCATTTGCTCAAAAGTAATGAAATCTGTTTATAAAAAATATCCAACTTGCTTTGTGCTAGGTCGTGACTCTTTTGAATTTGTATGTCATATTCTTGATATCTTTTAATATAGGATAATGTTTTTTCTACAGCAATATCCGTTGCATCGGTTTTTCCGTCCACCATTACTGGATAATCTAACACTTCATAATATCCCTGAAATTTACGACTATATGCAAAAGGAATTGTAAAAACCCCACTGGAAAAAGCACCAATACTTGCATGCATTCTCGCTGCAATCACAATATCCATCTGTGCCAGAGTATTTTTTACCTCGGTTGGATTACACGATTCATGTAAAAGTATACATTTTTCAAACTTTTGCTTCATCTCATAACATGCCGCATAATCACTCTCCTTATCTTTTAAATCCATTCCAGCATGAGGAATTAAATAAATCTCATAGTTTGGATTCTTTAATAAAGCCTCCACCACACGGCAGGAATACTCTACATAATCTGTCACCAAGCCAAGTCGATTATTTCCAGACTGCCTGTCCCCCCATAATAATCCAGATATGTTAATGCCGACCTTAATCTTACCTATATTTAATAAATTGGTTTTCTTAATATATGGGAGGCGAAAAGCAACATCAGTTACAGTTTGAACATCCTTTTCGGTTCCTATCTCAACCAGATATTCTCGTGATCTTTCATCTCGAGAATAAACTATCTCAGCATGTTTAATAATATGTTTTGCAATTATTCTACAATCTTTTCTTTCAAACGGACCATATGTCTGTGGTCCTAGTATCAATTTGGCCCGTGAATGTTCTACTAATAATTTCAGCAAAGCTGATTTATAAAACACCGCTCTCCCATATATGTCTGCGAAACTATCGCCCTCCGTAAAATCAAATACAACATCACATTTTTTTAACAAAGAATACGCACGAAGTAACGTTCTAATATCAGACATATGGTATTCTTGAAATACTACAGGATATTCTGGACCTTGCTTAATACAAAAATCACTTTTCCCACTAATAATAAATATGCTAGCATTTACTTTCAAACTCCGTAGAATATCAACAAGTTCCGAATAAAAAGACAAAGACAATGCGGCACAGCCTAAGTTATCTGAGCAAAAATTAAGACCCATGAGTCCTATATGAATTGATTTATTCATGCTATTTTTCCTTCTCTTGCAAAATTTCCTTACAGAACACTTCTATATTATCCATATGATTATAAAATTGCATAATGTATTCATACTCTTTATCCCACCATTGAGTTTTATATAGTTGCTCAAACCGTTCTTTAGTATGCCTACACCGAATTACTTTTGCTGGATTGCCTGCTACAATCACATTTTCTGGAATATCATGAGTTACAACGCTCCCTGCTCCTATAACAGATCCTGTTCCAATAGACTTACACCCACAAGTAATTATCGTTCCATAACCAATCCAAACATCATTTCCTATTGTAAGTTTATTACGACAAACATCTTTTACATCTTGCCCAGAAAGTGTTTTATTGTAAAAATATGCAGAAGTACTCACAGTATTTAGAGGATGGTTGGCGCCAAAATAATGAACATTATTTGCAATTGAACAATATCGTCCAATAACTACACTACCACCCTGATTAAAGCTACTGTCAAAACATCCTCCATAGGTATATTGACCAATATCGACCTTGTATTTTTTTTTATAGTAAGTACGAAATTCTTTCGAGGTTCCCAACCTTTTTCCATACAAGAACTTCATAATTACATCACCACATTTATGTGGAAAGTGAAGTAGCATTTCCATTACAAAATTTACCATTTTGTTCCTTTCCTACTCGTACCGTTTAGCTCAGCTTTGGTTCCCCATATCTTCCTTTAAAAATGAAATTTTGAAAAGTGAGGCATAAAAAAAAATAATTTTAAAGTTAATGATTGGGCCACCTGACAATGTAACAAACAGAATAAAATATGTCAGCACTAAAAATTGAGCAATTTGATTACTCAAATACAGTCTTTTCAAGCATATAGCTATTCTTATTAAAAATACAATAATTATCGGGCCCAAAAAAATATAATAATCAATCAAAGAACTATGTGGAAAAGTTGGAAATCCACGTTGTATAGTTTCATTTTGAAGATTAATAAAAAAGCCAGAGATGCCAAAAATATTATTTTTAATAATATCTATTCCAGCGATAATTGATGTCGTTCGCCCCATAACCGAATCATCGCTTTCCATTTTATTTAAGCTAAACGTATCAAGCATTCGACCAAGCCCATTATTAACATTTGTTGCCACATTATGATTCCCTATAAGAATAATTGTAACAACTATTATTCCTAATACTATACAGCCAACGGCAAAATAGAACCATTTTTTACTAATTCTATGGTCTCTTAACGCACAAATACTCACTCCAATAAATAAGACTAAAATAAGCAGCAGCAAATTAACACGCGAACCTGATAAGAATAATGCTATTATTGCAATCCCCACGATCAAAATCTGATTTATAACTGTTTTGCTAAAGCAACAAAATATTACTAGCATTGCACAAATCGTACCTGTGCTTCCAACGTCCATATTAACCGCATTAAATCTACTGTACGTTCCTGAAAATATTCCAACTCCTAAAATTGGAGCTGCAAAAACAGTTAAAACATTCAAAAATATACTTTTCCAAAAAAATGTTTCCAGTTCAGATGTATCTCGACAGTTATTTTCAACTATTTTTAGAAAGGCAATTCCTGTAAATAATGTCAAATAGATTTCATATGCCGAATTCGTTATGCACGAATTATTATCAAGGAGTAAAAAAATCACTTCTCTTAATGCCATCAGACCCCAAATTCCAAACAGGATCCTGTCATAACAAAATAATGCAATCACAATTCCGCAAATCAAAATCACAAGATGAATCACATTGAACGAGTAGTTTAACCATCTATACAGAATATAATTTGGTGTTTTACTTGAATACACTGTACATATTTTGTAGAAATCATCCGGTAAAAGGAGCAAGATGTATAACATAAAATTTATGATTGATTTTTTTTCTACATGTCTAATGTCAGATATTCCACGCGGTATAAAATCCATTACACTTTTACCTTTCTTAGTTTGATACTATTGACTGTACTTTGATATCATAACATTATGATAATTTTTCTTACTGTTTTACAAATAAATCTTGAAAGCAAGCCATAGTGGCGATACTCTCTTAAATATATATCCATGCTTTTCATCACTAAATCACATTTTTTCCTTGATTTATATCCATGTTCCTTGTTGACAGTCATGGACTCCAGATGAACAATTTCTGTGTCAGCACAATAATAAGAATATGCATCTATCTTTAATAGTTTTTCTGCCAATATATCCTCTTCACAGTATAAAAATGTTCGTTCATCCATATAATTCACCTTTTGCATAACACTATTTTTTACAAGCATACAGCATCCATATATTCTGTATACGATGCCTGATTCAAAGCAATGTGCCATTCTTTTTTTCTTTGCTATGCCAATTCCGATTGTCTGACTCCATCGAGTCGGTCTTTCAACATACGGTCCAACAACATTACCATTTATATCTGCTATTTTGGGACCAATACATGCAGCCTTTTCATTTTTTTCAGCTACCTCAACAAGTTTTTTCAAGACTTTTTTATCTGTAAGCACCAAATCATTATTAATTATCCAAGAATATTTATATCCATTATGTGTAGCATATCTCATGCCGATATTATTCCCAGCTGCATACCCGGAATTAACACTGTTGGCATAGAAAATATAATTCAGTTCTTCACTTTTTTGATCCAACACATTTGCAGATTCATTAGGAGAACAGTTATCGACTACCATGACTCTGTAATTATCGTACTCAAGATTTTCATGAAGCTGCTTTATCATTTCTATTGTCAAATCATAAGTTTCATAATTCAGGATTACAATCAACACATTTGGCTGTTTATCTAACATTTTTTTCCCTCGTTTACTTTTTTAGTCCTTCATCTTATTTGCAAAATTCTCGAAAGAACCTATTGGTTTACAAGGAACACCAGCCGCAACTACCCCGTCCGGGATGTCCTTTGTAATAATACTTCCAGCACCAATAATGACATTATTTCCTATTTTAACGTTATACAATATCGTGCTGTTTGCCCCAACAAACACATTATTCCCAATTTCAATGTCACCCACTCTTGCATGGAACTTTGTCTCCGGCTCCATATACCTCAGCATAAAAACCGAAATATCATGATTAATAAAAGTAACTCCACTTGCAACATGGACGTTATCCCCGAAACTGATCATCTTAGGTTCTGTTCCAAAGTTCCATGGCTGAAGATAGCAGTGTTCTCCCATCGATTTAAAGTACTGCTTTTTCTTCAAATATTCAGCTCGTGCGTACCCCCCCCCTCACAAAAATGCGAAAGAGGGTAAAATATCTTCTAAATCGTCCCATTTCCTTTTCCTCTTCAATTCTTCGGTTCATACGTTTCAGGAGTATAATGAATGACTTGCGTACCGCCATCCTCAAATTCAAATGGAATGTGCATCAAGTCCCGCATCGCCCAACGAACAGAATCCTGTCTCTCTGGCTGCACATAGAACACAAGAAATCCGCCACCGCCAGCACCGAGTAGCTTTCCACCCAGTGCGCCAGCAGCCATTCCTTTTGCATACAGCTCATCAATGCTACTAGTGGATACTGCTGCGCCGGTTTGACGCTTCAGCTTCCATGTGTGGTCGAGCATACGGCCAAAATTATCAAGGTCAGCGTGTTTATCCGTCAATACACGTTCTGCATCATCCACCAATGCCAGCATTTCTTTGAGCTGTGCTGTCTTGTCCTTTCCTACCGCATTTGCTTTCTGGACATCGGATGAGAAACGAGTAAATCCTGTAAAAAACATCATCAGATTCTGATTTAGCTGCTTCTTGCGTTCCGGCGAGATAATGACAGGCAACACTTCATAACCATCTGCATTGAAGTTGATCCGATTAAATCCACCACAGGATGCTGCAATCTGATCCTGCCAGCCACCAGCTTCCTGGCACAGATTGCGTTCAAGATAGATAGCTTCATCAGCCAGCTTCTTCTTGTCCGCATACTTTCCTTTCAGTGCGTAGAAAGCGTTCAGCATTCCAACTACAAAAGAACTGGATGTTCCCAATCCAGAACGAGCCGGGAGGTCTGCCTCATATGTAAGACGGATCTCATGCATATCTAACATCTTCATCGCATTACGGATAGCCGGATGCTGGATATCATCAATATTTGTTACGCGCTCAGTCTTTGAGTAAGTAAGTTCTGTAGAATAATCAAAAAAACGCGGCAGGTGACGTACATTCACATAGCAATACTTGTCAAACGTTGTGGAAAGCACCGCTCCACCATTTTCCTTGAAAAAGCTTTCCATATCAGTCCCGCCACCGAAGAAAGACATACGGAAAGGTGTTTTTGTTATAATCATCTTTATCTCCTTCCAATCACTTTTTCAGAGAGATAATCGCTTCTAAAAATCTATCCGCAACGGCAGCTGCGGCATATTTGTTATATCCTTTTATGTACGCATTATGGGCAAAACGATCTATTTCATCTTTGCTCATTTTTGCTGCTGTTTTCACAGCTCTTGCAAACGCTTCACTATCTCCAGCCTCAATAAGAAAACCTGTGACTCCATCCTCAACCTGCTCATTGATAGCGCCTACATTAAAAGCAATAACCGGGCGGGACAAGCGATAAGAATCAGTAATAACCCCACTTTGTGTAGCTGAGGCATATGGAAGCACGCTCCAGTCCGCACCATGGAAATAATCCGTCATTTCTTGATCGCTGACCTCTCGGTCAATCATTTCCACATTTTGGTAGCCCTTCAATGCTTCAACTATTTGCTTGCTCTCCCCATCTGGTGCACCCACGATCTGATATTTGACTTCTGGCGTTTCTCGGATTATCTCTTCAAGTTTTTCCAGCCCTTTGTATTTTCTGATTCTTCCGAAGCACAAGAATTTTCCAGAGTGTGTGCTGCTCTCTTCGGTGGGGAAATATCGCCAAGGAGCAAAGCAGGTGATTTTTGATAATGGAAGGTCATACTCATCCGACAGAAGCTGCCTATATTTTTCATTCCGCAAGATTACATGATCGGCCACTTTGCAAACCAGTTTTGTACACATCACAACGGATCGGCTGAGATCGTGTGGCACTACGTCATGAACAGCCTCTATGCGGATACAGTTCGGGCACATTAGCATCAAGAAGATATTCCACACATGGACGCTTTCAAAATAGAAATACTTTATGCTATTGTCTTTAATGACTTTCGCTATTTTTCTTACTATGTCGATTCTCAGCGTTTTTGGTTCAACGCCTGGCCTTTTGGGACAATCAAAATAAAAGTTTTTCTCAGTATGGGGCGCTATGCTGCTTTTAGGATTCTCTATGCCAATCGTGTAAACATCGACTTTCCCTTGAAGCGCAAAATACATGCTGTAGATAACATTCTGATGATCAGCGTTATTTGAGAACGTAATAAGACATATTTTATCCATCTATTCACAGCACCTTCTTCCAATATTCCAGCATATCTGCAACCGTCTGTTTCAGCGGAATCTTCTGGTTCCAGCCTGTTTCGTTCTTTAACTTTGTAATGTCGCCAACAATGATTCTCTCATCGGTGGGACGAAGCAGCACTGGATCAACTTCAATTTCAAACTTAAACCCGATGGCTTCCTCAATGAGCGCTACAACATCTCTCATCTGATAAACATGCTCACTTGAAATATTATAAACATCTCCGGCCCTTCCCTTTCGAGCCAGCAGTATCAACGCATTTACTAGGTCGCGCTGATCCATAATCGCTCTCTGAGTATCGAGATTTCCCACCCGAAGCGTATGTTTTCCACTTCTTTCTGCAAGAACCGCTCGCTTTGTAAAGTCGGAGGTGACATCATTTACCTTTCGGGTTCCCGTGGAGTTGAATATGCGGGCACGGATTGAACGAATATGGTCGTTCATAAAGTATTGGAAAGCCAAAAGATCCTGCCCCACCTTGCTGACCCCGTAGGGATGTAGCGGGAGCAACTCCGCTGTTTCCTTCACATATACTTCATTGCCCTCCAGTTTGTTCAACGTCTCACCATATTCAGCAGACGAGCAAGCAACAACGACCATAGGGTCATAATCAGCTTTTACGTACTTTCTAGCTTTCTTAATTGCCTCAAACACGCCTATTGTTCCGCATACATTAACATCGATGGTTTCAGAAGGACTTACCCACGAAACCGTCGGATATGACTGCGCTGCAAGGTGGTAAATCTCATCCGGAAGGTTGTCCATGATGAGCTGGTCAATCCCCTGTCCATAGCGAAGATCGCACTGCACAAAAGTCACCGGCACTTCGACCTGCTCAATATTCTTTTTATTCTTATGCCATACACCGATGACCTCATCTCCATGATAGTAAAGCTGTTCTACCATATGAGAGCCGACCATACCACCAGCACCTGTAACTAATGATTTCATTTTACTTACTTCCTTTCTAAGCCACTTATTTTTTACAATAATCCCTTTGTTTATGCTGAATAGCACTGAACTTTCTTGATTATATCTTCGGTTATCGCTGATACCTTGCTATCTCTCCCTTGTACCCATTTACCAAAACAGCCCAGACTCATCTCAAAGAGTCTGATCCGTAAAGCCATTTTTTATTTATCCATGTTACCCATGTCCCTCACGCTATTCTTGATTACACTCATATTTTCACTGAAAAACCTTGTATTCTTTCCTGATTTCATTTTCAGAACTAGCCTCAAAATTCCAATATGATGTCATCATAGAAGCTCTCTTATTCTTATCTGATTACACTTTTGCCAAAATCCGCTATCAAAGTGCCTCAAAGCGTTGATTTATCGCGTTTTTCTCCACTCATTGCAGTGATCTGACCAATCTCTACGCCTTCCGTGGACTTTAGCATAAACAGGATATACATTAATTCCATCCAATAAGTTTATTTTTAACAAATACTACTGTTCTATCACCATGTAATTTTAAATCTGTTATATAGGAAGTATTTTTTATAAAGCTTCTATGATTTTGCATATCCCCATTCCCAAGAACTTCATATTTCCCATTAAACCCACACATCCACATCTGTTGCTTATCAATAACTCCTGTATGTGAATACCCCAAAGACACCTTCTGGACATTCTTCATTACCCTCACAGGCTTGCTTCTGTTACCTGGCAAAACTGTTCCTAGCTGCCCTTGTTCGTTATTCCCCCACATCCACAGCTGATGTTTCTCATCTATTGCAGCACTATGTCTGGCACCCAACGAAACCTGGATTACATGATCCATAATCTTCCTGGGTTTTTCTTTATCATTACGGGTTCCATCTCCCAACTGCCCGCAGTCATTCTTTCCCCACATCCAGAGACTTCCATCTGGCTGTATTGCTGCGTAATGTCCAACTCCCACAGAAATTTGAACCACATTCTCCAGAATATGCCTTGGTTTTTGACTGTAATAACTGTCATAACCTTTTTTTTCCCAATATAAAAGCGTTCCATCCTGACTGATTGCCAGGAGAACGCCTTCACCAGCTTCTGCTGTTTTTATTTTATTTGCTAGTTTATAAAAATGAGGTTCATTTTCATATCCGTGTTGCATTCTGTCCCAGACCCACAGGCTACCATCCATTTGAACGATGGCCATTGTCATAGCTGATGCAGATACTTTGGATACATTTGTCATAAGTTTTTGGAACTTTGGTTTAGATCCCAATTCAGCCTCATCCCAGTAGGGGTGTTTGCCATCTCGTTGTCTTTCTCTAAGCTTCTGGCACATTCTTGAAGTAAAAGGATGTAACAGCCAAAGAGAATAGTCAGAACGAAGTGCTGCTACACAGTCAAAAGTGATTACTGCCTTGATACAGTCTTTTGTGATGATTATTGGATGTAATCTCTTATTGTCTTTTTTCATCTATATGAAGCTCCTTTTCTGTCTTTATTTCTGATGCGGTTCTAACAGTACCTTTAAGGTAGCTGCCAGAATACTCAGATCAAGAGCAAAAGAATAATTCTGTATATAGTAGAAATCCATTTTTAACTGGTTTTTCTTTGAACTGCTATATTTGCCATGAACTTTGGCATAGCCGGTGAGTCCGGCTTTTACAGACAATCTGTATGTAAATTCCGGATGATTTTTTTCATATTTTTCAGCAATCTGTATTCTTTCCGGATAAGGTCCTACAACAGACATTTCTCCACGAAGTACATTCAAAAACTGAGGTAGTTCATCCAGATGGGATGTCATTAAGAAATGTCCTCCGCATATCCATTTTGTAGGATTTATTTCAGAAGTTCCTACAGGTGTTGTCCGGAATTTATACTGTTTGAAATGTTTTCCATTTCTGGTAAGGCATTCTTGACTGATTAAAACCGGGCCACCATCTGTCAGTTTAATAAACAGAGCAATCAACAGATAGAGCCATGAGAAAGCACCCATGATCAAAAGTGAAAAAATAATGTCAAACAGCCTTTTTCCTATTCTTTGTTCTACAGTTAAGCCACAGTTTCGGAATAATTGTAATGTCATGTCAGATAGTGAAACCTTCTCAGAACTCATAAGTAAAATATCTGATAAAGTTGTCTGGCAGTAACATCTCTTTTTATGTTCATAACAGTAACGAATATAAAATTCCCTGTCTTCAGATGACATATCTCCAAGCATTACAGATTCATGCCGCATAATTTCTTTTGTTATTTTTTCTCTTCCGGCATTCAATGGAAGTCGGGTTTTCAGGTGATAGCTTTCACTTTGATGCAATAACTCTTGTTCCAGTGCCTGAGTGCTTTGCGTACTGTATATGAGAAGTATTTCATGAGCAGGATATATATTGGCATAGAGCCAGCGAACCAGAACTGACCAGAGGATTCCCGTCAGAAAATTCACTGCAGTTACTACAAGCATCGGAAGAATATGCATCATGAATTTCCAGCGTCCAATCAGGGCTAATTCCAGATAAGTGGCAACATTTACCAGTATTACGGTATATCCATGTGAAAGAATAACTTCTATCCATTGTTGATGAACCACACGATATGCTGAAAATACTTTTCCAACCAGCAGATTCAATGCTGTATAAAGTGCAAATAAAGTTACATAGCCCCAGAAAAAGTATTTTCTGCCGATGATTTTTCTGAAATTGTAATGATGAAACCAGGCATAACTGAAAGCTAATGTCCAGAGAAAAAGCAAAAGTGCAGTCATCACCATCAAGAAAAGCTTCTTGAAACGCTCTTTTCGCATCATTAAGCGATAACTTTTCCACCAGAGCTGTGAATACTTATAGATTCCATGAAAACTGTAGCTTATCATGCAGAAAACTCTTTTTCTTAATGGAACCTCTGCCTTTATATATGTCTGCCAGTTCATTTGCGCTGACTTTCCTTTTTGACCGGATTTTGAAGCCAATGCTCTGCGATAAATTAAAAGTGGTTCATCCACGCTATAAGCCCAGGGGATTTCTGAAAGAATTTTTAGCCATGTTGCAAAATCCTCATGGATTCCATCTTCTTCCGGCATGGGATATTTCAACATTAATTCTCTGCGTATAAGAACAGAGGAGCAGGAAATTACGTTCTGTTTCAGCAATTTTTTTCGATTGACTTTTTCCGGTACATGTAGTGTGTGCGCAATCGTCATTCCATCATCTTCAATAAATGCTGATCCTGTAAACAAAAAAGAGGCCTCAGGATATTTATCCAGAATAGCCATTTGTTTTTTCAGTTTTTCTTTTCTCCACAGATCATCACTGTCCAGAAATGCAATCCACTGACTTTTTGCCTCTTGAATTCCATAATTCCGTGTAGCTGCAGCACCTACATTATGCTTGTTCCTGAAAATTCTGATTCTATTATCTTTTTGTGCTAATTTCTGCATGCAGCGATATGTATTATCACTGGAACAGTCATCAATGATCAACATTTCCCAGTCCTGCAAAGTTTGAGCAAGCACACTGTCTACTGCTTCCTCCAGGTATTTTTCACAATTGTAAGCAGGGGTAATGATTGATATTGTCGGCATAAATTCCTCTTACTTTCTTTTTTATTTTTAAGCTATTTGATTTAAAGGATTGATGTTATTCCTTGATTTTTTCTGCTTTTTTACAGCCCGTTTTATTATCCATTGCAGTAATCTGTCCTTCTTCTACACCCTCTGTACTTTCCGGCATAAACAGAATTTTTACAGTCGCAAACATAATAAACAAATCATCTAATAAACTTGGATGACTGATGTACATCAAATCCATCAGTAATTTATCATAGGGCGTGGTATTATATTTACCATATACCTGAGCATATCCGGTAAGTCCGGCTTTAGCTTGAAGGCGAAGATGAAATTCTGGCATATTTTCTTCATATTCTGCTGCTATAGACGGGCGTTCAGGTCTTGGTCCCACAATCGCCATATCGCCTTTTATAATATTCAAAAGCTGTGGAAGTTCATCGATTCTGCACTTTCGAATAATTCGGCCTACAGGAGTAATCCTTGGGTCGTTTTCTCCGCTGGAAAGTCTTGCTACTCCATCTTTTTCAGCATCAACTTTCATTGATCTGAATTTTAAAACTCCGAATTCTTTACCGTCTTTGGTTAATCTTATTTGTTTATAGAATACCGGACCCCTGTCATATATTTTGATAGAGATGGCTGTAATTATCATAATTGGAGAAAGAAGAATCGTTGCTGATCCTGCAATTAACAGATCAGTTAGGCGTTTTAGAAACAGATATTCCGGATTTGGATTATATCTGCCTGTATGGAGCATAGGTAAATGAAACAGATGAACCTGTTCAGCTCCGCTCATCAACACATCGCCAACTCTTGGGATTACATATACCTGTATACTATGTTCGATGCAGTATTTCAAAATAATGTTACGTTCATGGCTGTGGATACCACTGAGAAATACGGTTTCAATATTATTCAGTTTTTCCAGATTTTCTAGAACTATTTGAACCTGCAGGATTTCTTTGATCTCAAATTTACGTTGCATCTCATATTGATCTATGAGATTTTCTAATCCCTCTCTGACATCGTAGATAATCATTGTTTTTTGTGGTGGAAAACATCTGAAATACCATTGATGTGACAGATAGCACCATATGAAGGATAATAGAATTTGTCCTCCAATTGCCATAATTCCCGGAATCAGATTAGGAAATCCTTTTACCAGTAACGCAATCACCAGATAGCTGATACCATCTGTTGCCATGGCTGCCAGTACCTGACTGTATACCATTTCAGAAATACGATTTACCGAAACCAGAAATGCATTGTAAATTCTTGCAAATAGAAAATATACAAGCATAAAAAGAGCAATCATCAGAAGATTTCCTTTGTTATAGAAGCTGTCTTTCATCTGTCTGGAATAATATCCATACCAACAGCATGCAAAGGGAATAGTTATGCATATGATATTTAATACTTTTACAAATCTAAGCGGAATATCATGTGCAAGCATATTAATTTTTTTCTTTTTCATTTGTTACGCTAACTCCTCTTTTTTTGTTACTTTGGAGATAATCTCCAGCCCTACCTTCATATCCACCGTCCTCCCGAACATATCCAGTGACAGTACTGCGATTCGCTTATGTCTGTCAATTTTTCGGATGGCTCCTTCCATTCCCTGCAGGGGGCCGCTTATGATATGTACCTGATCTCCTTCGATGATTCCCTGGGAGAGCCGTACCAGCTGTTCTTTGTCTCCGCCCATGCGGATGAGCAGCTCCACTTCCTGGTCTGTAAGTGGGACGATGGTCTCTCCTGTGCCGATGATTCGGGTCATGCCTATGACATGTTTCAGGTTTTCCATGAGGGGTTCCAGATTTTCGGCAATTAAAAAGACATATCCGGGAAAGAGGATTCTTTCCTGAATATGCCATTGGCCTTGAAATCGTTTTTTCTGTTGATAGTAGGGGATAAAACAGCGCTCTAGGATGCGTCTGTCTATAGTCCGCTGGCATTGGCAGCGGATGTTTTCTTCGGTGCCTGTGCGCACCTGCATCACATACCACATAAACAGTTTTCCTCCATTTTGGGTATGCTTCGCCATTTCGTCTGCCACAGGGCAGGCGAATCTTTTGTTCAAGATATGTCCATCCATACCTTTAAACGCGGCAAAGCGACGATTTAAAGAACATAGATTTCAGGATATGGACAGGAATCTTTTCAGAACGATTCCTGTCACTTCATGATGTATTATAATCATATTTGTATGATAATGCAACCTTTTGTGGAAAATTTGTGAACTTTTGCAGAAATATTTATTATGATTGTCTGCGTTCACGTTAATTATTACTCCACCGTCACACTCTTAGCCAGGTTTCTTGGCTTGTCTACATCCAGGCCTTTGGCTACGCTGACGTAGTAGCCCAGGAGCTGTAAGGGGATCACTGCCAGGGAGGTGGCGAAGTGTTCGTCTGTTTTGGGGATGTATACGGTGAAGTCTGCGGTGTCTTCGATGTTGTAGTGACCGAAGGTGGTCAGGCCCATAAGGTAGGCACCGCGGCTCTTGCATTCTACCATGTTGGAGATGGTTTTCTCATACAGGTGGTTCTGGGTCAGGATGCCGATCACCAGAGTTCCGTCCTCAATAAGGGAGATAGTTCCGTGCTTCAGCTCTCCTGCTGCGTAGGCTTCTGTATGTACATAGCTGACTTCCTTCATTTTCAGGCTGCCCTCCATGCTGATGGCATAGTCGATGCCTCTGCCGATGAAAAAGGCATCCTTTGCGTTGGCCTGTTTGGCTGCGAACCACTGGAGCCGTTCCTTGTCATCCTCCAGGATTTTGCTGATCTTGTCTGGGATAGTCTGTAATTCCGTGATCAGCTCCTGATATTTCTCTTCGTTGAGCTCTCCTCTTACCTTACCGAACTGGATAGCCAGTGCATAGGCTGCAATCAGCTGTGTGCTGTAGGCCTTGGTGGTGGCTACGGAGATTTCCGGGCCGGCCAGTGTGTAGAATACGTTGTCTGCTTCTCTGGCAATGGAGGAACCTACTACGTTGACAATTCCCAGTGTGCGCAGACCATGTTTTTTGGATTCACGGAGTGCTGCCAGGCTGTCTGCAGTTTCTCCGGACTGGCTGACAATGATCACCAGGCCGTTGGGATCCAGGATCGGGTTTCTGTAGCGGAATTCAGATGCCAGCTCTACACGTACCGGGATTCTGGCCAGGTCCTCGATCACATACTGGGCTGCCATTCCCACATGGTAGGCAGAACCACAGGCTACAATATAGATCTGGCTGATCGTCTGGATGTCCTCTTCTGTAAGGCCTACCTCTGACAGGTCAATAACTCCGTCCTTTAAAACGGAATTCAGGGTATCTCTGACTGCCTTGGGCTGTTCGTGGATTTCCTTCATCATAAAATGCTCGAAGCCTGCCTTCTCTGCTGCCTCTGCATCCCATTCGATGGTCTTTTTCTCTTTCTGGATCTCATCTCCGTCCAGGTTGTAGAAGGTGATGTCTCCCTTCTGCACACGGGCCATTTCCATGTTTCCGATATAATATACATTTCTGGTGTATTTCAGGATAGCCGGTACATCGGAGGCAATGTAGGAGGCTCCGTCCTCTACACCCAGGATCATAGGGCTGTCCTTACGTGCCACATAGATTTCACCAGGATAGTCCCTGAACATAATAGCCAGGGCATAGGAACCGCGGATGCGGACCATGGCGTGGTTAATGGCATCTACCGGTGTGCCCAGATATTTTTTGTAATAATAGTCTACCAGCTTGACTGCTACCTCTGTGTCTGTAGAGGAATAGAACTCATAGCCTTTGCGGATAAGCTTATCCTTCAGCTCCTGATAGTTCTCGATGATTCCGTTGTGGACAGCTACTACATTGCCGTCATCACTCATATGGGGATGGGCATTGACCTCAGAAGGTTCTCCGTGGGTGGCCCATCTGGTATGTCCGATTCCACAGGTACCGGGTACGGATTCTCCGCCGTTGGTTTTCTCTGCCAGAACCTTCAGTCTGCCCTTGGCTTTGATGATTTCTGTATTTTTCTCGCCGTCACGGACTGCCATACCTGCTGAGTCATAGCCTCTGTACTCCAGCTTGGAGAGACCATGGAGCAGAATCGGCGCTGCCTGACTGTTACCTGTATATCCTACAATTCCACACATTTTTCATTCCTCCTGTATTATGATGTCAGGGAAATTAGAAATCCTGACTCTGACCTGATGTTATAGTAATCATGATAATATCGGCATATATTGTACCACGATACCGGGTATATGGCAAGTAAAAAGCTCCGGTCAATCCATCAGGATTTACGGAGCTTTCCCATTTCTCTGGCTTTTGCAAGAAGTTTTTTGTTTTTTTCATTCATTGTTCCGAAGTCTGTAAGTGGACAGAGTACTGCCTCACACTCTCCCATGATCTGCAGGGCCTTTTCAAAGTTTTCATCGGAAATGATCTCAAAGGGTTTCTCTGTGACGACGGTTCCTGCCAGTGCGCTGGCTACCTGATAGTCTGCATCATTGGTATGGAGTACTCCTGCTGCAAAGGGGATTCCCAGACGCTGCAGTCTGCGGTATACAGGGATGCCGCTTCCATTTCCTCCGATGACAAATACCCGTGGTTTGCCTGCAGGGGGGTCCATCTCTACACAGCCGAAGGAGGCATTGTAGCTTCCCTTGGTGATCCCGTAGAGTCTGCGGATATATTCAGAGGTGAAAATTTCTTCAGGTGTACCGTATTTTTCTATATATTCTCCGTGTACGCAGATCACCTTGTCGGAGATTTTCTGAGCCAGATCCAGTTCATGGAGGGACATGATCACAGTAAGCTGGTTTTCCAGCACCATTTTTTTCAGAATGGTGAGAAGCTCCAGCTTGTGGCGGATGTCCAGGAAGGAGGTGGGCTCATCCAGTACGATGATCTCCGGCTCCTGGCAGATTGCCCTGGCCAGAAGAATTCTCTGGCGCTGGCCGTCACTGATGGCTGTGAAATCCCTGTCCTTCAGATCCCAGGCATGGACGGTCTCCATGGCTGCCCTGACCTTCTCTTTATCTGAGGCAGAAAGAATTCCCAGAGTGCCTGTATAAGGATAACGTCCGGTTGCAACAATATCCTCGCAGGTCATAAGCTCCGGCCGCATGCGTTCCGTGAGAACTACAGCCAGCTTTCTGGATACCTCTTTGTTGGACATGTGGGCCATTTGCTGTTGTTCCAGATAGACAGTGCCGCTGATGGTTGCCAGCTGTCTGGTAATACTTTTGAGGATGGTGGATTTACCGGCACCGTTAGGGCCTATGAGTGTAAGAATCTCTCCTTTATTCAGCTGGATATTGATCTCCCTGATCAGAGGCTTGCCCTCATAGCCTACAGTAAGCTGGTCTGTATGAAAAAAATAGGATTTATTTGTATTTTCCATAGTCTTATATCCTCTTCTGTCTGTGAATCATAATGTAAATAACCACCGGTGCGCCGAACACTGCGGTTACGGAGCTGATACTGAGCTCTGTAGGTGCAAATACTGTTCTGGCGATCAGGTCACAGAACAGGCAGAATACTGCACCGCCCATAAAGCATGCAGGGATCACTAACAGCGGTTTGGCTGTTTTTAACAGGCTTTTCACAATATGGGGTACTGCGATCCCCACAAAGGAAATGGGACCTGCAAAGGCTGTGACACAGGCAGACAGTACGCTGGACAGAAGGATCAGTCCAATGCGGAAAAGCTTAATATTCACTCCCATGTTCTGGGCATAGACTTCCCCCAGCTGATAAGCGCTGATGGGCTTTGACATGAAAAATACGATGATCATGGCCAGAATCACTACTGCTGCCATAACTTTCACATTTCCCCAGGACATACCGGAGAAGCTTCCCAGTGACCAGTTATGGAGATTGACAATATTGGAGTCATCTGCAAAGGTGACCACAAAATCCGTGATGGCAGAGCAGATGTATCCGATCATAACACCGCTGATGACCAGCATGGACATATTGTGGACCTTCTTTGCCACCAGCAGGACAAAACCCATGGAGATCATGGAGCCGATAAAGGCTGCAACGATCATGGATGCAGATCCCATAGAAATGCCTCTGCTGAGGAAAAAGATCATAAGCATGGCAACTACCAGCTTGGCTCCGGAGGAGATTCCCAGTACAAAGGGGCCGGCTATGGGGTTATTGAAAAAGGTCTGCAGGAGAAATCCGGATACGGACAGGGCTCCTCCCAGGATGATGACAGCCAGGATCCTGGGCAGACGGATTTCCCATATAATATTGTAAGCGGTATCTGTTCCCTGATGCCTGAATATAATGTTCAGGATCTCTCCCACTGACAGGGGAATGCTGCCGGCATTTACATTCCATATAAAAAGGATCACCAGCAGCACTGCCAGGATAATAAATGCAAATCCGTACCGGGCTGTGCGTTTTCTGTCGTTCATAGGTTTCTTACTCCTGCAATTATTTAAGTTTATGCATATAGTTTAATTCATCCAGTGAATCATCCTCTGTGGTGAGGATGGTGTGAATGTCCTCGATCATAGTTCCCAGTCCTGTGGTTTCCTGGAAGAGGTTTTTGCCGGTACACCATACATTGCCCTCTTTCACTGCCTTGAAGTCTGCCAGCAGCTCACTTTTTGCCAGCAGTTCACTGATAGAGGTCAATTCTCCGTCAATGGTGCTGTTGTAGATAATATAATCTGCATCCTTTGCCTTGGCGTAAAATTCTTCCATCTGCATGTTCATAGTGGACAGGGCATTGTCACTTTCACCGGTATCAGGCACATAGGTACCTCCTGCCAGATGGATCATCTCAGATACATAGTCATTGCTTTTACGCACATTGACTGCACCTGTGGAATTGATGTAAAAGAAGGCTACGGTTTTGCCGGTGTCTTTGTCATCGGAGGAGAGAACCTTATCCAGCTTGTCGGTCTGTTCCTTGAAGGCTTTCTCTGCCACATCTTCCTTGCCCAGAAGGACTGCGTAAAGCTTCATCCATTCTGTTCTGCCCAGAGGGTGTGGCTCATAGCTGGAGCGCTCTACCATTACAGGGATGCCGAACTGCTCCAGCTTTTCCTGTACTTCCGGGTTGTGATGGATCATGGTGGATTCAATGGCAAGGTTGCAGTCTTCATTCAGGATCAGTTCATAATCCGGGGCATTGTATTTGCCTGCGTAGATCATATTTCCGGCTTCCATGGCATCTTTGGCTTCCTGGATATACCAGCCATTTTCCTTGGTGCCTGAAAGACGGATATTGTCGATGCCGTCAATCGCCCGGAAAAGATCCATGGCTGAGGTTGCTACCAGATAGATTTTGTTCAGAGGCTGCTGCAGGACTGTAATATCCTTATCCAGTCCTTCAGGGGCTTTTTTGCCCTCAGGCACCAGCAGATACTGTCCCTCATCTGCAATGGTAATCAGAGCATAGCCGTCATTATAATAGTCTACACTGAATTCCTGGGCATAGCTGAGCTCCATACTGTGGTCATAGGTCAGACCTGGGAGCTCTGCCGGGGTCTTGTCCTCTGCTGCAGCCTGTACGGTGAAGGTACAGGCACAGAGCAGGGTAATGGCTGTGAATAGGTATAGTAGATATTTTTTCATAATCATTCTGTATTTCTTGCTTCCGTTTATTTTTGATGATTTTTACTTTTCTGCTTCCTTTAATGTAGAGGAATCAAAGTTCAGGGTATAGTCGATCTCATGAGGGGTGCTCATGGCTGTGGTATCGGCAGTTACTGCCAGCTCTGTATCGAAAGCACTTACCGGGATCTCGAAGGTGGAATTGCCGTCCTTGTTTACAGGCTCGTATTTCTGGTCATCCACTATCATATAGTCATAGTTCGGGCTGCTCCATACGATGGTAGCTGTAGCCTTGTCGCCCTTGATGGTGATGGATGCAGGAGAATCCACGGTGGCTCTGCCGGAACCGCCTGTGAGAGTTACCTCTGCAGTATAGTCTCCATCCTCAACACCCAGATCTGCTATTTTTTTACCTGCATCCTCTTTTTTGGTATCTTCGGCATCGCTGCTTTCTGCAGAGTCATCCTTTACAGGGTCTTTGACGCTGACCTTGTGATCGTACCATTTTCCTTTTTCTCCAAGGATGGCAACGTCAAATTCTTCATTAATGGCTGGTACAGGGATATCGAAGCCATATACCTCTTCTGTCATTCCATCACTGTATTTTACAGTATCTGTGGTAGGATCAAGGATTTCAGCTCCGTCTTTTTCAGCATCTTCTGCAGTTCCTGCAAAGAGGTTAACGATCTTTTTGGATACCAGGCTCACATGGATGGTCATTTTGCCGTCTTTTACAGTAAGGGTTCCCTTTTTGTCATTGGCTTCATTTACATGGAACATGCTGCTGTCTGTATCAAACTCAGCTGTGTAAACCCCATCCTCCAGAGTTGCGGAGTCTGCGGTATCCTTGGCATCACTGTCCTTGGTGTCTGCGTCTTTGGCATCTGCCTCCTTGCTGTCTGCTGCTTCTGTGGTTTCTTTTGTCTCTGCCAGTACAGGACTGGTACCGATCAAAGCTGCTGACATGGTCAGCGCAGATAAAAATAATACGAATGAACGTCTTTTCATAATAATTTCTTCCTTTCTACATATCTGTTACATAAGATGTCAGAGTAAACGTAATTGTCTTTGACTTAATATCTACATAATACATCTGCCCGGAAACTATTGCAAGTATCCGGGCAGATTCTGTTGCCTATACCAGTTATCCGGCAGGCCTGATTTTATTTAATTTGATTATTCAGCATCTGCTTCTTCTGTTGCTGTTTCATCTGCTGTTGCATTTTCTGCTGCAGTTTCATCATCTGCTGCTTCAGCATTCTCATCTGCTGCTGCATCATCAGATGTACCCAGAGAATCGATTGCTGCTTTTGTATGAGCTACATACAGATCTTCTACTGCTGCAATTCTTCCAAGTCCTTCAATCTGGCAGTCAACACTGTCGAAATCTCCGGATGCTACAAACTGGCTCTTCCAGGAATCTTCATCGTCACCAGCCATATCGTTGTTTGCGTGGTCACCTGCAACAACCATCAGAGGACGAAGGATTACGTTCTTGAATCCAGCTTCTTTTACCTTTTCGATTACTTTATCGCATGCGGTATCTTCCGGTTCACCTTCAACAGTACCGATGAAAGCGTTTGTGAATCCAAGATCATCCATCTGTGTCTGCATCTGGTCGTAGGTTACGTTTGCTGTATGGGAAGTACCATGTCCCATGAATACAAATGCTGTACCAGCATCTGCTGCTGCCTTCATATCATCGAATCCAGCTACCTTGCAAGCTTCATCTGTAATTGCCTGGGCAACTGCTTTCTTGTCATCGTTGATCACGGTAGCGTCATCGCCAACTTCACCAAGCATTGGCTCTGCGATTGCTACAGATTCAAATTTATCTTTGTATCCATCAATTGCTTCTGTCATTTCATCGTACTCAGCACCATGCATCAGATGAGTAGGCTGCACAACCAGGTTCTTAACACCGTTAGCTACTGCACGGTCCAGTGCCTGCTGCATGTTGTCGATCACTTCGTTATCTCTTGCCTGTACATGGTTGATGATGATCTGTGCTGTGAAAGCTCTTCTTACAGACCAGTCCGGATATGCTGCTGCCAGAGCATCTTCAATGCCTTTGACATCCTCTGCACGGCTGTCGTTAAAGGATGTACCAAAGCTTACTACTAAAAGCTCATTTTCACCGATTTCATCCTGGTTGCGAGGATCATCCTTGGAAGCATCTCCTGTGTCACGTCCGAAGTAGTCAGGATCTGCATTTTCACCTGTTACCAGTTCCTTCTGGGCATCTGTCAGCTTATCCCATGCTTCTTTGGCTGCCTTACAGTCATCATCTGTTGTGTCTGTTCTTTCCTGAACATAGATTTTATCGATCAGTGCGCCAACCTCATCAGCTGCCTTCTGATCATCGGAAGAAGCGTCTGCATCTGCGGAAGCGTCATCTGTAGCAGCTGCGTCATCGGCGGATTCTTCTGTAGCTGCGTCCTCAGCAAATGCAACTGTGCCGGTAGCTGCTGTCATAGAGCAAGTCATTGATACTGCTAACAATAAGGCTAACATAGATTTTCTTTTCATGGTGTTTATCCTCTTTTAATGATTAAATATTTCCGGACGGATGTATGCAAAGAAAAACAGCCGCATCTCTGCAGCTGCTACTTTTCTCATTATACACGGTTTGTATCGGATTTCGTAAATACCGGACATAACATAAGTATCCGGCAGGATACGATAAGAACTATGTAAGTCATGAGAACAAAGGTACTGTAAACCGCAGACCCCAAATTCCACGCCAAGGCAGATCTCCTGACTTCGTTCATCGCTGCTTCTCCCTTCCCGGTAAACCAGTGGTTCTGAAAAACAACTCCCTTACACAGTGACGGTATCGTTCCGGATTTTCACCGGATTCCCTTTTGCACATCCATTAGGATGTAACCTTAACGTTATAACTCTTGCACATATTCAATTCGGATACTCTTTTTTTACCACAAATTTTACAGATTGTCAAGAATAAGACGAAAATTACCGAAAATCATCTCGAATTTTTCAGATATTTTTCCGGATACACGAATTATAATATCAAAAATTCACGGGAATATTAATCCTGATACAGTGGTTTGAAAAAACAGGTCCGGTTTCCGGTGTGGCAGGCAGCTCCTACCTGGTCTACTTTTGCCAGGATGGTGTCGTTGTCGCAGTCCAGGGTAAGGGATTTCACATATTGGAGATGTCCGGAGGTCAGACCCTTAGTCCACAGTTCATTGCGGCTTCTGCTCCAGTAAGTCATTTTTCCTGTCTCCAGTGTGGTATTGTAGGCTTCTTCATTCATATAAGCCAACATCAGTACCTCTCCTGTCTCATAGTCCTGTGCGATCACAGGAACCATTCCGTCGCTGTTCAGCTTGAAGTCTGCCCAGGTGAGGCTTTTTTCTCCGGACTGCTGTGCTGGGGTGATTTTTTTATTCATATATGCCTCCTTTATGCCAGACTTCCCTTTGTGGAAAGTACATCTGTGATACGTGGGTCATAGGAGGTAGCTGCGTCCAGTGCCTTGGCGAAGCTTTTGAACATGGCTTCTGCCACATGATGATTGTTGCCGCCGCTTAAGACCTTGATGTGCAGGTTCATGCCGCAGGAATAGGAAACAGCATAGAAAAATTCCTTTACCATTTCTGTGGACATGTCTCCGATTCGGTCAGTGGTAAACTCTGCATCCCAGGCAAAATAGGGTCTGCCGGACAGGTCAATAGCGCAGAGCACCAGGGATTCATCCATAGGAAGGATGCAGCTTCCGTAACGTTTTATGCCCTTTTTGTCACCGATTGCCTCTTTTAATGCTGTTCCCAGTACAATTCCGGTGTCCTCAATGGTGTGGTGATCATCTACCTGCAGGTCCCCCTTTACTTTTACGCTCAGATCAAAAAGTCCGTGTCTGGTAAAGCCGTCCAGCATATGGTCAAAAAATCCTACGCCTGTCTCAATATGAGAATGTCCGGTTCCGTCCAGGCTGATCGTTAATTTAATTTGTGTTTCTTTTGTATTTCTCTCTACCGAAGCTTCTCTGGCCATTGTATGTCTCCTTCTGATTAGTTCTCTTCTTCCTCAAAACGCACTGCAATGGAGTTTGCATGTGCAGTCAGCTGTTCGGATGTTGCAAACTGGACAATATCCTTGTGGATGTCCCTGAGTGCTGCTTTGGAATAATAGACAATGCTGGATTTCTTGATAAAATCATCTACGGAAAGGGCAGAGAAGAATTTGGCAGTTCCGTTGGTGGGAAGTACATGGTTTGGTCCTGCAAAATAATCTCCCAGAGGCTCAGAGCTGTATTCTCCGATAAAAATAGCTCCTGCATTCTTAACCTTCATCATATCCTCAAAGGGATTGGCTGTGACAATCTCCATATGCTCCGGTGCAATCTCATTGGCTGCCTCAATGGCTTCATCCATGTCTTCTGCGATCAGGATGTAACCGAAATTGTCCAAAGACTTCTGGATGATCTCTTTTCTGGAGAGAACTTCTACAAAGCCCTTTACTTCCTGGTCCACCTTATCTGCAAATTCCTGGCTGGTAGTGATCAGGATGGCGCAGGCCAGCTCGTCGTGCTCAGCCTGGGAAAGCAGGTCTGCTGCCACATAGCGTGGGTTGGCAGTTTCATCGGCCAGTACCAGGATTTCACTTGGACCTGCGATG
Source organism: uncultured Blautia sp. (assembly GCA_934426285.1). Taxonomy (GTDB): domain Bacteria; phylum Bacillota; class Clostridia; order Lachnospirales; family Lachnospiraceae; genus Blautia_A. The sequence continues at coordinate 30,280 of CAKRYE010000012.1, forward strand.
GAGTCAATGCTTACATAGCCATATACAGCTTTCTTTGCCAGAGCTACGAAAATATTTCCAGGACCTACGATCTTATCTACCTTCGGAATGCTTGCGGTACCATAAGCCAGAGCTCCCACTGCCTGGGCTCCGCCTACCTTGTAGATCTCATCTGCTCCGGCTTCTCTGGCTGCTACCAGTGTGGAAACACATACCTTGCCGTCTTTTCCCGGAGGGGTGGTCATTACAATATGAGGCACTCCTGCAACCTTGGCAGGCACAATATTCATCAGTACAGAGGAAGGATAAACTGCTTTGCCGCCTGGAACATAGACGCCTACACGGTTTAAGGGAGTTACCTTCTGTCCCAGCATGGTTCCCTTTGTGGTACTTGTAAACCAGCTGTTCTGGATCTGTTTTTCATGGTAGGTACGGATATTTACCAGTGCCTTGCGGATCACATCCAGCAGTGCAGGATCAATGGTGTCATAGGCTTCCTTGATTTCCTCTTCTGTAACGCGGATGGTGTCCTTATTGATTTCTACCTTATCAAACTGCTTTGTATAGGCGAAAAGTGCTTCGTCCCCCTCACGTTTTACCTTTTCCAGGATTTCTGCTACTGCAGATTCAAATTTTCCGTAATTATTAGGGCTTCTTTTCAGCAGATTTTCCAGAATATCTCTGGTTGATTCTTTGGTTAATGTTACTTTACGCATTTTTATTTTCCTCCTGCAGGACTTTACGCAAGTCATGGATCAGCTTGCGGATTCTCTCATTTTCCATCTTCATGCTTACCTGGTTTACTACCATTCTGGCTGACAGAGGGCATACCTCCTCCAGCACCTTCAGACCGTTTTCCCTGAGGGTGCTTCCTGTCTCTACAATGTCTACGATCACTTCGGACAGGCCTACGATAGGTGCCAGCTCAATAGAACCATTTAATTTGATAATGTCTACAGTCTGATGCTTCTTATTATAAAAATAATCCTTGGCAATATTTGGATATTTGGTTGCCACACGGATCAGCTGGTTATTCTCCAGTACCTCCCTGGCGCTTTCCGGACCGCAGACACACATTCTGCATTTGCCAAAGTCCAGATCCATAACCTCATACAGCTTGCGGCCTTCCTCCAGAAGGGTATCCTTTCCCACAATTCCGATGTCAGCTGCACCGTACTCTACATAGGTAGGTACGTCCGGACCCTTAGCCAGGAAAAATTTCATTTTCAGTTCTTCGTTCACAAAAATCAGCTTACGGGTATCCTTGTCCCGGATCTCCTCACAGGTGATTCCGGCTTTTTCAAGTACATCCATTGTTTTATTGGCAAGTCTGCCCTTTGTAAGGGCAAATGTCAGGTATCTCATTTATCTGGCCTCCTTTTTCAAGCGTAATGCCACGCTGTGTCCCTCTGCACGGAGCTTCTGGGCTTTTGCAATGGCTTCTGTCCGGTCTGCCGGTCCATATTCGATCACTTCTGGTTTTTCTTCTTTTTCGGAAATGATCTTCTGGCTGGAAAGAGCCAGAAGCAGGTTGTCTACCTCAATGGCAAAGCCAATGGATGCGGCAGGTTTTCCAAAATGCTTCATCAGCCCGTTGTAACGTCCGCCTTTGATCATAGGCTCTCCGGTTCCATAGGTATAGGCCTGGAAAATAATACCTGTATAATACTGATACTTGCTCAGCATGCCGAAATCAAAGGAAACATATTTCTCATATCCGTAAATCTTCAGGATGCCATAAATCTCACGGAGTTTGGCTACTGCCTCCAGAGCCCTTGCATTGTTGGTCAGCTTTCTGGCTTTTTCCAGAACCTCTGTAGAGCCAAACATCTGTGGGATTTCAATGAAAGCTTTTGCAATGCTTTCCTTTAACTTCTGCTCTTCTACAAACTCCTCCACACCGAAAGCATTTTTCTGGGAGATCAGGGAACGAAGACGTTCCTCGGCCTCTGCATTAAGCTCTGCCTCCTTCAGAAGGGATTTGAAATAATCCACCTGTCCCACACTGATCTGAAACTCAGTCAGACCTGCAGCCAGCAGGCACTCCACTGTCATTGCCAGAAGCTCAGCATCAGCATCAGCAGACTCATCACCAATACGCTCCACGCCCATCTGGGTGGTTTCCTTTAATCTGCCTCTGTAGCTGGAATTATTGATAAAGGTATTGCCTGTATAGCACAGACTTACCGGCTCCTGGTCCGGTGAAAAGTATGTGGCACAGGCTCTGGATACGGAAGGGGTAAAGTCTGGTCTCAGCACCAGGGTATTGCCCTCCCTGTCAAAAAATTTATACAGCTCTCTGGATGGAATGGTTCCCACCTCCCGGCTGAAAACCTCAAAATATTCAAAGGTGGGTGTCTCTATATCTTCATAGCCATACTGATGGAAAACACGGTGGATTCTCTCCTGTACCTTCCTCTTCTGGCTGCATTCGCCATTGTAAATATCCCTTACACCCTCTGGTGTATGAAAAATACGCTCCATTGCGTGGTCCTCCTTGTCTTCCAATTTACTTTAGTATGCTACCATGTTACTACGATGATGCATAAACTAGATAAAATTATACTGGTTTATTCTGAAAATGTCAATCCTGTATTTTGTTATTATTATTTCCTATTATTAGTTTCTTATGGCCAGTCAGTCTGTTACGGTTCATTTCCTTCTCGATAAGGTCAGTCTCTGTGATCCAGATCTTTCTGTAGACCCTCCAGATAGGGAACCAGAAAGCCCCCTCTTTTTTCCAGATAATATTCCGGGGATAATTCCTCTCTGCGGAAACTTTTCCTGCCTCCATCCTCCATCCTCTGCCAGAAAACCATCAGATCCCGCAGGGGCAGATAATAAAAAAGATTTTCATGGCTGAAAAAGATAAGAAAAAAAGCCACCCCTCCCTGCTTCTCAAAGCTCTGCATGAACTCTACCTGATGAGAATGGATATTTGCCAGCGGAAAGGTATCCGTACAGCATTCCTTGGCATCAAAGCAGACAGGGATTCCCTGTACTGCTCCGATATAATCCACGGTACTGCGCTGTTCAAAATATGCCAGGGTGATGTGCCTGTTTTCCTTGTCCATGCGGACAGGGGTAATGGGAGTGGGGATTTTCTGGATCAGTGCCAGTCCCTTTTCCCTGTATTGTTCATTTGTCCGGTTTACCAGCTCCTCCAGGGTGGAGCCGCGCAAGCCTCTGCTGTTCCAGGTTGCCAATGGTTTTTCCTCGTGATTCTATGTATTTTTTTCTGCAGGTTTCCCGAGAATCTTCAGGGAAGGATAATAACGGAAAAATGCCTTTCCCACAAGCTCATCCCAGGTTACATAGTTGCTGGTCTTCCAGAGCCGGGAATCCTTGGAATGATTCCGGTTGTCCCCCAGGACAAAATAGCTGTTCTCCGGCACCTGATATGGTCCGAAATCTCCTTTTGGTGTTTCCGGTACAAAGCTGTCATCCAGCGGTGTCCGAGAATCATTGATATAGACCTTTCCATCCAGGATCTGTACCTTTTCCCCGGGCAGACCGATCACTCTCTTGATGTAAAGCTTGCTTTCATCATCGGGATACTTAAAGATCACGATGTCAAATCTTTCCGGATCCCTGAATTTCTTTGTATAGTTATGTCCAAAGAAATCTATATTGATACCATAGGCCAGGCGAAAGCCAAAGATCCTGTCACCGGTCATAATGGTTTTCTCCATAGAAGGTGATGGAATTTTGGCATTGATCAGAACTACATTATTGACCACAGTTACGATAACCACTACCAGGATGATCATCCTGGCATACTCCCACACTAATTTCCAGATTTTCATAATAGCTCCCCTTTAAATGCTCCTCATTTAATATGTTTTCAAACAGCTGTGGTACTTTTGCCGAAAAGGTCTGCCCTGTCTGTGGTATTTCCAGCCTGTATGCATGGAGCAGCTGATTTTTGACTCCAAATTTTGTGTAAGCTCTGTTAAAATCCCTGTCTCCGTATTTGGCATCTCCCAGAAGGGGATGTCCGATGCTTCCAAGGTGGGCACGGATCTGATGAGTCCTTCCTGTGATCAGCTCTACTTCCAGCAGGGTTACCCGTCCGTTACTCCCCAAAGGACGGTACCCTGTCTCTATAGGCAGGGAATCCTCAAACTGTTTTTCTGATACTGTCACTTTATTTGTTTTTTGGTTTTTATGCAGATAGCCTTTAATATGTTCCCCTTTTTCAAGCCTGCCCTTTACCAGGCAGAGATAATATTTATGGAGACTTCTGTCATGAAAGATCCCGGAAAGAAACTGAAGACCTGCCAGGCTTTTGCCTGCACACACCAGCCCGCTGGTATTGCGGTCCAGTCTGTTGCACACAGATGGACGGAAGGTCTTTAACTGTTCTTCAGTAAGCTCTCCCTTTTCCAGTAGATAGCCGGTCACATATTCTACCAGTGAGGGCTGTCCGTCATCTGCAGGCTGGGACAGCATACCTGCAGGTTTATTGATGATAATAATGTCCTTGTCCTCATATACTACATCCAGGTGGCAATAGGCTCTGGGTACCTGGGTATTTCCTGCAAATTTCTCAAAGGTTTCATCACTGAGAAAAAATTTAACAGTATCCCCCTCCAGGAGCTTTTCATTTCCGGTAGCCTTTTTGCCGTTCAGGGTGATATTTTTCTTACGGAGCATTTTGTAAAAAAAGCTTTTGGGTGCTTCCTTCAGCACCTTTGCCAGATATTTGTCAAAGCGCTGTCCGGCTTCGTTTTCCTTTATAATCAATTCTTTCATATATTGTAATAACTTTCTTCTTAATATAATTATAATCAATTCTATTATGTTGAATGATATGATTGAAAATATTCCTGATCCTGCTTTTTACAGACAAAGGGCAAGGATAGTCTGGCGGATCAGTTCATTTCTGGAAAGCTCAGGATATTTCTCATCCGGAGTAAATTTGATCCCTTCTTCCAGGGTATCCTTATGTGCATTCATAGAATCCAGTCTTTCCAGAAAAGGCCTGAGATCTGTGAAAATCTTTACAGTAGCCTTGTATCCGTTTTTACGAACAACCTTCTGACAGTTTTCTTCCATATAGGACGCATGGATCTTTGGGTCACTGCTGTAGGCAGCTACTGTATTTCCGCAGACTGCCAGTGCATCAATATAGGCACTTTTTTCATAAAAGGTCATATACATCTCATAGGCCATGTCCAGATCTCCCTGGTGTTCCCGGATCTGTTCATAAAGCTTTCTGTCCATAGGCCTGCATTTCAGGATCATGATCAGTCCCACCAGAGATTTACAGGCCGGGAGACATCCCACTACCGTAACCACTGTCCAGATGGTCATTCTGGTTTTGAAATAGATCCATGATGTAAAAAAGATAAAAAGAGGTACAGCAAAAAGAATGGCTGTAATGATCAGCTTTCGCTTCTTTTCACTTTGAAAATATCCGAAATCTCCTTTTTTTACTTTCTTTTCTGAGGTATTCTGTCTGCTTTTGGTATTTTGAGTCATCTCCTGCCTCCCTTGGTTTTCTTTTTTACTGCAGTGTTCTTTTTGCCTGCAGTCTGCTTTCTGGCGTTGGTCTGTGTTCTGGAACTGACCTGTTTGCTGTCTGCCCTGTTCTTTCTGCCTGCAATCTTGGCTTTTCCAGAAGAACTGCGGTTTTTGCCAGAACGGCCTTCAGAAGATGTATTTTTACTGTGTTCACGGATAGGACGTATGAGACATTTCGGTCCGTAGCCTACCAGATCCATTCTGCCTGCCATTTTCAAGCCTTCCAGCACCAGCTCCCTGTTCTCAGGATTTTTGTACTGCATCAGAGCCCTCTGTATGGCTTTCTCATGAGGATTTCTGGGTACATAAACCTTCTCCCCCGTGAGAGGATGGATCCCTGTGTAATACATACAGGTAGAAAGTGTGGATGGGGTTGGATAAAAATCCTGCACCTGTTCCGGTGTAAATCCCAGGTCTCTCACATATTCTGCCAGCTTCACAGCTTCCTTCATAGTACAGCCAGGATGGGAAGACATAAAATAGGGAACTGCATACTGCTGTTTTCCGGTCTTTTTATTGGCTGCATCATATTCATGAAGAAATTTCTCATAGATGCTGTGGCTGGGTTTTCCCATATATTTCAGCACCTGATCGGAGACATGCTCCGGTGCTACCCTAAGCTGGCCGCTTACATGATGCTCTACCAGCTCTCTCAGGAAGGTCTTATCCCTGTCTGCCACTACATAATCAAAACGCACTCCGGAACGGATAAATACTTTCTTTACTCCGGAAAGCTTTCGAAGCTTACGGAGAAGTGAAACATAATCTGAATGATCCACGGTAAGATTTTTGCAGGGCTCCGGGAAAAGACATTGTTTATTTTTGCACACGCCCTTTGTCAGCTGTTTCTGGCAGGAGGTCTGGCGAAAATCTGCAGTAGGACCTCCCACATCATGGATATATCCCTTAAACTCCGGATCCTTTGTCATTCTCTCGGCTTCCCGGATCAGTGACTCATGGCTTCTGGTCTGGAGGATCCGTCCCTGATGAAAGGTAAGAGCACAGAAATTACAGCCTCCGAAGCATCCTCTGTTGCTTGTCAGGCTGAATTTGATTTCTTCCAGAGCAGGAATACCGCCCAGCTTTTCATACATAGGATGAATCCGCTCTGTGTAGGGAAGGGCATATACATCATCCATTTCTGTCTGGGTCAGAGGCTTTGCCGGAGGATTCTGCACAATATAGCCTCTGTTTCCATAAAATTCTGCCAGTGGCCTGGCTGTGAAAGGGTCTGTATTCTCATACTGGACAGCAAAACTTTCTGCATAGGTTTTCTTATCCTCCTTCACTTCGTCAAAGGAAGGAAGCAGAATAGGTTCATACACTCTGTCCAGATCTTTGCATTTAAAAACAGTTCCTGCAATATAGGTAATCTCCTCCACAGGAATTCCACTTTCCAGGGAATCTGCGATCTCCACAATAGAGTGCTCTCCCATTCCATAGGAAATCAGATCAGCACCTGAATCCAGAAGTACGCTGTGCTTAACCTTGTTTTCCCAGTAATCATAGTGGGCAAGCCTGCGCAGACTTGCTTCAATACCGCCCAGGATAATGGGCGTTTTTTTGTAGGTCTGACGGATCAGATTACTGTAAACGATCACAGCACGATCCGGTCTTAGCCCCATCTTACCTCCAGGTGAGTAAGAATCCTTCTGTCTGTGCTTTTTGGATACTGTATAATGGTTCACCATGGAATCCATATTTCCGGCAGAAACCAGAAATCCCAGCCTGGGTTCTCCAAAGACCTGGATACTTTCCTTTTTCCTCCAATCCGGCTGACTGATGATCCCTACCTTATATCCCCTGCTTTCCAGCAGCCGGCTGATAATTGCCGTACCGAAAGAAGGATGGTCCACGTAGGCATCCCCTGTCACATAGACAAAGTCTGCCTGTTCCCATCCTCTCTCTTTCATTTCTTTCCTTGTTACGGGTAAAAAATCCTGCATTTATATTTCCTCGTATGTATACTTATGATTTTATCTGATCTGCCCTGAGAATCTTACTTTTCATTTTGTTCTCAGCAGCCTGAGAACGGTTTATACATGATGATAAACTGCCTGTGCCCTGTAACCCTCAGAAATAATATCCAGCTGTCTGTGGAAACGCTCCAGCTGCTGCAGATCTTTGGTACGGAACACTCTCAGGAATTCATCCTGAATCTTCATGATTTCCCGCTTATTGGCAATCTTATACAAGTTCTCAATATTGATTAGAATATCCTTCACCAGATTGGACTGCAGCTGGGATGAATTCTGGGCATCCATAATTTCATTACGCACAGAAGACATCTCTCGGTCCAGGGCATTGATAGCATCTGCAGCCTTGCTCAAACGCTCTGCCACATGCTCCGGCATATCCCCTTTATATTTATATTGCAGGGAATGCTCAATGGTAGCCCAGAAATTCATAGCCATTGTACGGATCTGAATCTCCGCCTGCAGCTTCTTGGGCCCCTTTACCGTATCAACTGTATAATGAATGATCAGATGATAGCTCCGGTATCCGCTTTGTTTAATATGCTTCAGATAATTCTTCTCACTCTTTATGGTCATATCGCTGCGCTTCTGGATCAGAGAGGCTACTGTCTCAATATCCTCCTCAAACTGACAGATAATACGCACACCGGCAATATCTTCAACTTCCTCCTCCATGCGCTCCATGGGAATCTGTTTACGCTGCATTTTCTCCAGAATACTGCTGACACTCTTCACCCTGCCCTCAACCTGTTCAATGGGGCAGTAGATATCATTTTCCTTGCATTCATCAATAATATGGTTAAATTTCACTTCCAGCTCTCTCACAGCCAGCTCATAAGGGCATAAAATGCTTCTCCATAACTGTATTTCCATCTTAAATCGCTCCTTGCATTTCATACATTTTTTTATTATAACATAGAATTTCAAAAATATCTTCTGAATCTGAATAGTTTATAATTTTTTTCGAAAAGCCTTTGGTACCAGGTGGGGCATTCTGATATATATTATGCGTAGGAAGATGAAAATAGAACTGGATTTTGAAAATGGGACGCAGGAGAAACATAGGGTGGGGGACTCGGTTTCCGGACGCTAAGTGATGCTAGGTTTGGGAAAATCGGCTAAATGCGTTCAAAATTGGGCCAAACTCGCTTCGCTCAGACAGTGTCCCAATTTTGAACAACGCCGATTTCCCCAAACCAAGTATCACTAAGCATCCTCCAAAATCGTCCCCCACCCTATGTTTCTCCTGCTGACACTTTTCAAGACGGGAACCGGAAATTGCATGTTCAAAGTATTCGCTAATTATTGGCACAGTGCATTTATATTTGCTACTGCTATATCATAATTTGTCGATATGTTTCATTGTTTGTACAGCATGAACCGCAGAAACTCTTCTGGCGATTTTTGGAGGGAGTGTAGTAACTCTTAGTTTCGGGAAATACGCGTTATGAGCAAATTGCCGCACTGTTTGAGCGTCAGCGAGTTTGCGCAATTTGCGAATGGTTTTAGCGGATTTTCCGGGACTTAGAGTTACTTGCTCCCGGAAACTGAGCCAGAAGAGTTTCTGCGGTTCATGCGTCCCCATACCTGTACACAAAAAGAAAGCACCCTGCCATCACCATGTGACAGCAGGATGCCCTTACAATCAGTCTTTCAGTGCCTCCAGCACCTTTATCAGATAGTTCCATACTCTCCGTGTAGAAGAAATACCCAGCTTCTCCTCAGAAGTATGAATATCAATAATATCCGGTCCCAGGGATACACAGTCCAGCCCTTCCATTTTTTTATAGAAAAGTCCACATTCCAGCCCAGCATGGATTGCCACAACCTTCGGCTTCTCCCCATACATCTGCTCATAAACCTCTACCATTTTGTCGCGGAGAGGAGAATCCTTACGGTACTCCCATGCAGGATATGCACCCTTGATCTCATATTCTCCACCCAGAAATTCTGTCAGATATTCCAGTTTATCAGAGAGGTTCTTTCCGGCAGCCTCTACAGAACTACGGATACTGGAGCTTGCAGTTACTTCATCTTCAGAAGTAACCAAAATTCCTATATTAGAAGAAGTCTCTACCAGTCCGGAAATGGTTCCACTCATCTTCTGGATACCAAAAGGAACATTCATCAGATAGAATACAACCTTTTCCCTGCTGGTCGGATGAAGAACCTTTGCCTCCTGCACTCCTTCATCTGTAAGAAGTACTGTAATTCCTTCATCTGTTCCTGTATATTCTTCACGCCATGCCTTCTGGAGCTCTGCAGCAAAGGCCTTTACATTCTCCAGTTCCTCAGCCCCTATCAGAAGCTCTGCTTCTGCTTCTCTTGTAATGGCATTATCCTTCTGTCCGCCCTGTACGGAGATCAGTTCATAATCTGTTGTTTTTCTCAGGCTATAGAGGAAAGTCCCCAGTAATTTATTGGCATTGGCACGGTTTTTGTCAATTTCTGCACCTGAGTGTCCACCCATAAGTCCGGTAATCTTTACTGTAACTTTCTCACCCTTGGCATCAACTCTGGCAACCGGAATGTGACTGATTCCGGACATTCCGCCTGCGCAGCTAATCCACAGACTTCCCTCGGCTTCAGAATCCAGATTAATGAATCTGCGGCCTTTCAGCACACTGCAGTCAAAGCCTACTGCTCCCAGCAGTCCGATTTCTTCATCTACAGTGATAAATACTTCCAGAGGAGGGTGGGCAATGGTATCACTGTCCAGAATTGCCAGTCCATATGCCACAGCAACACCGTCATCTCCACCCAGGGTAGTTCCGTTTGCAGAGATATAATCTCCCTCTACAGAAAGATTAAGACCATCTTTTGTAAAGTCATGGACTACATCCGGACGTTTTTCACAGACCATATCCATATGACCCTGGATAATTACAGTAGGAGCATTCTCATATCCCGGGGTTCCGGGCTTGTAGATCACCACATTATTCATTTCATCCTGGATATACTTCAGTCCGCGTTCCTTTGCAAACTGTACCAGATAATCGCTGATCTGTTTGGTGTTCCCTGAGCCATGAGGAATCTTACAGATTTCTTCAAAATAATGAAATACGTTTTTAGGCTCACAGTTTTCTAATACTGCCATAATATTACCTCCAATTTTTCCTGATATGAATTTCTTATTATTGTACTGCATATGTTTTACAAAAAAAGGTTTGCTTATGAGACCAATTCTACTTACTGCCGGAACCGGAATCCTCCTTGTGTTTCTGCTGCTTCATCCTGGAGAGGGGCTGGCTTCTGCCAGAGCAGGAATGACTTTGTGGCTGAACACTCTGCTTCCTACCCTTCTACCCTTTATGATTCTGACAGGTGTACTGATCCATACAAAGGGAATCGAAAAAATCCTCTCACCCCTGAAACCTGTATTTCGTTTTTTTCTGGGAACAGATGTCTACGGTGGCTATGTTTTTATCCTTGGAATGCTCTGCGGTTATCCAATGGCTGCCAGGCTTGCTTCTGACCTGTATGAGGCTGGCAGGATCAGCAGAACAGAGGCACTCTATCTTACAACCTTTTGCAGCAGCGCAAGTCCTGCGTTTATCATTACCTATCTGGGACATCTGTGCCTGAATAACAGGATTCCTGTTCCTGTACTTTTTTTCATTTTGTTTTCCGGAAATATGGCTGCTATGGTTATTTTTCGGTTTGCAGTATTCCGGAATCATAAAATTTTGCTTTCCAATGTTACAAAAAAAATCAGGTCAGATACCCGTTGTGAAAAAAAAGAGACATCCGAAGCCGACTCACCGGGAGTCATTCTTGATGTCTCTATTATGAACGGATTTGAAACAATTACCCGCCTGGGCGGTTATATTCTTCTGTTTTCTATTCTCACAGGATGTATTCAATATTACAGACCTTTTCCGGACCTGATCCAATACATACTTCTGGGAATTACGGAAATCACCACAGGGCTATCCCTGCTTGCTTCCTCTGATATCCCCTGGACTTTACGCTGTGTCCTGTCTGTCACAGTCACCGGTTTTGGCGGACTGTGCATTCTGGCCCAGACCAGAAGCATTCTCCATAAGGATCTGAGTCTGATCCCTTACCTTTCAGCAAAATGTATCAGTGGATTGCTTTCCGGAATTCTCATGCTCTGCTATCTGAATTAGTTCTCTCCCAGATCGTCTAACAGAACGTCATCATCCTTGTCACTGTCATCATGATAAGAACCTGTGATTGCTGCTGCCTGTGCGGTCTGTGGTGCCAGCTCCTGACGATTGTGGTTTACAACTTCCAGACAGCTCTGCAGAGCATCGATAAAGGATTTATATTTTGCACCGGCATCCTCAAGTGTTGTGTTGAGTACGCTGCCGATATTGGCCATCATATCATCTGTATAGGTGATCGCACTGAGACGAATGCTGTTTGCATCCTGTGTAGCAGAATCCAGAATCTCCTGAGCCTGTTTATTAGCTGCATTGATGGTATCATTTGCCTGGGCATATGCTTTCTGCATGATCTCATGCTGTGTCACAAGCTCCTGAGCCTTTGCCTGGGCATCTGCAATCAGTGCATCTGCTTTGTTCTGTGCGTCTTCAAGAATGGCATCCTTGTTATTGATGATCTTCTGATAACGTTTGATCTCATCAGGTGTTTTCAGGCGGAGTTCTCTCAAAAGCTCCTCAATTTCTTCTTTATTTACTACGATTTTGGTAGTGGATAATGGCTGGAATTTACAGCTGTCCACATATTCCTCAATCTCACCGATAATCTGTTCAATTCTGCTGCTCATTGTACTCTCTCCTTATTTTCTCTATTTGTCTGCAAGAAGCTTCTTCTTGACTGCATCCGTTATTTCCTTAGGTGCAAATTTACTCAGATCGCCATTAAAATATGCCACTTCCTTCATAATAGTAGAACTTAAATATGCATATTCCAGGCTGGTAGTCAGAAACACTGTGTCAACATCCGGAGCAAGTACACGATTGGTCTGAGCCATCTGAAGTTCATATTCAAAATCAGTTACCGCCCGAAGCCCACGGATGATCACCTGAGCATGGTTTTCTCTGGCGAAATTAACAGAAAGGCCCTCAAATGCCTTTATTTCAACATTAGGGATATCTTTTGTCGCCTTTTCTAATATATTAACACGTTCTTCCACAGAAAACAACGGACTTTTTGAAGAATTATGCAAAACGCCCACGATTACTCTGTCAAAAGAGAGGGCTGCACGTTGGATCACATCCAGATGGCCATAGGTGGCCGGATCAAAGCTGCCCGGATATACTGCTGTCTTCATGTATTTTACACTCACTTTCCTCCGCACAGAATGTATGAAAACCATACATTCTCCGGAGCATATTTACATACGCTCCAGAAATACATGCTTATTTGTTTTATATTCTTTGGAACGAAGCTGCCTGTATCCAAGAGATTCCAGATAAGCAAAATCGGTGTGCAGATCTGCTTCCACAATAATAAGTGTATTCTCATCCGCAACAGTACTGTCACGCAGATATTCAAGTACCTGACGCTCAAGCTCCTGATTATAAGGGGGATCCATGAAAATAATATCAAAAACGCCCTTACCCTCAAGAGAACGAAGTGCCTGCAGCACGTCCATGTTCAGCAGTTTACCATTTTCAGCAAGTTTTGTAAATGAAAGATTTTCCCTGATGCAGGAACAGGCTTTGGGATTTTTCTCCACAAACACTGCATAAGAAGCTCCCCGGCTCAATGCCTCAATTCCTATTCCTCCACTTCCGGAAAACAGATCCAGAAACCGACAGTCCAAAAGCTGGGGCTGTAAAATATTAAATAAGGTTTCCTTGATCCGGTCTGTGGTTGGTCTGGTATCCATTCCCGGAACTGTTTTTAAATTTAATCTTCTGGCTTTCCCTGCGATCACTCTCATTTCAGATTCAGTCTCCAATCCAGGTCTCCACGGGAAAGTCCTAAAATAAGAAGCTCTGCTGTAGCAATGTTGGTAGCTACAGGAATATTATACTGGTCGCATCTCTTGACGATACTCATAATGTCCGGTTCTTTGGGGTCAATCATTACTGGATTGTAGAACAGGATTACCATGTCCAGATCCTGTCTCTCTACCATTTCCATAAACTGTTTATCTCCACCTATGCTGCCGGCTAGGAATTTATGCACATGAAGGCTTGTCGCTTCTTCAATCCTTCGACCAGTGGTACCGGTTGCATAGACTTCATGTTTGGCAAGTATATTTTTATACGCAATGCAAAAATCTTCGATCAGTACTTTTTTGCTGTTATGTGCGATTATACCTAAGTTCATAGTCTCTCCTCTCCGTTTCTTTTATTAATTTCTACATGCATTATAACAAATTACTAAATAGAGTTCAATTAAAACTTCAAAAATATACAAAATTCATGATTTATTAATAAATCAACGATTTTTATAGAGTTTTCCATAGAATCCCACCATATACGAAAACTTCCAGAGTATTATTTCTCCATCGTCATATACTAACATCGTAACACTAAACAAGCAATAACAACCAAGGAGGAAATGAATATGTCAAACACAAAATCTTCTAACCAGGCAGCTGTACCGGAAGCAAAGGGTGCATTAGACCGTTTCAAATTCGAGGTTGCAAACGAACTGGGTGTACCGCTTACTGATGGCTACAACGGAAACCTCACTTCCAAACAGAACGGCAGTGTTGGCGGATATATGGTGAAGAAAATAGTATCAGAACAACCAGCAATCCCAACACAGAGGCTGTACATCCGGCTTTCATGCCAGGAGAGAGATATTTTAATTCTATCTGATGCTGCCCTCTGCTGATCCTTGCACCCAGAAACATTCTGTTGGCTTTATTTGTCTCCTGCTTTTTGCCATCTACATACAAAGTCCAGCCCTTGCTGTAGGGAATAGAAAATACTACTTCTTTATCTTCCTTCAGATCTATACTGCAGGTAATATTTTCTCCATCTACCTTCAGATCTTTCGGTGAATCTTCACATCTCTCCTGAGACAGTTCTGTAATTCCATCCATTGCCTGAGTGTATATATCTATATTGTCTACCTTATATTTTCCCGGGACCACAAACTCAAGAGTGATCTCATTCAAGGCATCTTCATTATATAGAAGATTTGCTCCATAATTGCTTCTTCCGCTGCCAAAGTTGTTTTTAGAAGAAAGTAATTGCAGTTTCTGCTCTTCTGTTTCGCCATTATGAGCATAGTATATCTCTATTTGTCCTGTGGTTATATCTTTTTGTTCCAGAATCGTTCTGTATTTTTCATTAATCCCCCGGTATTTAAGGTTAGAAAAAGTAACGTATGTTTCACAGTTTTTCTTTCCTTTAAAGGTGAGTACACATTTTGCATTTTTGCCGGCCTCAATGACCCCATTTTCCCAGGTCATATTCTGCATACCTTTTATTTCGTAGTCAAGCTTATTTACATGGAGCTTCAGTTCCTCTGGGCTCATTCCCTTTGCATCATTTTCCTCCAGTACACATCCCTGAAGCATGGCTTCCTGTCGTTCCACAGGATTCATTCTTTCGTATTGTGTAACAGGAATATAACTGTCATAGGTATATACAAGGGGCAGGGAATTTTCATCCTTATAAATATATCTATCCTTCCTGCCTGTTATTTCCTTTTCTTTGCTAAAATGATAGGGTGCAATCCCTTCTTTTGATACAAAATATTTGACAGAAAATAATTTTAACAGCCAGCTTCTGCCATTCAAATTGTAAACAGCCTGATCCATGAAATTGCTCATATAGATTTCATCAAAAAAATTGCCTAAATCTTCCGGTGCAATAGAAAACTGATATTTTCCTCCATTCAAATCATTTAAACAAGAGGTATTGCTGATCATACCCATGTATTTTTGGTCAAAGCGAACCAATGAACTATCTTCCAGAGATTTCAGGGCTTTTTCTACATTGGTGTGGCATTTGGGGTATGCCCGCCCTTTATTCACATAGGTAGAAATCACTGACTGGTCTTTAAATCTGTCACGCCCGTTTTCTGTGTAATAAAACCAGATATTACTTCCCACGCTTAAAACAATAAAACACATAGAAAACGCAGTCAAATACCAGCGGTTCTTAGTTAGAAGCTGATATCCTCCGATAAAAGTCAATCCAAGGAGCAGCAGAAGCAATCCGGCTGCCACATTATTGTTCTGATTAACAGTTGGATTAAAAATTAAAAATGCAGCATAGATCAGGATGATCGCAACAATCAGCAGTTTATTTTTTACAGACAGATGAAAAAACTCCGGAAACATTTTTACAAAAATATAGGCCAGAAGCATGGGAACTGCCCATGTCCATCTATTTGTAGTATATGAGAAACCATTCATGATCCTGCCAAATATTGGAAAACATACCATAATTGTAAGTAATATCACACCCAGTTTAAGACTGAGGTATTTCTTTCCCTGCATAAATAATACAATCAACGCAATCACACATATAGAAGCAACACCTATGTAAGAAAAGCGGGTCTTATTATTTCTTCCGATCAAAGAAGCCAGGAGCATCTGATAAAAGCGTTTGCTGTAGAGAATAGGCATATATCTTTCTGCTGTCATTCTGGAGTTCGTAAACATTGTTTTCAGCATAGGAAACAGAATTACTCCGGAAAGCATCAGGGACAGAACTGTATAGACAAAAAATCTTCCAAAGACAGGTGTAAATTCCTTTAACCGAAAGCCTTTGAATTTGGTGAAATATCGAAATACTGCATAGATAACTGTAAAAATCCCAAGCATATAAAAGAAATAGAAGTTACTTATTCCTGCCAGAGTCAGAGCTCCAATATAGATCCATGGCTTTTTTTTATCAAATATTTTGTCCACTCCAAGCATGATCAATGGTAAATAGATACAGGGATTTATAAAATAGGGATGATCCAGTCCTGTCACAATCATCCACTGGGAATAGACATAAATCAGGCTTCCCAATAAAACCGGGATTTTTTTGTTTTTATTATAAAAGCAATACCATGAGAATGTAATTCCTGACAGATAATATCTGAAGAAGCATAGAAAATCATATAAATATTCCGTATATCTTACAGGAACAAAGACGGCAGATAGATTTAGCGGATCTCCTATTACATAATAATGTAAGGTTGTCACAATGTCTGAGCCAAATCCAATATGCAGATCCCATGTAGGAATTCTTAATCTGTGATGGATCAAAAGTTCTTTTATAATCTGGCGTAAATACTTTCCCCAGTATTCCAGTGTAATATAATGCTGTCGGAGTCCGTCTCCATCACGCACAAAAGATTTTCCATTCTTCCAGAATATGAACAGAATGATCATAAAAATTCCTGTCATTGATGCAGAGTAAGCTATATAGTATGAACTTTTTCTTTTTAGTTTTTTCACTGAGGTCTCCTTTGTTCAAGTTTCTGCATTTTTGTTCAAAAGTCTGTAGTACATCTGCGCACAATTTCGCATGGAACACAAATATTCTTTTCGATTTGGGTTTCATTTTCCAGAAGTGTAACCATTCTTTCCACTGTTTTTGTACACATCACCTTCAGCTTGCTGTCCACTGAAGTAAGCTCAGGCTCACTGCTGATCGCAAGGATTGAATTGTTATATCCGGCAATTGCCAGATCCTCCGGAATAGCCAGTCCCTTTATCTTCGCATATTTTATTGCTCCTATGGCAATGCCGTCTTC
>CAKRYE010000013.1 GCA_934426285.1 uncultured Blautia sp.
AAGAAAGGTATGGCAAAAGCTCAGACAGAGGAAGAATTAGCAGTTAAGGTTGGATACTGGCACAACTTCAGATTCAATCCTGCAGCAGAAGGAAACAAGTTCTCACTTGATTCCAAGGCTCCAAGCATGGAAGAATATCAGGCATTCCTTGACGGTGAGGTTCGTTACAACTCTCTGAAACGTCAGAATCCTGAGAAAGCTGCTAGACTGTTTGCTAAGAATGAGGCTGAGGCTAAGGCTAGATTTGAATATCTGCAGAAACTGATCGCTCTTCACAGCGCTGAATAATCTTTCCGCTTTTTGAACGATTGATAAACAATAATATAAAATAAATAGATAGAGCTATTTATAGTGTCCAGACGATATATGGGCCGCGGTACTTTGGTACCGCGGTTCTTTTTTGCTTATTTTTATCTGCCTGTTGACGACAATTTGACAACTGTTGTATATTTGACTATAATCAGTAACGGTTTTACAATGATTTTAACCGAATATCCGCTTGACTTTATATCTGTAAAGTTACAGATGATTATAATTGATACAGAGAAAATGAAATTAGAGGAGCTGTTATGAGAAGGTTTGTCACGAAGGACAGTAAGAAGGATTTTTATATTTTATATACCCTTGCTTTTGCACTGATTTCCGGATTTATTTTTTATCAGTTTTCCCACAATGGGAAATCTCTGGTGTGGAGTCATGACGGGATTCCCCAACATCTGAATTCCCTGGTTTATTATGGCAGGTATCTGAGGGAAATCCTGCACAGGATTTTTATAGAACATAAGCTGTCTGTTCCTATGTGGGATATGAATATCGGTTATGGCTCAGACATTCTTACTACTTTACATTATTATGTGATCGGCGATCCGCTGACCCTGCTGTCTGTGTTTGTACCTGCGGATAAGACGGAGATTCTCTATGAGGTGCTGATCTTTCTGAGAATTTATCTGGCCGGGATTTCCTTCAGTATTTACTGCTTTTATCATAAGAACCCAAAGCAAGGTACTTTTATGGGTACCCTGATCTATATATTTGCGGGATGGACTATTTATGCAGCCATGAAGCACCCTTACTTTTCCAATCCTATGATTTATCTGCCCCTGGTGCTTATGGGCATTGATAAGATCTACAAAAAAGAGAAACCATGGATTTTTATCTGGGCAACGGCTATCTCGGCGATGTCAAACTTTTACTTCTTTTATATGATCTGTATTTTTATGCTTCTCTATGCTGCATTCCGTTACTTTGGAATTTTTAAGAAGAGAAGTGTCAGAGATGTTTTGCAGTGGTTTGTAAAGTTTGTAGGTTATTATGTAATGGCGCTGATGATCGCGGCTGTAATTTTTCTGCCGGTTGTTATGACCCTTTTTGGCACAGAACGTTTTCAGGTGGAAAATTACGTACCTCTTTTATATGACAAGATCTATTATGAAAAATATCTGGGTGATCTGATCGGCGAAAATATGATCCAGTGGGGAGTTGCCGGTTATTCGGCAGTTGCCATGGCAGGCGTATTTGTGCTGTTTTCCAGGAAAAGAAAGTATCTGGATCTGAAGCTTGGATTTATTATGCTGAATCTGTTTCTCCTGGTCCCATTTGCAGGGCATGTGCTCAATGGCTTTTCCTATGTGTCCAACCGCTGGATCTGGGCCTATGGAATGATGATCGCATATATTTTTGTGAAAGCCTATCCGGAGCTTTTTACCCTTAAAGTAAGAGAGAAGAAGAAAATCTTTGTGATGACTGTGGCATACTGTGTGCTGGCTTTGTTTGCACAGTCAGCCCGGACGGAGAGAAATATGGCTGCAGTGATCGCCCTGGTTCTGGCTGTGTTTACAGTTACCTCCTTTGGCAATATTTTCCTTCAGGGAAAATATATGTGCGGCATGCTTTCCGGACTTTTGGTGGTCAGTATTTTGCTGAACGTGTCCTATCAGTATTCCTATGAAAAGGATTATCTGTCTGAGTTTGCAGAAGCAGAGGATGTAATGGACAAGCTGGAATCCAATACAGATAAGGCAGTATTGAATACTGGAGATCAAGGGGTGTACAGATACGACCAGTATGGTGCTCTTCCTTATGATAATACGTCCATGTATATGGGTACCAACAGTACAGCCTATTATTTCAGCCTGGCTAACGGCAGTATCAGTCAGTTTTTTAATGAAATGTATCTGAATACGCCTTGGGAGCAGCATTATGAGAATCTGGACAGCAGGACGATCCTTGACCGTCTGGCAGCAGTAAAATATTTTGTGATCAGCGGCAATAATTACAAATATCTGCCCTATGGATATAATCAGGAAAAAGGTTCTGCAGGTAAGGGAAACAAGGAGTGCAGGGCCTATACAGGAGACAGCACACTGCCTCTGGGGTATACCTATGACAGCTATATCCCCAGATCTGAATATGAAAAAATGGATGTTGTGAAAAAGCAGCAGGCTCTTCTGGACGGAGTTGTGCTGGAGGATAGTTCCCTGCCAAAAGCTTCTACTTATTTTGATGATGAATCTATGGATTACAGAATGGAACCGGGAGAGGGATGTACTGTATCTGACGGTAAAATTTATGTAACCCGTGAGGGTGCCAGCCTGAAGCTGGCCTTTAACGGACTGGCGGAATGTGAGACCTATCTTATTGCAGATGATCTGGATTATGACAGCCTTTCTCCCAGACAGCTGATCGGCAAGAAACAGTGGAACAGCCTGTCTGATTATGAAAAAAATAAAGTCCTGAATAAGGACAGTATGTGGCGTTACTGGAAGGAGACAAAGGAGGCGGCAATGTCAGTGGCCTCCGGTGATGTGCAGAAAACCATTAAGATTTTTACGGATAAATACAATGCATACAGCGGACGTCATAATTTCCTGTGCAATCTGGGATATTCCAGAACCTGCAGAAAGGTGATCGCACTTACCTTTGAAAATACAGGTGTTTATACTTATGATAAGCTTCGGGTTGTGTGCCAGCCTGTACAGGGAATCCAGGAAAAGACGCAGGAGCTTGGTGCAGAGACTCTGCAGAATATAAAGCAGGAAGAGAACCAGATTACAGGAGAGATTACGGTTTCAGATAAAAAAGCACTGGTTCTGGCAATTCCTTACAGCAAAGGCTTTACTGCCTATGTGGACGGAGAAAAAGCAGAGCTTAAGAAAGCCAATACCATGTATATGGCAGTGGAACTGGAAAAGGGAGATCATACAATACAGCTTATTTATTGCACTCCCTATATAAAAACCGGAGCAGTACTTACTCTGGCGGGGCTCCTTTTATATTTCATATTGGTATATAGAAGCCGCAGAAAGAAAACCTGCAGGTAAGAATAGACAGTTAACAGGTTTGGTGTATAATAATTTTTGAAAGACAGACGAGGAGATAGGATGATAAGATGAACAGATTATCAGTAGTGCTTCCGGCATACAATGAGGAACTGATGGTGGGAAAGACCTGCCGGGTATTGAAGGAGGTTCTCACAGAGGCAGAGATTCCTTACGAGCTGGTGGTAGTAAATGACGGTTCCGCAGATGGTACCTGGGCGGAGATTGAGAAGGCAGGAAAAAAGGACCCGAATGTAACAGGAGTTCATTTCTCCAGAAATTTTGGAAAGGAGGCAGCTGTTTTTGCAGGACTGGCCCAGGCCTCCGGTAATGTGATCGCTGTGATGGACTGTGACTTGCAGCATCCCCCGGCAACGCTGGTACAGATGTACCGCCTGTGGCAGGAGGGATATGAGGTGATCGAGGGTGTCAAATCAGACAGAGGAAAAGAGGGCGCTGTCCATAAAAAGTGTGCAGAATTTTTCTATGGTATTATGACCAAGGCGACAAAGGTGAATATGAAGGATGCCTCGGATTTTAAGATGATGGACCGAAAGGCAGTGGATAGTATTTTGGCCATGCCTGAGAGAAATATGTTTTTCAGGGCTACCTCCTCCTGGGTAGGATTTAAGACTACCAGTGTCAGGTTTGAGGTACAGGAGAGAGAGGCAGGGGTTTCCAAATGGTCTCCCTGGTCTTTGGTGAAATATGCGTTTACCAATATTGTGGCATTTACTACAGTTCCCCTGCAGTTTGTCACAGTAGGCGGATTGATCTGCTTTCTGTGTTCCCTGGTTTTGATGATCTATTCTCTGGTACAATATTTTGGAGGACGGGCAGTGGAGGGATATACCACCCTGCTTCTGGTGCTTTTACTTATAGGAAGTGCTATCATGATCAGTCTTGGGATCATCGGATATTATATTGCCAAGATTTATGAGGAAGTGAAGCATCGTCCCCGTTATATTGTGTCAAAGATCATCCATGGAAGTGAAGAAGATTTGGAGCGTAGAAAATAAATGAAACAGCTGATAAAAAAATTATATGCAAGCTCTGTGGTGCGCTATGTGTTTTTTGGCGGATGCACCACACTGGTAAATCTGATCAGTTTTTATGTTTTAAGAAAGCTGGGGGTTGGGCTGAATATTGCCAATGTGATTTCCATTATACTAGCCATCCTTTTTGCCTATGTGGTAAATTCCAGGTTTGTTTTCCAGGATAAATGTGAAACTCTGGCAGACCACATCCGGCCTTTCTGCAAGTTTATCAGTGCCCGTCTTATGACTATGGTCATCGAGGTAGGGGGCGTCTGGCTGCTGGTAGCAAAGCTGGGGATGAATGATATGGTGGGCAAATTTGCCACACAGTTTATTGTGCTGATCCTGAATTATGTGTTCAGCAAATTCTTTGTTTTTACCACAGGAAAAAAGAATTCTAAGGAGAATTAACAATAGAAAACTATGGGGAGGTACATGAGACATGAAAAATTACAGTACATTGGAGGAAACGCTTGCAGCGATCACTCCTCTTGATGAGAAAGCAATGGAGACTGCTCAGAAGCGCTGGGACAGTATTGCAAAACCACTCCATTCTCTGGGAAAGCTGGAGACACTTCTCATCCAGATCGCAGGAATTACTGGAAATCCGGATATTGATTTTTCCAGAAGGGCACTGGTTGCCATGTGTGCGGATAATGGAGTTGTGGAAGAGGGAGTGACCCAGACAGGCCAGGAAGTTACGGCGATTGTAGCTGAAAATTTCCTTAAGGGTGATACCAGTGTCTGTGCCATGTGCAGGCAGTGTAATGTGCTGGTCTATCCTGTGGATACCGGGATGGTGACAGATACAAAGGTCCGTACAGACCTGAAGGTCATGAAGGGAACCCATAATATGGCCAAGGGTCCGGCTATGACCAGAGAGGAAGCAATCCGGGGGATCATGGCCGGTGTAACGGCAGCTGCAGAGCTGAAGGCTAAGGGATATCAGATCCTGGCTACCGGTGAGATGGGAATCGGAAATACCACTACCAGCAGTGCTGTAGCTTCTGTGCTCCTGGATCAGCTTGTAGAGACCATGACAGGCAGAGGAGCAGGTCTTACCAGTGAAGGCCTGAGCAGAAAGGTGGCTGCCATTAAAAAAGCCATTGAGCTGAACAACCCGGATCCGGCAGATCCTGTGGATGTACTGGCAAAGGTAGGCGGACTGGATATTGCAGGAATGACAGGTGTGTTCCTGGGTGGTGCTGCTCTTCATATGCCGGTACTGATGGATGGATTTATTTCCTGTGTGGCAGCTCTGATCGCTATAAAACTCTGCCCTACAGCAGGAGATTATATTCTGGCCTCCCATGTATCAAAGGAACCGGCAGCTCATCTGATCCTGGAGCATATGGGAAAGGAAGCAATCCTTCACGCAGATATGTGTCTGGGAGAGGGAACCGGTGCGGTAACTCTGTTCCCGGTATTGGATATGGCTGCAGCTGTTTATCATTCCATGAGTACCTTTGAGGATATTCATGTGGAGCAGTATGAGGAGTTAAAATAATGTTGATTCTTGTTACAGGGGGCAGTGGAAGCGGGAAATCTGCCTTTGCAGAAGACCGTGTCCTTTCTCTGGGAGAGGCGAAAAGGATTTATATCGCTACCATGCACCCTTTTGACCAGGAGAGCTTTAAAAGGATTGAACGGCATCGGAAAATGCGGGCAGGTAAGGGCTTTGATACAGTGGAATGCTATACAGGGCTGAAGGATGTGCAGATTTCCGGGGACAGTGTGGTATTGCTGGAATGTATGTCCAACCTTACGGCAAATGAAATGTTTGAGGAAAATGGTGCCCATCAGAAGACGGTAGAAGAGATCCTGGCTGGTGTACAAAGGCTGAAGGAGAGGGCCAGGCATGTGGTGATTGTGACCAATGAGATTTTTTCAGATGGGGTTACCTTTGAGGAAGAGATGAATACCTATCTGAAATATCTGGGTGAGATCAATCAGGCTGTGGCAGAAATGGCAGATGAGGCAGTAGAGGTGGTATACGGGATTCCGGTATACCTGAAGAAAACAGATAATAATTGATAATTGAGGAGCTTTGTATATGAAATCCCTGTGGAATAATTTTAAGGTGGCATTTGCCATGTTTTCCAAAATTCCCATGCCCAGAGCTGACTGGACAAAGGAAAATATGAAATATATGTTTTGTTTCTTCCCTTTTATCGGCACTGTGATCGGTATATTGACAATGGCAGTGGCCTGGCTGGGACTGCGGTTTGAATATGAACCGGGATTCGTAACAGTAGTGCTGGTACTGATACCGGTGCTGGTGACCGGTGGAATCCATGTAGATGGCCTTCTGGATACCTCTGATGCGCTCAGCTCCTGGCAGGAACGGAGCCGGAGACTGGAGATCCTGAAGGATTCTCATGCTGGAGCTTTTGCGGTGATCACTGCAGCCGTGTATTTTCTTACCTGGCTGGGTGCTTTCAGTCAGCTCTATGGAAGGGGAAATCTTCATGCAATAGGGATCCTCAGTCTTGGGTTTATGGTTTCCAGGTGTCTGTCAGGAATTGGTGTGATCACCTTTCCCAAGGCAAAGGCAGATGGCACAGTAGCGCAGTTTTCCAGAAATTCTTCAGATGTAGTATCCAGAAATGTATTGATCTTTTACCTGGTACTTCTTCTGGCAGGGATGATGTGGATCCATCCTGTATGGGGACTGGCAGCTTTCGTGGCAGCTTTGCTGGTATTCTGGTATTATCATCATATGGCAATGAAATATTTCGGAGGAACTACAGGAGACCTGTCAGGCTTTTTCCTTTGCCTCTGTGAGGTGGGAATGGCTGTGGTACTGGCTGTGATTTCTAATTTCTAAAGAGGATGTGGGGTACATAGAGTATGGAAATGATTATAGGTGGTGCATATCAGGGAAAAACAGAATATGCCAAAAAAGAATATCCGGATTTGATCTGGGGAGAGGGCAGCGGTCTGTCCAGAGAGGAATTGTTTGTTGCAGAAGGTGTCCTGAATTTTCATGAGTTTATCCGCAGAGAGATAAAAGCAGGCAGGGAGGTATCTGATCTGGCAGAAGCCCTGATCCGTGAGAATCCGGAGGTGGTTCTGGTTTCTCAGGAGGTGGGATATGGAGTCGTTCCCATAGATGCCTTTGACAGAAAATACAGAGAAGCAGTAGGCCGGGTTTGTACCAGGTTGGCTGCCTACAGCTACAAGGTTACGCGGGTAGCCTGCGGGATTGGAATGGTGATTAAAAATGATTAAATTATGGCTGATCCGTCATGGAATGACAGAGGGAAATAAGAAAGCCAGATATATTGGTGTGACAGATGAACCTCTTTGTCCGGAGGGAATAGAGGTTCTCCACAAAATGGATTATCCAAGGCCGGACGCCGTTTACGTCAGCCCTCTGAAACGCTGTGTGCAGACTGCGGCAATTCTTTTTCCGGAAGAGCCGGTACAGATTATCGAAGAGCTGTCCGAATGTGATTTTGGGGAATTTGAGAATAAAAATTATAAGGAACTGGATGGAAATGCTGATTATCAGGCATGGGTGGACAGTAACGGAATGCTGCCCTTTCCCGGAGGGGAGAGCAGAGAGGAAGCCAAGAGGAGAAATCTGACAGGCTTTGATAAGGCTGTCACCAGATGCATCCGCAGGGGAATTTCTCAGGCTGCGCTGGTGATTCATGGCGGTACTATCATGAATATTATGGAGGAATATGCTCAGATTCCCAGATCCTTTTATGAGTGGCATGTGAAAAATGGCGGCGGATATGAGGTGGAACTGGACGAGAATCTGTGGCAGAAGAACAGAAAAGAACTGATACTGAAATCATCGGTTATGGAGGGTTAATATGGATTTTCTGGCAGTAAGAGGCGGGGGTGACCTTGCCAGCGGTACAATTCACAGGCTTTTTGCCAGCGGATACAGGGTTCTGGTGCTGGAATGTGACAGACCTACGGCAATCCGGAGAGAAGTGGCTTTCTGTGAGGCAGTATATGATGGGGCTGCTACTGTAGAAGGTGTGACAGCCAGAAGGGTTGATTCCTTCCGGGAATGCCAGGAGGTCTGGAATACAGGGGAAATCCCTCTTATGGTCGATCCCCAGGGAAAAATCCTCAGGGAACACAGACCGGCAGCTCTGATCGATGGTATCCTTGCAAAACGGAATCTGGGAACGGACAGATCCATGGCAGATCTTACCATTGCCCTGGGACCGGGATTCTCTGCCGGGGAGGATGTGGACTATGTGGTAGAAACCATGCGCGGCCATAATCTGGGCAGGATCATCCGGGAGGGAAGTGCCCTGCCTAATACCGGGATTCCAGGAGTGATCGCAGGCTATGGAAAGGAAAGAGTGATCCATGCCCCTGCAGAGGGAGTGATCCGATGTCAGTTTCGGATTGCAGATATTGTGGAAAAGGACCAGATTCTGGGCTGGATCGGAGAGGTACCTGTAAAAGCCAGTCTTACAGGAGTGCTGAGAGGAATCATCCGGGATGGCTTCTGGGTTCCAAAAGGAATGAAGATCGCAGATATTGATCCCCGTAAAGAGCAGAAAAAAAACTGTTATACGATTTCCGACAAGGCACGGTGTATTGCTGGCAGTGTGCTGGAAATTCTGTTATCAGAAGGAGTGCTTCCCTATGGAAAATAAAGAGCATCAGGGTGGACTCCTGGATCTACTTAGGATTAATTTAAGGGAAAATGCCGTGATTGCCGTGGTTGGCGGGGGCGGTAAGACCAGCCTGATCCATCGTCTGGGAGAGGAGCTGGTGACAGCCGGGAAAAAGGTTGTTATCACCACCACCACACACATGGCATATGAACCGGACAGCCCCTTTGTCAGGATAGGCAAAGGAGAGGAAGCTTTGGGTCCAAAGGTGCAGAGTAAATGCCGGGAGTTTCTGACGAACCATCATTATGTGATCGCAGCAGATTATGAGCCTGAAACCGGAAAATATTCTGCCATATCGGAAGCTGCCATAAGGCAGCTGGCTCATTTTTGTGATGTGATACTTGTTGAGGCAGATGGTTCCAGACACAGACCTGTTAAGATCCCTGCTGAATGGGAACCTGTGATCCCGGAATGTACAGATCTGGTAATCGGCATCATTGGTCTGGATTGTCTGGGAAAAAGCATAGAACAGTGTGCTTTTCGCCAGGAATTGACTGCAGGTTTTCTGGGAAAATCTGAGACAGATGAGATTACAGAAGAGGACATTATAAAAATAGCGTCTTCTGCAGAGGGTCTGAAGAAAAATGTGGGAAACAGGGAGTATCGGGTATATCTGAATAAAACTGACACTCTGAAGTCTGACAGGAACCCGGAAAATCTTCTGAGAAAACTCAGGGAACAAAAGATGATTGCTTCCGCCGGAAGTCTGAGAAGCTTTGGAGGGACAGTGCAGATATGAAGATTGCGATCATTATGCTGGCGGCTGGAAACAGCCGCCGTTTCGGCTCTAATAAGCTGTTGTATGAGATTCAGGGAAAGCCTATGTTCTGCTATATTCTGGATACTTTATATGATGTGCAGAAAAACTGGGAACAGCTGACCGGGGAACCGGAATCCTATTTGGAAGTCTCTGTAGTGACCCAATATGATTTTATTGCTGAACAGGCAGAAAAATATGGATTTAGAGTTTATAATAACCCAGCTCCTGAGAGGGGGATCTCTTCCTCAGTAAGAATCGGCCTGGAAGCAAATCAGGAGGCAGATGCAGCCCTGTTTTGTGTGGCAGACCAGCCCTGGCTGTCCAGTCGCACCATAGGCGGGCTTATCTATGCTTGTATAAAGGGAGAAAAGGGAATTGTCTGTGTTTCTGACGGAACTCATATGGGTAATCCCTGCATTTTCAGAAAAAAATATTTTGGAGAGCTTGGACTGCTGACCGGAGACAAAGGCGGAAAAAAGGTTGTATTGTCCCATCCGGATGATGTGGAGATATATCAGGTGGCAGCAGATCAGGAATTGCTGGATATTGATTATAAAGTATGATAAAATAACGGACAAAGAGAGAACTTTCTGAGAATGAATCAGAGATTCAGGAAAGTACAAGAGAGGAGTTAGGTATTATGGCAGTATTTCGATCATTTAAGGCCCTTCGCCCTGCAGCTGACAAAGCCAGGGCAGTGGCAGCCCTGCCATACGATGTGGTAAACAGAGAAGAAGCCAGGGCAATCGGGGAGAAAAATCCCCTTTCTTTTCTCCATGTGGACAGACCGGAGATGGATCTGGAGCCATCCATTGATCTGTATGATGAAAGGGTTTATGCAAAAGCCAGAGAGAATCTGGACAATCTGGAGAAGGAAGGGATTCTGGTCCAGGATGAGAAGCCCTGCTATTATATTTATGAGCAGGTGAGAAAAGGCAGAACCCAGACAGGAATTGTAGGCTGCAGTTCTATTGACGATTACATGAACGGTGTGGTCAAAAAGCATGAGCTGACCAGAGAGGACAAGGAACAGGACAGAATTCGTCACGTAGACAGCTGCAATGCCAACACAGGCCCTATTTTTCTGGCGTGCAGATATCCCCAGTCTCTGCTGGATCTTATGGAGGATTGGAAAAAGAGCCATCCGGCTGCCTGTGATTTCACAGAAGAGGATGAGATCACC
This sequence comes from uncultured Blautia sp., assembly GCA_934426285.1. GTDB lineage: Bacteria > Bacillota > Clostridia > Lachnospirales > Lachnospiraceae > Blautia_A. The sequence continues at coordinate 10,947 of CAKRYE010000013.1, forward strand.
CACAGAGTATGGGTAATTGATGATGCAGAGGTGATCAGGAAAATCCATGAGGAATTTGCAGGAATTGATTCTCTGTACATTGCAGATGGACATCACAGAGCTGCATCTGCAGTGAAGGTTGGATTGAAGAGAAGAGAGCAGAATCCTGGATATACAGGGGAAGAGGAATTTAATTATTTCCTGTCAGTGGTATTTCCTTATGACCAGCTTTGTATCCTTCCTTACAACAGAGTTGTCCATGACCTGAACGGACTGACAGTTAAGGCTTTTCTGGCAGCCCTGAAATTTAATTTTGAATTGATGCTTATGCCGGGATTTCCATGTAAGCCTGTGGAAAAGCACTGCATGGGTATGTATGTGGATGGCCAGTGGTATCATCTGAAAGCATGGCCGGATGTATATGAGGGAAAGGATGTAGTGACCCAGCTGGATGTATCTATCCTTCAGGACAAAGTACTGAATCCGATCCTGGGTATTCAGGATCCGCGAACAGACCAGCGTATTTCCTTTGTAGGCGGAAGCCACAAGGCAGCAGAGCTGGCTCAGATGGCAGATAAGACCGGAGGCGTTGCCTTTGTCATGTATCCAACCTCCATGGAAGATCTGATGAAGATCGCAGATGAAAGCAGACTTATGCCACCCAAGAGCACCTGGTTCGAGCCAAAACTTCGCAGCGGATTGTTTATACATAAGTTATATTGATTTCCTGATTGGCATATACCAGAATATCAGTAAGAAAAGTAATAATAATACGTCTGATAAGGACAAAAGAAAAAGAGCTTCCAGGTTTTGGAAACTCTTTTTCTTACTATATTTAATCGGGGCAACAGGATTTGAACCTGCGACCTCACGGCCCCCAGCCGTGCGCGCTACCAAGCTACGCCATACCCCGCAACATTTGCTATTGTAACAAAAGTACAAACAGATTTCAAGTGCTTTTTTTAATTTAAGCAAAATTTGTTACTATTCACTGGTAATATCCCGCGAGGTGTTTTTTGTGAGCGAAGGTCACAGAAAACCCGAGACATACTGCGCGAATTTATGCGAGTAGCATAAATTCTGTGCATCGCGAAGCGTGTTGCTGAGAACGGAGTGAACAGTAACCAAAATTTTGGCAAATTCGGGTAAATTCAGGAAGAGGTCTTGACAAAAACTCTTTTTGATGTTAACGTATTACTCAACAAAAACAAGCGAAATGCATAGATGAGGAATAGTACACAGTAACCTGAGCCCAGAGAGCTGCTGGCCGGTGAGAAGCAGCGGATGGAAATTGTGGAACTCGCCTTTGAGCAGCTGCCTGAAATCTTTATACAGGAGAGTAGGCGCAGACGGTGTCCACCGTTATATGGAGAGGATATAAGGATCTCAGATCCTGTATCCGGTGAGTGATGACGTAGTTCATAAATAAAGAGTGGTACCGCGTAAGATTTTGATGTCTTCCGTCTCTTGCAGATCATGCAGGGCGGGAGGCTTTTTTTGTTTCCTGCGAAACAGACCGCGTAGCTATCTTTAAGTACATAAGAAAGTGGAGGATAAAGAAAATGATGAAAGCAAGCAAGTATCAGAGACAGTATTTTATGCCCCCGGTGAAATCCATGAAATGGGCAGAGAAGGAATATGTGGAGAAGGCTCCCATCTGGTGTTCCGTTGATCTGCGTGATGGTAATCAGGCGTTAGTGATTCCTATGAGCCTGGAACAGAAAATAGAGTTTTTCAAGCTTCTTGTGAAAATTGGTTTTAAAGAGATCGAGGTTGGTTTTCCGGCAGCCTCTGAGACAGAATATGAATTTCTGCGTACCCTGATCGAGCAGAATCTCATTCCAGAGGATGTGACCATCCAGGTGCTGACCCAGGCCAGAGAGCATATTATCCGTAAAACCTTTGAGGCAGTCAAGGGTGCTCCGAAAGCAATCGTACATGTGTACAATTCTACCTCTGTTGCCCAGAGAGAACAGGTATTTAAGAAAACTAAGGAAGAGATTTTGAAGATTGCAGTGGATGGCGCTGCACTTCTGAAAAAACTGGCAGATGAAACAGAAGGCAATTTCCAGTTCGAATACAGTCCGGAGAGCTTTACCGGAACAGAGCCGGAATATGCACTGGAGGTATGTAACGCAGTTCTGGATGTATGGCAGCCTACAGCAGATAATAAATGTATTATCAACCTGCCTGTTACAGTAGAGCATTCCATGCCTCATGTATATGCCAGCCAGGTGGAATATATGTGTGACAATCTGAAATATCGTGAAAACGTAATCGTATCTCTCCATCCGCACAATGACAGAGGATGTGGCGTAGCAGATTCTGAAATGGGACTGCTGGCAGGCGCAGACAGGATCGAGGGAACTTTATTTGGAAACGGTGAGCGTACCGGTAACGTGGATATTGTAACACTTGGCATGAATATGTATTCCCAGGGAGTGGATCCCAAGCTTGATTTCTCCGACATGCCTCATATCTGTGAGGTATATGAGGAGTGCACCGGCATGAAGGTTACAGAGAGAAGCCCATACAGTGGTGCCCTGGTATTTGCAGCATTTTCCGGATCCCATCAGGATGCCATTGCCAAAGGTATGCACTGGAGAGATGAAAAAGATCCGGATCACTGGAATGTACCGTATCTGCCCATCGATCCTACAGATGTGGGCAGAAACTACGATGCAGATGTAATCCGTATTAACAGCCAGTCCGGTAAGGGTGGTGTTGGTTATATTCTGGAGACCAAATACGGTCTGAACCTTCCGCCGAAAATGCGTGAGGCCATGGGCTATGCTACCAAGGCAGTATCTGATCATAAGCACAAAGAGCTTCATCCGGATGAGATCTTTGGTCTGTTTAAGTCAACCTTTGAGAATGTGGTTGAGCCATACAGTATCAATGAGCTGCATTTCCAGCAGAAGGATGGAGGAATTACCACACAGGTAACCTCAACCTTCCAGGGTGAAACCATTGTTACAGAAGCCAGCGGAAACGGACGTCTGGACGCAGTAAGCAATGCCCTGAAGAAAGCCTATGATCTGGAATATTCTCTGGAAACCTATCAGGAGCATGCACTGGAGCGCAGTTCCAGTTCCAAGGCTATCGCCTATGTGGGAATTAAGAAACCGGACGGAACCCTGGCATGGGGAGCAGGAGTGGACCCGGATATCATCCGTGCCTCCATTGACGCCCTGGTAACTGCTATCAACAATCGCTAATATCAGAATTAAAGGAGCTGCTTCGCAGCGGAGCAATTCGCGGATATCCTAATAATAGAAAAGTTAAAAAGCAGGAATGACTGTACGGATAAAAGTACAGTCATTCCTGCTTTTTGCAGTAAATTGTACAAAAATAAAATCATAGGTCAAATCAATTGACATAAGACCAGAATGTCCCGTATACTATCGGCGTGGATGACACAAAACAAAATAAATCTTATTCTCTCACTTGACGTGAGAATTGCGCGGAAATATTAAAAGAAAGAGGTAAGACGATGAGAAACTTTGAACAGTGGAATGGCTTTAAGGGTAACCGTTGGAAGGAGAAAATTGATGTTCGTAACTTTATCAGTATGAACTATACTCCATATGAAGGAGATGCTTCCTTCCTTGAAGAGCCTACAGAAGCTACCAATAAGCTCTGGGATAAGCTGCAGGCACTTCAGAAAGAGGAGCGTGCAAAGGGCGGTGTCCTGGATATGGAGACAGAGGTTGTTACTTCTCTGACTGCTTACGGACCTGGATATATTGATGAGGAAACAAAGGATCTGGAGAAGGTTGTTGGTCTTCAGACAGATAAACCTCTGAAACGTGCTTTCATGCCATACGGCGGAATTAAAATGGCAGAACAGGCATGTGAAACTTATGGCTATCACGTAAGTGACAAGATCAAAGATGTTTTCTATAACTATGAATTCAAGACTCATAATCAGGGAGTATTTGATATCTACACACCAGAGATGAAGCTTGCCCGTCATAACAAGATCCTGACAGGTCTTCCGGATACTTACGGACGTGGACGTATTGTAGGCGATTACAGACGTGTGGCTCTGTATGGAATCGATGCCCTGATCGAAGGCAAGCAGAAGGATTTTGCAGCCTGCGACCGTCAGGGTATGAGACGCTATGATTTCCAGCTTCGTGAGGAGATCGCAGACCAGATCCGTGCACTGAAGGGCATGAAGGTTATGGCAGAAGCTTACGGCTATGACATTTCCCAGCCTGCAAAGAATGCAAGAGAAGCTTTCCAGTGGCTGTATTTCGGATATCTGGCAGCGATCAAGACTCAGAACGGTGCTGCAATGAGTGTTGGACGTATTTCTACCTTCCTTGATATCTATATTGAGAGAGATCTGGAGAACGGTACACTGACTGAGAAAGAAGCTCAGGAGCTTGTAGATCACATGGTAATGAAATTCCGTATGGTTAAATTCGCACGTATCCCATCTTACAATCAGTTATTCTCCGGCGACCCTGTATGGGCAACTCTGGAAGTAGCAGGTATGGGACAGGACGGACGTACCATGGTAACAAAGAATGACTTCCGTTTCCTGCATACACTGGAGGATATGGGTCCTGCTCCGGAACCAAACCTTACTGTACTTTATTCCTCAAGACTGCCTGAGAACTTCAAGAAATATGCAGCTGATATTTCTGTTCTCACAAGCTCTATCCAGTATGAAAACGATGATGTTATGCGTCCTGTATGGGGAGATGACTACAGCATCTGCTGCTGTGTATCTGCTACTGAGACTGGTAAAGAAATGCAGTTCTTCGGTGCTCGTGCAAACCTTGCAAAATGCCTTCTTTATGCGATCAACGGTGGTGTGGATGAGAAGACAAAACAGCAGGTTGGACCAAACTATCAGCCGATCACTTCCGAATACCTTGACTATGACGAAGTAGTTGCAAAATATGATAAGATGATGGACTGGCTGGCTCATCTGTATGTTGGAACACTGAATATGATCCACTACATGCATGATAAATATTACTATGAGGCAGCAGAGATGGCACTGATCGATACAAAGGTTGACCGTTCTTTTGCAACCGGTATTGCAGGCTTCTCTCATGTGGTTGACTCCCTTTCCGCTATCAAATATGCAAAGGTAAAAGCAATCCGTGATGAAGACGGAATCACCACAGACTTCCAGGTAGAAGGTGACTTCCCACGCTATGGTAATGATGATGACAGAGCAGATGAGATCGCTACTACTCTGCTTTCTACCTTCCTTGAGAAGCTGAAACACATCCATACCTATCGTGATTCCAAACCAACCACCTCTATCCTTACCATTACTTCTAACGTTGTTTACGGTAAAGCTACAGGTTCCCTTCCGGATGGAAGAAAAGCAGGAGAGCCACTGGCACCTGGTGCAAACCCATCCTACGGTGCAGAGCAGAATGGCCTTCTGGCATCTCTGAACTCTGTTGCAAAGCTTGACTATGAGGATGCACTGGACGGAATCTCCAATACTCAGACTATCAATCCTGATGCACTGGGACATACTGAGGAAGAGCGTACAGAGAATCTTGTACACGTACTGGACGGATATTTTGACCAGGGTGCACATCACCTCAATGTAAACGTATTTGGAAAAGAAAAGCTTATCGATGCTATGGAACATCCGGAAAAAGAAGAGTATGCAAACTTCACAATCCGTGTTTCCGGTTATGCAGTTAAGTTTATCGACCTGACCAGAGAACAGCAGCTTGACGTAATCGCAAGAACCTGCCACGACAGGATGTAAATCTGATGGAAGGATATGTACATTCCCTGGAAAGTTTTGGTTCTGTGGACGGACCCGGAGTGCGGTATGTGATCTTTCTCAGTGGCTGTGCCATGCGCTGTCAGTTCTGTCATAATCCGGATACCTGGAATATGAAAGAGGGACAGGTCACTACAGCAGACGAACTGCTGAATAAGGCACTGCGCTACAAAGGCTATTGGGGAAACAAAGGCGGGATCACGGTCAGCGGAGGAGAACCACTGCTGCAGATGGATTTTCTCACAGAGCTTTTCCGTAAAGCAAAGCAGGCAGGAATCCATACGACCCTGGATACCAGTGCCAATCCCTACACAGAAAAAGAACCCTGGCATTCCAAATGGCTGGAACTGATGAAATATACAGATCTGGTGCTTCTGGACATCAAGCAGATCGATGAAAAGGAACACATAAAGCTTACAGGACATACCAACCGGAATATCCTTGCCATGGCGCAGGAGTTATCTGATATGGGGAAACCTGTATGGATCAGACATGTGCTTGTGCCGGGCGGAAGCGACAAGGATGAATATCTCCACAGACTGGCAGATTTTATCCATACACTTAAAAATGTAGAGCGTGTGGAGGTACTTCCTTATCACACTCTCGGAACGTTTAAGTGGGAAAAACTGGGAATTCCGTATCCCCTTGAAGGTGTAAAACCGCCCACACAGGAAAGAATCGATAATGCCCGCAAAATTTTAGGGGCAATATAAAGCATAGTAATGCAAAAGGCTGTCTTCGGACAGCCTTTTTTGTCCCCCCGGGGGGCTTGTTGAGGACGATTGTATTTGTTAAAATATTATGTTGTGGGAATTTTGACACATATCAGCCTGACATTATTACAAACGGAGGATACAGAAATTGGATAAGCTGCTGTCAGAAATCGAAAGCTACTGGAGTACCCGTGCAGAGGGATACTCTGAGGTGAATCATAAAGAATTAAATGGAATACAGAAGGAAGCATGGTTAAAAACCTTGAAAAGACAGTTTCCGGAGAAAAAGAAAGAAGATCTGAAAATCCTGGATATCGGTACAGGTCCGGGATTCTTCCCCGTAATTCTTGCAGAGGCGGGATACAAGGTTACAGCTGTAGACTATACACAGGAAATGCTGGACACTGCAAAAAAGAATGCAGGGAAGCTTTGCGAAAAGATTGTTTTTCATAAAATGGATGCCCAGAATCTGGAGTTTGAAGATAATACCTTTGATGTGGTGATTTCCAGAAACCTTACCTGGAATCTGAGGGATCCCGAAGGTGCATACAGGGAGTGGCACCGGGTGTTAAAGCCTGGTGGAAAGCTTCTGAATTTTGATGCAAACTGGTATGGCTATCTCTATGATGAGGAAAAGCGCCAGTCCTATGAAGAGGACAGAAAGCTTGTAGAGAATGAAAATCTGGATGATCATTATCTCTGTACTGATATTGACAGAATGGAGAAGATTGCCCTGCAGATGCCTCTGTCTGCCATTGAACGGCCTGTCTGGGACAGAAATATTTTAAAAGAGATTGGATTTGAGTCCGTTTCCATAGATCTGGATATCTGGGAGAGAGTGTGGAGCCAGGAAGAGAAGTTGAATTATCATTCTACCCCTATGTTCATGATCTGCGCAGAAAAACAGCAGGAAGATCTGCAGAAGACAAAAGACCCTCTTTGGGCAGAACCGGGAACAAAGAAGAGCGGTTTTCTGAGGCTGGCAGGCGGAGAATTTGCCCTTCCGTATACAGTGATCTGCGGCAATAATCCCGGAAAAACAGTTCTGATCACGGCCTCTGTCCATGCCGGAGAGTATGTGGGGATCCAGGCAGCGGTAGAGCTTGCAGATCAGTTAAAGCCGGAGAAGATGAATGGAAGAGTGATCCTTGTAAAAACGGTCTGCAGAAAGGAATTTGAAGAGCGAAGCGGCAGTATCTGTCCGGAAGATGACAAAAATCTTAACCGTGTTTTCCCGGGAAATCCGGAGGGAACCCGTATGGACCGTCTGGCCTATGCAGTTGTAGAAAAGCTGCAGAGTGTGGCAGATTATTACATAGACCTGCACAGCGGAGATTCCTTTGAGGAGCTGACTCCTTATATTTATTATGCAGGAAAGGCTGTACAGCAGGTAAGGGAAATATCTCAGAAAATGGCACAGCAGGCAGATGTTCCTTATATGGTCAGATCTAATGTGGAATCAGGAGGATCTTATAATTATGCAGCTTCCTGTGGAATTCCCAGCGTACTGATCGAACGGGGACAGATGGGTGGCTGGACTGCAGAGGAAGTGAAATCTACTGGAAAGGATGTGCGGAATATCCTCTGCTTCCTGGGCATTTATCAGGGCCTGAGAAGCTACAGTACCTATTATCCTATGGAGATTGAAAATGTACGGTACCAGTCTGCAACTGTATCCGGCCTGTGGTATCCGGCCAAAAAGCCAGGAGATCTGGTGAAAGCCGGGGAATATCTGGGCTGTACCAAAGATTATGAAGGAAAGATCCTGGAAAAAAGCTATTCCGATCTGAACGGTGTGATCCTTTATCAGATTGGAAGTCTTCAGGTGATCAAGGATGGCCCTATGATCACTTATGGATCCTTTAGCAGGGAAGAGGACAGTCGCAAGGAGAAAATTACGGCCTACTGGACCAAACGCAGTGACAGCTTTAAGGAGCAGAGAAGGGCTGAGCTCCACAGCGATATGGCAGATAAATGGATGAGAGAGATCCTTAAGTATCTGCCGGAAGGAAAGCTCAGAATCCTGGATGTGGGATGCGGTGCCGGATTCTTTGCCATTCTTCTGGCTAAGCTGGGACATGAGGTCACAGGAATAGATCTGACTCCTGATATGATCCGCCATTCCATAGATCTGGCAGAGGAGGAAAAGGTTTCCTGTACCTTTAAGGTCATGGACGGGGAGAAACTGGATTTTGAAAGCGGCAGTTTTGATGTGGTGATTTCCAGAAATCTTACATGGACCTTGCCGGATGCAGCGGGCGCATACAGGGAATGGATCCGTGTATTGAGACCAGGCGGAATCCTTCTGAATGCAGATGCCAATTATGGAGCGGATAATTTTGCGGATACCTCTGGACTTCCTGCCAATCATGCCCATCACACAGTGGGAGATGCCATGATGCAGGAATGTGAGGAGATCAAGCGTCAGCTGCCTATCAGCTCTTATATCCGGCCTGCCTGGGACCTGGAGACTCTGGGAAGGCTTGAAATGGAAAAGTTCTCCATTGATCTTGGAATCAGCAGCCGGATTTATCAGAAGAAAGATGAATTTTATAACCCTACTCCTATGTTTCTGGTATGTGGAGAAAAACGCAGTTGAGCTGCTGAAAAAAAGTTACGAAAATATTTCGAATATTTTATGAGGAATCCTGTAAAAAGGATTCCTTTTTTTTCGAGCAAAGTATGGAAAAGCTTGAAAAAATGCGAAAAATCAAGGATGATTAAGGTTGACCGTACAGAGGGAGAGGCGCTATAATCTTTTGTATAAACTTTATAGATATTACAGGAATGTAAAAAAAGCTTGACAAAAGTGTCTTTGTTAAATATAATTTTCTTATAAATTACAAAAATGTTACAACTATATGTTGCATTTTGGAATTAAGAAAAAAGAGGAATGAAAAGGTATGAAAGTTCAAAAAAGACAAGGTCAGCCCGGACGATCAGTGAAAAGAAGAAAATCCGGAGATCCTGCTAAAAGCTTTATACTGGTTACAGCGTGTACCTGTGCCGCAGTTGTTCTGGCTGCCGGCGGAAGAATCGGAGATAACAGTAAGAAACAGGTATATGCAGCTTCCGGGAATGAAAATGAGACTTTTTCCTCCCAGTCAGTTGAATCAGGATCAGACATACTTCCTACAGGGATTGCAGGCGTAATGTCCGGGGTAAACAGTACAGTTACCAGACAGAAGTCTGTAGAGCGGATCGGTACTTCCTGCGAGCAGGTTATGGTAGGACAGCGTGTAAAGAAAATTGATGACAGCGTGGCAGAGTTTGATGTGAGCTCTTCCATGGAGAGCAAGATCAATGCTCTTGATGAGAAATATATCAGTTCTGCTCAGAAATCTACGCTCATGTCCGATGAGGATTATGATACACTGCTCCGTATCGTGGAGGCAGAAGCGGGAACTGAGGACATTAAGGGACGGGTACTTGTGGCAAATGTGATCATGAACCGTGTGAAGAATGAAGAATTTCCTGATAATGTTACAGAAGTAGTGTGGGAATCCACAAATGGTGTGCCGCAGTTTTCTCCTACCTATGATGGCAGGATCAATGAGGTTGAGGTTACGGATGATACCAGAGAGGCAGTGCGTGAGGCGCTGGAGGGTAAGGATTATTCCCAGGGTGCACTTTTCTTTATCCAGAAATCCGAGGCAGAATCCCACAATGTTACCTGGTTTGAAAAGGATCTGAAAAAGCTTTTCAAATATGGTGTCCATGAATTTTATACATATCCGGATGAAGGGGACAAGTCCAGGCTCGCTGATCAGGCAGGGGGTTCCAATATTGTCCAGATGGCAAAAACAAATTGAGCAAAAATAAACTGATAATAGAAAAGACAGACTTTCTTTTTGGGAAGCTGTCTTTCTTTTTTCTGTGAAAAACTACTATCTATATAAAAATGATCAGTGTATAAATGAGATATAATTTAGGATGGTATTTTGTTAAAGCATATGATATAATGGGTTCAATTGACAAACGAAAAACTTTGGAAAGGCAGGATATACAATGCAGGTATTATACAAAAGCACACGAGGAAAAGAAGAGGCGGTAACAGCTTCCATGGCTATTTTAAAGGGACTTTCTGAGGATGGCGGTTTATTTGTGCCTACAGAAATTCCGAAGCTGGATGTCCCTATGGATAAGCTGGCACAGATGAGTTATCAGGAGACCGCTTATGAGGTAATGAAGCGTTTCCTCACAGATTTCACAGAAGAGGAATTGAAAAACTGCATCAGCAGAGCCTATGACGATAAATTTGATACAAAGACAATTGCACCACTTCATGAAGCAGACGGAGTATATTTCCTGGAGCTGTATCATGGAGCTACCATTGCATTCAAGGATATGGCTTTATCAATTCTTCCACATCTTATGACTACAGCAGCAAAGAAAAATGATGTAAAAAATGAGATCGTGATCCTCACTGCAACATCAGGGGATACAGGTAAGGCTGCCATGGCAGGATTTGCAGATGTGCCTGGCACAAAGATCATTGTCTTTTATCCGAAGAACGGTGTAAGCCCTATTCAGGAGAAGCAGATGGTTACCCAGAAGGGAAATAATACCTATGTAGTGGGAATTACCGGCAATTTCGATGATGCCCAGACTGCTGTAAAGAAAATGTTTAATGACCAGAAGCTGGAAGCAGAGCTTGACCAGGCAGGTTATCAGTTCTCTTCTGCAAACTCAATCAATATCGGACGTCTGGTTCCACAGATCGTATATTATGTATATGCATATGCATCTCTGGTCCGCCAAGGAAAGATCAAAGACGGACAGGAGATCAATATCACAGTGCCTACAGGAAATTTCGGAAATATCCTTGCTGCATATTATGCAAAACAGATGGGACTTCCTGTACATAAGCTGATCTGTGCATCCAATGATAATAAGGTACTGTATGATTTCTTCCGTACAGGTACCTATGACAGAAAACGTGACTTTATCCTGACAACTTCTCCTTCCATGGATATTCTGATCTCCAGCAATCTTGAGCGCCTTATTTACCGTATTGCAGGTGCAGACGCAAAGAAATGTGCTGAGCTGATGCAGGCATTATCAGCAGGCGGAGAGTACACGATCACAGAGGAAATGAAGGCACAGCTGGGAGATTTCTACGGAAATTTCTGCACAGAAGAGGAAACAGCTGCAACCATCGCCGGAGTTTTCAAAAACAGTCATTATGTGATTGATACCCATACTGCAGTTGCTGCAGGTGTATATGACAAATATGTAAAGGAAACAGGAGATAAGCTTCCTGCAGTGATCGCTTCCACAGCCAGCCCTTACAAATTTACCAGAAGTGTTATGGATGCTCTTGGAGCGGATACAGAGGGTAAGGATGATTTTGCTCTGGCTGATGAGCTTTGTACCCTGTCCGGTGTGAAGGTTCCCCAGGCAGTTGAGACCATCCGTACAGCTCCTGTTCTTCATGACAGAGTGGTAGATGCTCCTGATATGCCAAAGGCTGTGAAGGAAATTCTTGGAATCTTATAATTTGTGCATTTTATGTTGAAAAAAACTATATACTAGAGTATAATAAAACCATCTAAAATATCCTGAAATGTTCGAGGCCCCTTCTTTTTTTGAACCTACATCGACTTTAACGGGAATCCAACATTGTACCATGGATGTCAGGCCGTCATTATGCAGCGGAAGACAAAAATGTTATTGAGGATACCCACCTAGCTGCGGCTAGGCGTCAATGGGAAGGGAACGACATTTCGGGAGTTTCAAGAAAAGACAGAGCCGTGACCGGGCTCTTTTTTTCAGTAAAAAAGCAAATAAAAAGGCTTTTCGTGATTATATATTATATTGGGAGGTTACAGGCAATGAGTGTAAGCGAAAGAAAATTTGGCGTATTGCCCACAGGAGAAACAGTTAAGATCTATCATCTGGAGAATGGATCCGGTGCATTTGTGGAAGTAACAGAGTTTGGGGCTCTTTTGGTGAAGCTGTGTGTGCCGGACAGAGAAGGAAAACTAGCAGATGTAGTTCTGGGATATGATGACCTGGAATCTTATGAGGTGAATGGATGCTTTTTCGGAGCAGTGATCGGCAGAAGTGGTAACCGTATTGCCGGCGCAAGGTTTATGCTTGGAGACAAAGAGGTAAAGCTTGCACAGAATGAAAATGACAACAACCTTCACAGTGGTCCGAATGGATTTGAGAAGAAGCTGTGGAAGGTGGCTGAGATTTCCCAGGATAAAAACAGCATTGTATTTAACCGTATCAGCCCTGACGGAGAAAATGGTTATCCGGGAGAATTTGATGTTTCTGTAAAGTATGAATTTACAGAAGAAAATGAATTAAAAATCCATTATCAGGGTGTATGCGATGAGCCTACAGTAGGAAATATGACCAATCATTCTTATTTTAATCTGAGTGGAGAGGGAAGCGGTTCAGCTATGGATCAGTATCTGACCATTCATGCAAATTACTATACACCTGTAGCTGACAGCCATTCTATTCCTACGGGAGAGTATGCACCGGTGGAGGGTACTCCTATGGATTTCAGAACTGCCAGACAGATGGGAGAGAGGATCGATGCAGATTTTGAACAGCTGAAATTTACCGGCGGCTATGACCATAATTATGTAACCGACAATTATTCCAAAGGCAATCGCAGACTCATTGCCACTGCATACAGCAAAGAAACCGGAATTGCTATGGATGTAACTTCTGATTGTCCCTGTGTACAGTTCTATGCAGCTAATTTTGTAGAGAACGAAAAGGGTAAAAACGGACATGTTTACAATCAGAGAGAGGCATTCTGTCTGGAAACACAGGTAGAGCCAAATGCTGTAAATGTGGAGGATTTCCATTCTCCTGTCCTTGCAGCCGGAGAGCATTACAACTCTGAAACTTCTTACAGATTTTACATAAAAGAACAGTAAGAAGTGATTTGCCGGTGAACGGCAAGAAAGATCTCCCTGAATATAAATAGAATGGAGAGATATATGAAGAAGGAGAAAGAGAAGAAATCGGTGGTTTCACTTCTGCTTGGATTTATGAATCGTGTGTCAGGGGATCACGTAGGAGCATATGCCACACAGGCTGCCTATTTTTTGATTCTTTCCTTTATTCCCTGTATCCTTTTTCTGACAACTCTGGTCAGATATACACCGGTTACTTATAATATGGTGCGTGATGCCATTGTTGCATTTGTTCCTGAGAATATCCAGAGTTTTGTTCTTGGAATCGTAGTGGATGTTTATAAGAGAAGTACAGCCATTGTACCTATTTCTGCCATTGTAGCACTGTGGTCTGCGGGGAAAGGTATGCAGTCCCTGATCAATGGACTGAACACCATTTATCATGTAAAGGAAACCCGTAACTGGCTGATTACCAGGATTTATGCGGTTTTTTATACCTTTTCACTGGTGGTGGCACTGATCATCTGTTTGCTTATGCTTGTGCTTGGTAACCGGATCCAGGAGCTTGCGGCCATGTATGTTCCTTTTGTGGGAAAGGTTCTGGGCAGGATATTAGGTGCCAGGACAGAGCTGGTTTTTGCAGTGCTTTTTCTGGTGTTTCTCATGCTTTACAAATTGCTTCCAAACCGGAAGGCAACCTTGAAAAGCCAGGTTCCCGGAGCTCTGATCATTGCCGTGGCCTGGTCTATATTTTCCTATGGATTTTCCTTTTATTTTGAGATTTTTCCGGGATTTTCCAATATGTATGGGAATCTGACCACGATTATCATGGTGATGATCTGGCTGTATTTCTGTATGAACCTGTTTCTGTACGGAGCGGAGATCAATGCCTATTTTGAGAAGGATTTCCGAAAGGCTCACCGGTCTGTCAAAGGAATGATCGACCATGAGAGAGAACGGAGACTGAAAGCAAAAGAAGCAGTAGAGGCGGCTAAGTCTGCAGATGAGGTGCCGGCAGCCCGGACTGAAAATGCGGATGGGAAAGCTGCTGAGAAAGTAGAAAATGACTCTTGACATATTTTTCGGACTGTGGCATAGTAAATACTGTTAATAAATGAAAAGGCACAGAAGGTGTTTTTAGGGATTTATTTTCCATCAGAGAGTGGAGGTCATCGGCTGAAAGCTTCCACAGGTTCAAATATTTCCTGAATTTCCCACCGGAGCTGCATTCCTGAATGTTCTATTAGGAATATGATATGATTGTTTAGTAGGGAATGACGTTGCTGCGCGTTAAGCAGACCGAGAGCCTGTATAAAACAGGAAGCAGGGTGGTACCGCGGATATGCTCCGTCCCTCATATGAGGGATGGGGCTTTTTTGTATTTACGGATCTGCGGCCCTTGATCAGGAAATTACGAATATTTTTATAAAGGAGAAAAGAATCATGGATATGAAAGAAAAACTTCAGGAACTGGCTGAAGCTGCCAAAAAACGGATTGATGAATCCGAGGGCCTGGATAAGTTAAACGAGGTACGTGTTGCATACCTTGGCAAAAAAGGAGAACTGACCGCTATTTTAAAAAGCATGAAGGATGTTGCTCCGGAGGAACGCCCGAAGGTTGGTCAGCTGGTAAATGAGACCAGAACAAAAATAGAAGCTCTCCTGGATGAGTCAAAGGCAAAGCTGGAGGAAGCTGTCCGTGAGGAAAAAATGAAACAGGAGGTAATTGACGTAACACTTCCTGCAAAGAAAGCGAAGATCGGACACCGTCATCCTAATACTATCGCACTGGAAGAGGTTGAGCGTATTTTCGTAGGTATGGGCTATGAGGTTGTTGAAGGTCCGGAAGTTGAATATGCTGATTATAACTTTACAAAGCTTAACATTCCGGAAAACCATCCGGCACGTGACGAACAGGATACTTTCTTTATCACGGATTCTATTCTGCTTCGTTCCCAGACCTCCCCGGTACAGGCACGTACTATGGAAAAGGGCAAGCTGCCTATCCGTATGATCGCACCTGGACGTGTATTCCGTTCAGATGAGGTAGATGCCACACATTCTCCGTCCTTCCATCAGATCGAAGGTCTGGTTATTGATAAGAATATTACATTTGCGGATCTGAAGGGAACTCTTCAGGAATTTGCTCAGGAGCTCTTTGGACCTGAGACAAAAACCAAATTCAGACCCCACCATTTCCCGTTTACTGAGCCAAGCGCTGAGGTAGACGTATCCTGCTTCAAGTGTGGTGGTAAAGGCTGCCGTTTCTGTAAAGGCTCCGGATGGATTGAAATCCTCGGCTGTGGTATGGTACATCCAAATGTATTAAGCATGTGCGGAATCGATCCCGAAGAATATACAGGCTTTGCCTTCGGTGTAGGCCTGGAGCGAATTGCTCTTCTTAAATACGAAATCGACGACATGCGCCTGCTCTACGAAAACGACATTCGCTTCATAAAACAGTTTTAGTGAGCGAAACGAAGTGAAGCGAACGGCTTCCACGACAAACGTCGTGGAAACTCCTTAAGTACGAGCGAAACGAAGTGGAGTGAACGGCTATTATTATATAAGAAAGAGGATTAGGAAAAATGAATACTTCATTATCTTGGATTAAAATGTATGTGCCGGATCTTGATGTGACAGCACAGGAATATACAGATGCCATGACCCTGACAGGTACAAAGGTAGAGGGCTTTGAAAAGCTGGATGCAGACCTGGACAAAATCGTCATTGGCCAGATTAAAAAAATTGAAAAACATCCGGATGCAGATAAGCTGATCATCTGCCAGGTAGATGTAGGGACAGAGACGGTTCAGATCGTAACCGGTGCCCCAAATGTAAAAGAAGGAGATAAGGTTCCTGTTGTTCTGGACGGCGGACGGGTAGCAGGCGGACATGATGGCAAGAAAACTCCGGGAGGAATCCAGATTAAAAAGGGTAAACTCCGCGGTGTGGATTCTTATGGTATGATGTGTTCTATTGAAGAACTGGGAAGTACCAAAGAAATGTATCCGGATGCACCGGAGTATGGAATTTATATTTTTCCAGAGGATGCAGTAGTAGGAGAAAGCGCAGTAAAGGCACTTGGACTGGATGATGTTGTCTTTGAATATGAGATCACATCCAACCGTGTGGACTGTTATGGAGTTCTGGGAATTGCCAGAGAGGCAGCAGCTACCTTTGACAAGAAATTCTGTCCTCCTGTTGTAGAGTGTAAGGGCAATGAAGAAAAGACATCTGATTATGTAAAGGTTACTGTAGAAAATCCGGAGCTTTGTCCGCGTTACTGTGCAAGAGTTGTAAAAAATGTAAAGATCGGACCGTCCCCAAAATGGATGCAGAGATGTCTGGCTTCCAACGGAATCCGTCCTATCAACAACCTGGTTGATATCACCAATTATGTGATGGAAGAATTTGGCCAGCCAATGCATGCCTATGATCTGGATACCATTGAAGGCAGAGAGATCATTGTACGCTGTGCAGAAAAAGATGAAAAATTCGTTACTCTGGATGGTCAGGAACGTACCATGGATGATCAGGTGCTGATGATCTGTGACGGTAAAAAACCTGTAGGAATTGCGGGAATCATGGGCGGAGAGAATTCTATGATCACAGATCAGGTGAAAACAGTTCTCTTTGAGGCAGCTTGCTTTGACGGCACCAATATCCGTCTTTCTTCCAAGAGGATTGGTCTCCGTACAGATGCTTCCGGTAAATTCGAAAAGGGACTGGATCCTAACAATGCGCAGGCAGCCATTGACAGAGCCTGCCAGCTCATGGAGGAACTGGGCGCAGGAGAGGTTGTCGGCGGAATGGTGGATGTCTGCAATAAAGTCAGCGAGCCGTCCAGAGTACCTTTTAAACCAGAGAAGATCAATGCACTTCTGGGAACCAGTCTTACTCCGGAAGAAATGCTTGGATTCCTGGCAAAGGTTGAGCTTACTTATGATGAGAAGACCAATGAGATCGTAGCACCTACCTTCCGTCAGGATATTCACTATGTAGCTGACGTAGCGGAAGAGATTGCCAGATTCTTCGGATATGACAAAATTCCTACCACATTACCAAATGGTGAAGCTACAACAGGTAAACTGCCATTTAAGCTTCGTATTGAAGCTGTTGCAAGAGATATTGCAGAATACTGTGGTTTTTCTGAAGGCATGACTTATTCCTTTGAAAGCCCGAAGGTATTTGATAAATTAAGACTTCCGGCTGACAGTGAACTCCGCAGGGGGATTGTGATCAGCAATCCACTGGGTGAGGATTACAGTGTTATGAGAACAACTACCTTAAACGGTATGCTCAGTTCACTGGCAACAAACTATAACAGAAGAAACAAAGATGTACGTCTCTATGAACTGGGAAATGTATACCGTCCAAAGGCATTGCCTCTTACTGAGCTTCCGGAGGAAAGAATGCATTTTACCCTGGGAATGTATGGAAACGGTGATTTCTTTGACATGAAGGGTGTCTGCGAGGAATTCTTTGAAAAGGTAGGTATGCGTGCAAGAGTAGATTATGATCCTGACAGCCAAAAATCCTATCTCCATCCAGGCAGACAGGCAAATATGATTTATGATGGTAAGGTTGTAGGTTATCTGGGAGAGGTTCATCCGCTGGTTGCAGATGCTTACGGAATCGGTGACAAGGCCTATGTGGCAGTGATTGACATCCTTACAGTTCTGGAATTTGCAAGCTTTAATCATAAATATACAGGAATTGCCAAATATCCTGCTGTAACCCGTGACTTAAGTATGGTTGTTCCAAAAGCTGTACTGGCAGGTCAGATCGAGCATGTACTGACACAGAGAGGCGGCAAGATTCTGGAAAGCTTCCAGCTCTTCGATATTTATGAAGGTAATCAGATCAAAGAAGGATATAAATCCATGGCATATTCTCTGGTATTCCGTCATCATGACAAAACTCTGGAGGAGAGCGAGATCACAGCAGCAATGAAGAAGATCCTGAATGGACTGACAGATCTTGGAATCGAGCTGAGAAGCTAATGCTGATTTATGTATTAAGACATGGAATTACCCGGTGGAATAAATTAAAAAAGGTGCAGGGGGCTGTAGACATTCCCCTGGCACCGGAAGGAATTGAACTGGCAAAACGTACCGGGGAGGCATTGAAGGATGTTCCCTTTGATGTCTGTTTTACCAGTCCGCTGACCAGAGCCAGAGAGACCGCTCATTATGTGCTGGGAGACAGAAAAATCCCTGTAATTCCTGATAAAAGAATCCAGGAGATTGATTTTGGCGTTCTGGAGGGAACACAGTTTAAGGATGCCGAAGGAAATATTATCAGTTCGGAGATGGATATTTTTTTCAATAAGCCGCTGGCTTTTGAGAGACCGGAGAACGGTGAGAATATTGCTGATATCCTGAAGCGTACCCGGGATTTCTGGATGGAAAAGACAACAGATCCGGCGTTACAGAACAAAACCATTCTGGTTTCCTCCCATGGCTGTGCTGTGAGGGCACTGCTTCAGAATATTTATCAGGATGAGGCGCATTTCTGGCATGGCTGTGTACCGCCTAACTGCAGTATTAATCTTGTGGAGGTAAAGGATGGAAAAGCCTGCCTTCTGGAGGAAGATAAGGTATACGCATAAACCGAATATTTACAGTGGGATTTTGGGTGAAAAAGAAGTTCTGGGCAGATGCTGTCCGGAACTTTTTTTGTGCAGTCTTACTTGTTCTTGATATGACGTTGTGATATGATGATTACAGATTTTTCATGCCGGTTGTGTATGATAAATGTAACTGTGTATATGCGGAACAGTTACTGGTAAAAAATACTGAGGATTACAGGAGGTGTACCATGAGCAAAAAGGTTTTAAATCTGCTGGCATTTTTAGCGGTGCTGGCAGGATGTATTGCAATGACAGTTTTTACAGGTAAAGGTTCTGTCAGTACCATGATCTATAACTTTGCGTTTCTGGCAATTATGACAGTGCTTTACCTGGCCGGAATGCTGGGCGGAATGTTCAGGGTTGAAGGAATCGGACAGGCCCTTCACAGAGGAAAAGAGGAGCTGACAGGCATTTTCAAAACGCCCGGTAAGGTAAAAAATGAAAGTCTTGTCTACCTGAAAGGGATTTTTGATCACAAATATCTGGACGGAAGACTGGATGATTTTGTGGATGGAATGAATCAGGCAAAAGAAGGTATTGGTGAGATTGAGGACTATATCAATGAAGATGATATTGATCTTCATGTACATAAGCGTATTCTGGAAATGATCCCGGATATTTTTACAAGTCTGGGTATTCTGGGAACCTTTATCGGTCTGGTATGGGGACTTAAGAACTTTGAACCCTCCAGCTACGAGACAATGACCAATTCTGTATCTTCGCTGGTGGCAGGTATTAAGGTTGCCTTCCTGACCTCTATCTATGGAATTGCTTTTGCTATTATTTATACTTCAGGGATGAAGAGCGTTTTCTCTGATATGAATGAGAAGCTTCAGGCATTTCTGGAGAAATTCCATATTTATGTCCTTCCTACAGCAGAGAATGAATCCAGAAATCTTATGGTTGCCAGCCAGAAGCTTCAGGTAAAGGCTATGAAACAGATGGCAGAGCAGCTTTCTGCAGAAATGGCACAGAGCTTTGAAAAGGCCATTAATCCTACTTTCCAGAAGATGAATGAATCTCTGGATGTGCTGACAGAATCTGTGACCAGCTGCCAGCAGGATGTGATGCAGGAAATCCTCCGTTCCTTCCTGCGGGAGATGAACGGTTCCTTCAAGATGCAGTTTAAGGATTTTAATGATGCCCTGGCTCAGTTAAAGAAAGCTCAGAAAGAAAATACAGACTATACTACCAGCCTGTATCATAACATGAGCGATCAGCTGAATTCTTCCTATGAGAGACAGAGTGAAACCATGAAGGATATGGTCAATGAGCTTGGAAATGCCCAGGGACGTTATATGTCCACTGCCTCCAGGATTGCCCAGGACAACCAAGAAATCCAGAAAATGCAGCAACAGGACTATCAGAGGGTAGCAGATTATCTCAAAGAGGCCGAGAAAACCTCCGCCAAATTCTGGGTAGCCTGCAACCAGACTATGCAGAGATATGTGGAGACCGCTTCCCAGGGAATGGAAAAGGTTTCCGCTGCCAGCCAGACAGGTGCAGATGTGCTCAAGGCAAACAGACAGGTAATGGAAGAGCTGGAAAAAAGACTGGCAGATTTTGCGTCCTGCCAGGATAAGACGTTACAGACTATGGAGGAGGTGCGCAGACTTCTGACAGATATTTCAGTTACAAAGGAAAATGGTAATATTTCTCTGGCAGGAGGACAGCAGAATCTGAATGCTTCCAGAATGGCTGACAGACAGTCTATGGATCGTGTATATGCTCTTATGAAGGAGCAGGGAGAAAAACAGGAAGCTCTCCTGGAAGAAATGAACAGGAATCTGAGGGAACTTTCCAAAACTCCCCAGAAAGGAAAATTCGGTTTATTCAGATAAGAAAAGGAGAAGACTATGCGCAAAAAGAAAAAATCAGAGGAAGGCGGATTTAATGTCTGGCGTTCCTATTCTGATATGATGGCCGGTGTATTGCTTCTTTTCGTCCTGATTATGTGCGTCACTCTTTTTCAGGCACAGAAAAGCTATAATGAGAGCATCAAGGAAAGGGATGACAAAATTGCCCTGCAGGAGCAATATACTGCAGAAATCCTTGCCCAGCAGAATGAGCTGGATGAAAAAGACAGTAAGCTAAGCTCTCAGGATGAACAGCTGGACAAACAGAAAAAGCAGCTGGAAGAGCTTGCAGCCAAGCTGAAAAAACAGCAGGCTACTCTGAAGAAACAGAAAACCGCCCTGGATGAAAAGACCACCCTTCTGTCTGAACAGCAGCAGAAGATTGATAATATTATCGGTGTGAAGGCGGATGTTATCGAAGCTTTGCAGAAAGAATTTGAAAAAAACAATGTCAGTGTAAATATTGATTCCCAGACAGGAGCACTGACCTTAAATGCCAGCGTACTGTTTGATTACGACCAGGCAGAGCTGACAGATGAAGGTAAAGCAGAGCTTTCCAATATTCTTCCCATTTACTGTAAGGTTCTTTTGCAGGATGAGTACAAGAAGTATCTGGCAGAGATCATTATTGACGGCTATACAGATACAGACGGTGATTACACCTATAACCTGGAACTGTCCCAGAGACGTTCCCTGGCAGTGGCAGAGTATCTTACTGAGATCCGTGAGGATTTCCTGAATGAGAATCAGATTTCAGATCTTCAGACCTATCTGACTGTAAACGGACATTCCAGTGCAAATCCTGTTCTGGATGCCCAGGGAAATGTAGATAAGGATGCGTCCAGACGAGTGGAAGTAAAATTCCGCTTAAAAGATGAAGAGATGATCGATGAACTGAATCAGATCATGTCTTCGGATGAAAGTAGCACAACAGATAATGGCAATACAACAAAAGAAGAAACATCCACAGACCAGAAATCTGCGGACGAATAGAAACTAAGGAGCGTTAAAATATATGTCTGTAAAAATCGGCAGAAATGATCCGTGCTGGTGCGGAAGCGGCAAAAAATATAAGAAATGCCATGAGGCATTTGATGAGAAGCTGGAGGCAATGAAACGGGAGGGGCATGCAGTGATCGACCACAGTCTGATCAAAACCCCGGAGCAGATTGAAAAAATCAAAGAGAGCTGCAAGATCAACATTGCTGTACTTGATTATGTTGAGGAGCATATCCGTCCCGGAATTTCTACGGCGGAGATTAACAAATGGGTCCATGAGGAAACAGTCCGCCATGGAGGAATCCCGGCACCCCTTGATTATGAAGGCTTTCCCAAAAGCGTGTGTACCTCTGTTAATGATGTAGTGTGCCACGGAATTCCCAATGAGGAGGAGATTCTTAAAGAAGGAGACATTATCAATGTGGATGTATCCACAATCTATAACGGATATTATTCTGATTCCTCCAGAATGTTCTGTATTGGCAAGGTAAGTCCTGAAAAGGAAAAGCTGGTAAAGGTGACAAAGGAATGTGTGGAGATCGGTATCTCCATGGTAAAGCCATGGACACCTATCGGAAATATGGGCAGCGCAGTACATAAGCATGCAGTAGAAAATGGTTTCTCTGTGGTACGGGAGATTGGTGGCCACGGAGTAGGTGTGGAGTTCCATGAGGATCCATGGGTAAGCTATGTATCAGAAGAAAATACCGGTGTTCTCATGGTGCCGGGTATGATGTTTACAATTGAACCTATGGTCAATATGGGAAGCGATGAGATCTGGACAGATGAGTTGGATGAATGGACGGTGCGTACAGAGGACGGACTTCCCTCCGCACAGTGGGAGGTTACTGTTCTGGTCACAGAAACCGGTTGCGAAGTGATCTGCTGGTAAAAGGAAGTTAGGGGCAAAAAATATTTTGCCCCTAACTTGATATCCACGAATTGCTCCGCTGCGAAGCAGCTCCCGCAATTCTCAAACATTCGAAATCCGCTGATTTACTGCGTAAATCGCTACTTTCTCATGTTTGGCGGGTCCCAAATTCAAAAGTCTTATCGTGCAAGCACGAACGAATTTTGAATTTTTGACCCTGGTGTTATCAAAAGATTGCAAAAAAGGCTTGCAAACTGCATTGCCTTATAGTATAATCACAGATGTTGTGAAAAAAGATGGTCCTCTGTTACAAAAATTGTATTAAGAACATCCATATAAGAATAGGAGAAAATAAAATGAACGAAATTATCAAAAACATCGAAGCTGCTCAGCTGAAAGCTGAAGTACCGGAATTCAAAACTGGTGATACTGTAAGAGTACACGCGCTGATCAAAGAGGGTAACCGTGAGCGTGTTCAGATTTTTGAAGGAACAGTTCTTAAGAAACAGGGCGGAAGCAACAGAGCTACTTTCACTGTAAGAAAGAATTCTAACGGTGTAGGCGTTGAAAAAACATGGCCACTGCATTCCCCACATGTTGTTAAAGTAGAAGTTATCCGTCGTGGTAAAGTACGTCGTGCGAAACTGAACTACTTAAGAGACCGTGTAGGTAAAGCTGCTAAGGTTAAAGAGCTTGTTAAATAATTTCATGAATTAATTTGAAAGAAGGGACAATAACTTGTGTATTGTCCCTCTTTTTCGATGCTGAACATATATGCCGCCCTGAGAGTGGCATCGTTGTGAATGCAAGGGAACTGTCAGGAGATTTCAATAAATATGAAGAATTGGAAAAAAGAATCCAGATTTAAGGATAAGGCAGAGGATAAGCTGGAGGTCAGACTGGAAAATGCCAGAACCCGCAGGATTTTCACATGGATATTTGAAATCCTGGTAACTCTGTTTTTTGCCATTGTAGTAGGAATCATGATGTTTCAGTCTGTGACCATGCAGGAAAGCGCCATGGAACCAACTCTGTCTGTAGGAGAACGTTTTTTGGTCAATAAAGGGATTTATAAAATATCCTCTCCACAAAGAGGTGATATTATTGTTTTTAAAACCAATGGAAGTGACGATGCGGCTCTTCATATCAGCCGCGTGATCGGGCTTCCCGGCGAGACAGTACAGATCTCAGGCGGAAAAATCCTGATCAACGGCGCTGTCTATGAAAATGACGGAGATTTTCCGGAGATCAGCAATGCAGGGCTTGCTTCCAGTGCGGTTTCGCTGGAAAGCGGTGAGTATTTTGTGCTGGGCGATAACAGAAACAACAGTGAAGACAGCCGGTATGCTGATATTGGGAATGTAAAGAAAAAGTATATTGTGGGCAAGTTATGGTTTACCATTTCTCCCAAAAATAAAATTGGATTTTTGAAAGGTTAGGTAAGTTATGAACGTACAGTGGTATCCTGGTCATATGACCAAAGCTAAAAGGCAGATGCAGGAAGATATCAAGCTGATCGATCTGATCATTGAGCTGGTTGATGCCCGTGTGCCTCTTTCCAGCAGAAACCCGGATATTGATGAACTTGGAAAAAACAAAGCCCGACTGATTTTGCTGAATAAAGCGGATCTGGCAGATGAAAGGCAGAATGAGGCCTGGAAGGCTTATTTTCAGAGTAAAGGCTTTTTTGTGGTAAAGGTAGACTCCAGAAATGGTTCCGGCATGAAGGCTATTCAGAATGTGATTCTGGAGGCGTGTAAGGAGAAAACAGAGAGAGACCGGAGACGTGGGATCAAAAACCGTCCGATCCGTGCCATGGTAGTAGGAATTCCTAATGTAGGTAAATCTACCTTTATTAATACTTTTGCAGGAAAAGCCTGCGCAAAAACAGGAAATAAACCGGGAGTTACCAAAGGAAAACAGTGGATCCGCCTGAATAAGGGAGTGGAGCTTCTGGATACTCCGGGAATTCTGTGGCCCAAATTTGAAGACCAGCAGGTGGGAATGCGTCTTGCCTGTGTGGGTTCTATCAAGGATGATATTTTGAATATGGAGGAACTTTCCCTCTGGCTGATCGATCATCTGAGAGAAAACTATCAGGGAACTCTCACAGAAAGATATCAGATCACAGAGCAGGGAACTTCTGTGGAAGTCCTGGAGCAGATTGCAAGAGCCAGAGGATGCCTGAAAAAACAGGAAGAACTGGATTATGCAAAAGCAGCACTTCTTCTTTTTGACGATTTCCGTTCAGGTAAACTGGGACGGATTACCTTGGAGTGGGTGAAAAATGAAAACAATCAGTGAAATAAAGGCTGAGTTTGCTTCGGCAGATATCAGTGAATATCCGTCTTTATACAAAAGGTATGAAGAGGATTCCAGAAGCGGCGTAAAAAAGCTGATAGAACAGTGCCATAAAAAAGAGGCTGCCCTGGAAGCTGAGAAACAGCGGACAGAAGCCATGAAGTATTATGAGCATAAATATGAGCATCTGGGCTGGCTTTGTGGGATTGATGAAGTAGGCAGAGGACCTCTGGCAGGTCCGGTGGTGGCTGCTGCGGTGATCCTGCCAACAGATAGTCAGATCCTCTATCTGAATGATTCCAAAAAGCTTACAGCAGCCAAAAGAGAGGAACTGTATGAGGTGATCATGAGGGAAGCTGTTGCAGTAGGTCTTGGAATGGCTGATCCGGAA
The DNA here is from genome assembly GCA_934426285.1 of uncultured Blautia sp. GTDB lineage: Bacteria > Bacillota > Clostridia > Lachnospirales > Lachnospiraceae > Blautia_A. The sequence continues at coordinate 36,337 of CAKRYE010000013.1, forward strand.
AGGATTGACCAGATCAACATTCTTCAGGCAACCTATGAAGCAATGCGGGAAGCTGTGGGAAAGCTTTCGGTAATGCCTCAGCTGCTGCTGAATGATGCCGTTACGATTCCGGAGATTCAGATCCCCCAGGTGCCGATCATTAAGGGGGATGCAAAAAGTGTGTCTATTGCTGCGGCAAGTATTGTGGCTAAGGTAACCAGGGACCGGATGATGGAAGAATATGATAAAGTTTTTCCGGAGTATGGATTTGCATCCAACAAAGGCTATGGGGCTCAGATACACATTGAAGCTCTGAAAAAATATGGTCCTTGTCCCATCCACAGAAGAACCTTTATCACTCATTTTGTATGATGCTGATATTGCCTGAGATACAAAAGATACCTACAAAAAAAGACCGGAGAATTTTACATGCAGAATAAGAGAAAGACAGGTGGCTGCTATGAGGCAGCAGCCGCTGCTTATCTGGAGAAGCAGGGACTTGTGATCCTGCGTAAGAATTATCGCTGCAGATTAGGTGAAATTGATCTGATTGCCAGGGATGGCAGGTATCTTGTGTTTATAGAGGTAAAATATCGGAATACCGCAGTTTCGGGAAGTGCACTGACTGCTGTGAATCCTGCCAAACAGCGGGTGATCAGTAGGGTGGCAGAGTACTTTCTTGCAGTGGAATATCATAGTATGGATCTGCTCTGCCGTTTTGATGTGGTAGGAATTGACGGAGATGAATTTACCTGGATCAAAAATGCTTTTGACTGTTGGAACTGAAAGGAATACTGTCGACTGCCGGATTGAGCAGACTTTAGGAGAAAACAGATGGATAAAATGGTTGAAATAAAATGGCATGATGAAAATGCACAGAAAATGACGGTACATGATAAGAATGGTGTGGTATATCTGACCTATCCAGCTCTTGACTCTCAGCAGGGGATCATTCACGGATTCAGTACCAGATTGGGAGGAGTAAGCCAGGGAATTTACAGTTCCATGAATTTAAGCTTTACCCGAGGCGATGAGGAAAAGGCTGTCAGAGAAAATTATGACAGACTGGCTGCTGCCATAGGCTTTTGCGCAGAAGATATTGTAACCTCTGATCAGACCCATACAGCCAATGTGCGAAAGGTTACAGCAGAAGACAGAGGAAAGGGAATTACCAGACCCAGAGATTATACAGATGTAGACGGTATGATCACAGATGTGCCGGGACTGATACTGGCCACCTTTTATGCAGACTGTGTTCCCCTGTATTTTGTAGATCCCAAACGGAGAGTAGTGGGGCTTTCCCATTCCGGATGGAGAGGAACTGTCCAGAAGATTGGAAGTGTGACAGTCAAGAAAATGACAGAGGAGTACGGATGTGATCCCAGAGATATCCTGGCGGCAGTGGGACCTTCTATCTGTCAGGAGTGTTATGAGGTAAGTGAAGATGTGATAGATCGTGTGAAGGATGCTTTTGACAGAAAGCACTGGGACAGGCTGTTCTATGGAAAAGCAGATGGGAAATACCAGTTAAATCTCTGGGAGGCCAATCGCATTGTTTTTCTGGAGTCTGGGATTCAGCCGGAGCATATATCCATGCCGGATCTTTGCACCTGCTGTAATCCGGAACTGCTTTTTTCCCACAGAGCTTCTCATGGAAAAAGAGGAAATCTGGGAGCTTTTTTGGGACTGAGGAAATAAAAATAGCGGCAGCAAACCGTAAAAATGTTTGCTGCCGCTATTTTTATTTTGCATTTATTTTTTCCATAAGAGACATGATTTTCTCATTGCTGGAACGTACCTTTTCTACAGATACATCATGATTGATGATATCCATAATACTTGCCAGATATTTACTCATATTTGCTTCAATATAATAAGGTCTATCCAGAAGCTCCGGAATACGGTAATTCAGGTTGGTGGTGATCACGCGGTCCATCCATCCTTTTTCATAATATTCATCGAATTTTGCAAGTCCGTCAGTGAAAAGACCATAGGTAGTGCACACAAAAACACGTTTTGCATGGCGCTCTTTTAACTGTTTGGCCACATCCAGCATACTTCCGCCGGAAGAAATCATATCATCGATGACTACCACATCCTTGCCCTCAACAGAGTCACCAAGGAATTCGTGAGCAACAATAGGGTTTTTGCCGTTAACAATAACGGAGTAATCTCTTCTCTTGTAGAACATACCCATATCCACACCCAGGATATTTGAAAAATATACGGCACGGGACATAGCGCCCTCATCAGGGCTGATGATCATCAGATGATCATTGTCTACCTTCAGATCCGGCACGCCTTTGATCAGAGCCTTCAGGAACTGATAGGTAGGGAAGAAATTATCAAATCCATTCAGAGGGATGGAGTTCTGTACACGGGGATCGTGGGCATCAAAGGTGATGATGTTGGATACACCCATGTCGCTTAATTCCTTCAGTGCAAGTGCACAGTCCAGAGATTCTCTCTTGGTACGTCTGTGCTGGCGTCCCTCATAGAGAAATGGCATAATAACATTAATACGGTGTGCTTTACCTGTGGCTGCAGAGATGATTCTCTTCAGGTCCTGGAAATGATTATCCGGTGACATATGATTCTCATGGCCGCATACAGTATAGGTTTCACTGTAATTGGTAACATCCACCATAATGAAAAGGTCGGTACCACGGACGGATTCCTTAATATAGCCTTTGCCCTCGCCGGTTCCGAAACGTGGGCATTCACATTCAACCATGAAAGATTCCTCGCTGTAGCCCTGGGGAATAATACTGAGCTGTTTTTTTGCAATCAGTTCCTTACGGAATTTCACCAGTTTTCTGTCTACCTCCTGGGCAAGCTCCGGGCAGCCAAGGGCAGCAATACGAATAGGAGCTACAGGCATGGATTTTTCCAATAATTCTATGTTTGGCATAATATTCCTCCTAAGTAGTTTGAAAAAATATTTGATTCCAATATAATTTATAACATTTGACCTAAATCCAGTCAAGGAATTTATTGATTTTTTCTCATAAAATTGTTATGATATTGAAGCGGTATAATCGTGTATATCAATTTTGATATTTATGGAGTAGTATTGGAGTAATATTAATGAAAAAAAATATGCATGTGATTTCCAAAGTGCTGCCCGGAAGTATCGGGGAGGAACTGGAACTGGAACCAGGGGATGTACTGGTATCCATTAACGGCCAGCAGGTGGAGGATGTTTTTGATTATAGATATCTGATGAATGATGAGGTAGTAGAGCTTCTGATCCGCAAAAAAAACGGTGAGGAATGGGAGCTTGAGGTTGAGAAGGACTATGAGGATGATCTGGGAGTAGAATTTGAGAACAGTCTTATGGATGATTATCGCTCCTGTTCCAACCATTGTATTTTCTGCTTTATCGATCAGATGCCGCCCAATATGCGGGAAACTTTATATTTCAAGGATGATGATTCCAGACTTTCTTTTTTGCAGGGGAATTATGTGACCCTTACTAATATGAGCGAATATGACCTGGATCGTATTATAAAGTTTCATCTTTCCCCCATCAATGTGTCTTTTCAGACCATGAACCCGGAGCTGAGATGTAAGATGCTCCACAATCGTTTTGCCGGAGATGCACTGAAAAAGGTGGACAAGCTGTACCAGGGCGGTGTGATCATGAATGGACAGATCGTGTTGTGCAAGGGGGTCAATGACAGGGATGAACTGGAATACAGCCTGGAGAAGCTTTCTGAATATGCACCGATTCTTCAGAGCGTATCGGTAGTGCCGGTGGGACTTTCAAAATATAGGGATGGCCTTTATCCTCTGGAGCCCTTTGACAGAGAGGATGCAGAGTACCTGATCGAACAGGTGGAGCGTTGGCAGAAGATCATGATGGAGCGCCATGGAATCCATTTTATCCACGCTTCAGATGAGTGGTATATCCTGGCAGGAAGAAAGCTTCCTGAGGAGACCCGCTATGACGGATATCTGCAGTTGGAAAACGGTGTGGGTATGATGCGTCTCCTGGAAACAGAAGTGAAGAAGAGACTTGCCGGGCTGGAAGGTGATGACAGAGAGTTTACAGCTTCTGTGGCAACAGGAAAGCTTGCGGCTCCCTTTATTCAACAATATATGAAACTGATACAGGAAAAATTTCCTAATATAAAAGTAAATGTCTATACCATCAGAAATGATTTTTTTGGTGAAAGAATTACAGTTTCAGGGCTGATCACCGGTGCAGATCTGAGAGAACAGCTGAAGGACAGAGAACTGGGAGAGAAAGTCCTGATTCCCTGTAATATGCTCAGAAGCGGTGAGGATGTTTTTCTGGATGACCTGACAGTAGATGACATAAAGGAAGCTTTGGGAACAGAATTGGTTGTAGTAGATGAACCGGGAGCAGATCTTGTAGATTGCGTGATCAATCCCCCCGACCATAAAAAAATAAAAAGGAGACAAATATATGAGCAAACCAGTAGTAGCAATAGTGGGAAGGCCTAATGTAGGTAAATCCACCCTGTTTAATGCACTGGCAGGTGAGAAGATTTCTATTGTAAAAGATACACCGGGTGTAACCAGAGACAGGATTTACGCAGATGTAACCTGGCTGGACAAAACCTTTACCATGATCGATACAGGTGGTATTGAGCCGGACAGCAGTGACATTATCCTCTCCCAAATGAGGGAGCAGGCACAGATTGCCATTGATACGGCAGATGTAATTATTTTTATCACAGATGTGCACCAGGGACTGGTGGATGCAGATGCCAAGGTAGCGGATATGCTCCGCAGAAGCGGAAAGCCTGTAGTGCTTGTGGTAAATAAGGTGGACAGTGTACAGAAATTTATGATGGATGTATACGAGTTTTATAATCTGGGAATCGGAGAGCCAATCCCTATCTCTGCAGCAAACCGTATGGGTCTGGGAGATATGCTGGATGAAGTGATTAAGGATTTCCCGGAGGATGCAGATACAGAGCAGGATGAGGATATTCCGAAGATTGCCATTGTAGGAAAACCAAATGTAGGAAAATCATCGCTGGTAAACAAGCTGCTTGGCGAAGACAGGGTGATCGTTTCAGATATTGCCGGTACTACCAGAGATGCGGTAGATACCAGAGTGAAGTGGCAGGGAAAGGATTATATCTTTATTGATACTGCCGGACTTCGCCGTAAGGGTAAGGTAAAAGAGGAGATCGAACGTTACAGTGTGATCCGTACAGTTACTGCAGTAGAGCGGGCAGATGTGGTCATTGTTATGATCGATGCTTCTGAGGGAGTTACCGAGCAGGATGCCAAAATCGCCGGAATTGCCCATGAGCGGGGCAAGGGTGTGATCATTGCAGTGAACAAATGGGATGCTATTGAAAAAAATGACAAGACCATTTATAAACATACCAACCGTATCCGGGAGGTTCTGGCATACATGCCTTATGCAGAGCTTGTATTTATTTCTGCAAAAACAGGACTCAGGATTTCCAGAATGTTTGAGACCATTGATGCGGTTATTGAAAATCAGACCCTGCGTATTCAGACTGGTGTTCTCAATGAGATTCTTTCTGAGGCAGTGGCTATGCAGCAGCCGCCTTCAGACAAGGGCAAACGTCTGAAAATCTACTACATGACTCAGGTAGCTGTCAAGCCGCCTACCTTTGTAATTTTTGTCAATGACAAGGAACTGATGCATTTTTCATATACAAGATATCTGGAGAATAAAATCCGTGACGCTTTTGGATTTGCAGGAACATCGCTGAAATTTATTGTCCGCGAACGGGGTGAAAAGGAATAGACATGGAACGTATAATCTGTTTACTGATTGGATATGTGTGCGGACTTTTCCAGACAGCGTATTTTATGGGAAAGATCTATCATACAGATATCCGCAAGCAGGGAAGCGGTAATCTGGGATCTACCAATGTAATGCGTACCCTGGGTAAAAAGGCGGGAGCCCTGAATCTGCTTTGTGACTGCCTGAAATGTGTGGCCGCGATCCTGATTGTCCGGGCACTGTTTGGGGACAAATATGCAGATATTCTGCCTCTTCTGAGCCTGTATGCAGCGGCCGGATGTATCCTGGGACATAATTTTCCCTTTTACCTTAATTTTAAAGGAGGAAAAGGAATTGCTGCCTCTGTAGGTCTGCTGGCTGCTTTTGACTGGCGGCTTCTGCTGATTTGTGCCGCTGTGTTTTTTGCATTGTTTTTTACCACACATTATGTTTCACTCTGCTCTATCAGTGCTTATGTGACTGCCTTTGTTTTGATGGTAGTATTCGGGCAGAGAGGAGATTATCACATGGATCAGAGCCACATGCTGGAGCTTTATGTGGTAATGGCGTTTTTGACAGTTCTGGCGCTTTTCCGTCATAAAAAGAATATCCAACGGCTTCTGGACGGAACAGAAAGTCAGATTTATCTGGGAAAAAAGAAAAAGAATCAATAATTCCTGATTAATTAATAAAGGAAGGAAAAAGAGGTGTATTTATGGCTAAGATCAGTGTATTAGGTGCGGGAAGCTGGGGAACAGCACTGGCGTTGCTTCTTCATAACAATGGGCATGAGGTGATCTTATGGTCTGCCCTGGGAGAAGAAATTGATATTCTGAGAGAAAAGCGGGAGAATGTAAGTAAGCTTCCGGGAGTAAAGATACCAGAGGCAATTGATATTACCACAGATCTGGAGCGGAGCCTGCGGGATGCAGATGTAGCGGTTCTTGCAGTTCCGTCCCCTTATATCAGGAGCACCTGTAAACGGATGGCACCTTATCTGAAAAAGGGCCAGAGGATTGTAAATGTTGCAAAGGGTGTGGAAGAGAAAACACTGATGACTCTCAGCGAGATCATTGAACAGGAGCTTCCCGGGGCAGAGGTATCTGTGCTTTCCGGACCCAGCCATGCAGAAGAAGTGGGCAAAGGACTGCCTACTACCTGTGTGGTAAGTTCCCGCAGGAGAGAGACAGCAGAATATCTCCAGGGCATTTTCATGAGTCCGGTCTTCCGTGTATATACAACACCGGATATGCTTGGTGTAGAGCTTGGCGCAGCCTTGAAAAATGTAATTGCCCTTGCGGCAGGTACTGCAGACGGACTTGGATATGGAGATAACACAAAGGCAGCTCTGATCACAAGAGGGATTGCAGAGATCGCAAGACTCGGAGTAAAAATGGGAGCCAGAGTGGAGACTTTCTATGGTCTGTCCGGAATCGGTGATCTGATTGTTACCTGTGCAAGTGTTCACAGCCGTAACCGCAGAGCCGGGTATCTGATGGGAAAGGGATATTCCATGGAAGAAGCCATGGCTGAGGTGCAGATGATCGTAGAGGGCGTATATTCTGCAAAAGCCGGTAAAGAACTGGCAGAGAAATATGAAGTGGAAATGCCTATCATTGCAGAGGTTAACAAAGTATTGTTTGAAGGAAAATCTGCCTCTGAGGCAGTGATCGATCTGATGGTCCGTGACAAAAAGGTTGAGACTCCTATGCTTCCCTGGAATGAGGAAACAGAATAACTAAAAAGAGTTTAAAAAGAGTTCCTGAAATCCAAAACAGATTTCAGGAACTTTTTTTATTAGAATTGTTCGGTTAAAAGATTACATCTCTCAGGTCTTCCGGGATATGGGAGCTGTGAAAATCCTGGTTAAGAGTATCCAGGATATCCATATCTTCCTGCTCGATAGTAAAATCAAAAATCTGGCTGTTGCTTTGGATCCTGTCAGGATGGCTGGATTTGGGGATAACGGAGATACCTTTCTGTACAGCCCAGCGAAGTCCGATCTGTGCAGGGGTTCTGCCGTATTTGGTACCCAGCACACACATGACATCGTTATCCAGATAAGCTCCTCTTGCAAGGGGAGCATATGCCTGAATCTGAATGCCTCTGCTCTGGCAGTACTCAATCAGCTCTTTTGGATAGCATAACGGGTGACATTCAATCTGATTCACTGCAGGAACAACATCGGAAATTTTTGCCAGCTCCTCCAGGTGACGGATTTCAAAATTGCTGACACCGATGGAAAGCGCCCTGCCGGACTGCTGAATTTTCTCCAGCTCTTTCCAAGTACTCAGGTAACAGCCCGGAACCGGCCAGTGTATCAGATAAAGATCCACATAATCCAGCTTCAGCCGCTCCAGACTTCTGTCGAAGGCTCCCTGGATATCTCCGATGCGCTGGGCAGTATTCCAGACCTTGGTGGTTACGAAAAGCTCTCCTCTGGAAACACCGCATCTGGCAATGCCGCGGCCCACATTTTCTTCGTTTTTGTATGCCGAAGCAGTATCAATCAGTCGATAACCGCTTTCTACAGCAGAAATAATGGAATTTTCTGCTTCGTTTTCTCCTGTTGCCTTATATACGCCAAGCCCTAATAAAGGCATTTCTCTGTTGGTATTCAGAAAAACTGTATTTTCCAAAATGATTCCTCCAATTCTTCTATATACTTAACACAACAATCTGATTAATTATACCATATATTTATAGAAGATGTACATTGTTTTTATGATATTTTCGTGTTTTACATTGTTAACAAGATAACATATTGGTTAAAGCGTTAACACACTTTGTAAAATAGACCATATATAGGCATTGAATTCAGAATTTTTTAGTGATTATTTACGTCAAATACCTTGCTAAAACTACCGGAAAGATGTATAATGACATTAAATTGATAATTTATTGTCATGAGGACTGGCCTGAGGTGCCCGCAAATGGAGGAACAGGAACGTCTTCAGATAGAAAGGGGCATTTATATGCATTTAATCAAAGATGAGAATGGCAATCTTGTCCAGCATGGACATGGACATACCCATGAGCATACTCACACAGATGGAACTACCCATACTCATGAGCATTCACATGGAGAGGGACATGACCATGGACATACACATACAGATCATAGCTGTGAGACAGGACATTGTGGAAGCTGCCAGGAGGGAGACTGCAAGAATGAAACACTTGCACTGCTGACCTACATGCTTCAGCATAATGAGCATCATGCTCAGGAACTGGATCAGATGGCTGATAATCTGGCAAAGATGGGAATGGATGCAGCATGTAAGACAATCAAGGAAGCAGTGTCTGATTTCCAGAAAGGCAATATGCGTCTTGGACTTGCTCTGACACTTGTTAAAGATGAGATGAAATAGGAGGCGACAGCACATGTGTTTGGCAACAGTATTCAAGGAAAGTGATGATTCTGTTATTTTTAAAAACGTAGCAAGAATCGATGTAGACGGAAACAAACTGATTCTCCGTGATATTATGGGAGATGAGAGAGTGGTAGAGGGAAGCATCCTTATGGTTGACCTTGCTAACAGTATTGTGAAGCTGAAATGTGACTGATATTATTATAGTATATAGAATTAAGACAGATAGATTTAGGAGGCACCTGGTTTTATGGCACATGTAATTGCTGTCGCAGGAAAAGGCGGCGTGGGAAAAACAACATTA
>CAKRYE010000014.1 GCA_934426285.1 uncultured Blautia sp.
GGTTTCGGCAAACTCATTATACATCAGAAAGCCCTGTACGATATTTTTTTATGAAAAAACTTGTAAAGTGGTGTATAGTTAAATGGATTGAATAAATTCCTCTACATAATGCAGAGCCGCTCCGATTGCCGGTGTATATTGTCCGTTGGTACCGACCAGAATCTGTGTTTTATCCAGTATGAATGGTGCGGCTGTATGGAGATGCTCTGTCAGATATTCAATATCTTCTTCTGTAAAATAAGGTGCCAGATATCCGCTGAGGATGATCGGTGCATCAATAACAAGGTTAAGATTCTTCATGGCAAATGCCAGATGGTTTAAATAATCTTTCCAGATCTGTATGATCTGGGGAGATTTTTTTTCGCGCAGAAGAGGGAAAAATTCTTTGGCAGGCATACCTGCAGCCTGTTCCAGTGCATTGGCAGAGCAGTAGGTTTCCAGGCAGCCGCGGCTGCCGCAGTAGCAAAGCGGACCATCGGGGTTAATGCACATATGTTCAAGAGTTCCGCTGTGCATGGAGATTCCCTGATGAATCTGATGATTGGTAATGATGCCGCCGCCCAGATTTCGGTTCAGCAGGATGATAACAGCACTGTCAAGCTCCGGATGATTCCATAATTCAAGGAACGCAGCTGATTTCGAATCATGTTCCAGATAACAGGGATAAGGAAGATATCTGGAAAAATCATCCAGTTTCATGCCAGCGTTATTCATGATATCTCCATATAGTACAGTGGTATGATCCGGGGATGTGATACCCTGTGTGGCAATGGAGATGCCAAGAACTTTGTCATTGTCATACTGGCGCGATGAGATGAATTCCTTTACTGCGTCAGTAACCTGTTTATAGTAATCCGGTGTGTTGGAATATGGAAGCGGAATGGTGTCTGTATAGAAAGCATTTCCATACAAATCTACAGCAGTAATATGAAACATCCCTTTTAAAATACCGATACCAATGGAAATTTTAAAATCTGATACAATCTGAAGGGCGTTTGCCTTTCTTCCACCGGTGGATTCAAAGAAACCATTTTTTTCAATAAGACCTTCCTGCTCCAGAAGATTCAGGTTCTGACTGACAGTGGATAAACCCATCTGCAGTTCCTGAACGATCTGCAGCTTGGAGGTCGTTTTTTTTCTGTAAATATACTGGTAAACCTTTGATTTATTTATTTTCTTGAGACTAATGTTGGTCAATCCCTTTTCACTCATAATATTCTCCTGATTATGTTACAAGATAATGTTAAGTTTCAGTTTTATTGTAGCATAGAACGAAAAAAAAACAATAAAAATATCCGGCACGATCAGCAACATCAATTTGTCAGCACACTATAGTAAAATAGACAAAAAAGTTGTTTGAAAATTAGAATTTCTGTCAATGGATTTTTTAAAATAAAAGATATATACTCAACTTACAGTTAAGATATAAACGTAAGTAAAAAACATAATAACAAACAATAAGTATCGAATAAGACAAATAAGGAGGATATAACATGAAATTATCAATCAATGGAATCAAGGAACAGGAAGCATGGAAAAAGGCGGGGATCGCTCTTCCGGGTTATGATGTAGAGGCTGCCTCTGAGAAAGCAAAGGAGAATCCGGTATGGGTTCACTTTGGTATCGGAAATATTTTCCGCGTGTTTATCGGTGGAATTGCAGATGGTCTTCTGGAAGAGGGAGTTCTGGATCGTGGGATTACCTGTGTGGAAACCTTTGATTATGATGTAGCAGACAAGATTTATGATCCATATGACAATCTTGGATTAAGCGTGATCCTGCATGGGGATGGAACCCGTGAGTATAAAGTAGTCGGAGCTTTTGCAGAAGCAGTGAAGGCACAGTCTTCTAATGCAGCACAGTGGAAACGCCTGAAAGAAATCTTCACAAGCAAATCCCTGCAGATGGTTTCCTTTACGATTACAGAGAAAGGTTATGCATTACAGAAAGCTGACGGAACATGGTTCCCGTTTGTAGAGGCAGATATCAAGAATGGCCCGGATAAAGCGGCCGGAGCTATGGCAGTTCTGGTTGCAATGCTTTATGAAAGATATAAAGCAGGCAAATATCCGATCGCACTGGTTTCCATGGATAACTGCTCACAGAACGGTGCAAAGCTTCGTGAGTCAGTACTGACAATGACAGAAGAGTGGAAGAAAGCAGGATTTGTTGATGAGGGATTTGTAAACTATGTAAGCGATGAGAAAGTAGTTGCTTTCCCATGGACAATGATCGATAAGATCACACCTCGTCCAAGCGAGCAGATTGCAGCAGACCTTGAGAAGCTGGGTGTTGAGAATATGCAGCCGGTGATCACAGGTAAGAAGACATACATTGCACCATTTGTCAATGCTGAGAAACCGCAGTATCTGGTAATTGAGGACAGCTTCCCTAACGGACGTCCGGCTCTGGAAAAAGGTTTCGGCGTATATATGGCAGACAGAAATACAGTTAACCTTTCTGAACGTATGAAAGTAACAGTATGTCTGAATCCGGTTCATTCTGCTACAGGTCCGCTGGGAGTAGTTCTTGGATATGATCTGTTTGCGCATATGCTTAATACAAATGAAGATATGATGAAAATGGCACGTATGATTGCTTATGATGAAGGTCTTCCGGTAGTTGCTGACCCTGGAATCCTTTCTCCTCAGGCATTTGTTGATGAGCTTTTTAACGATCGTTTTCCAAATGAATATCTGGGAGACACAAACCTTCGTCTGGCAGTAGATGTATCTCAGATGGTTGGCATCCGTTTCGGCGAAACAATCAAAGCATATGTACAGAAATTCGGAGATGCTTCCAGACTGACAGCTATTCCTCTGGGAATTGCAGGATGGCTCAGATATATGCTTGGTGTGGATGATGAAGGAAATAAATTTGAACTTGCACCAGATCCAATGAATGAGGAACTGCAGGAACAGTTTAAAGATATTGTTGTAGGCAAACCTGAAACATTCAAAGATCAGTTAAAACCAATTCTTTCCAATGAGCGTCTGTTTTTCACTGACCTTTACAAAGACGGTGTGGGAGAGAAGGTTGAGGATATGTTCCGTGAGATGATCGCAGGACCTGGTGCTGTAAAAGCAACAATACATAAATATGTTGGATGATTTTCATCAGATGGATATTATAACTGACTTTCAGGAGGAAAATGAAAATGACAGAAGCGGTATTTGCGGCAGAACCATCAAGGCTGTTGATCGCGGCAGCGGCAGGCATTGTATTGTTGTTGCTGCTTATTATCAAATTTAAACTTCACCCTGTATTATCCCTGCTGATCTCAGCTATGGTTATAGGACTTGGAGCCGGCATGCCGGTTCCGACCCTGGTCAGCACAGTAGAGAAGGGCGCAGGTGAAACTCTGCAGGGAATCGTATTATTGATTGGACTGGGATCTTTATTTGGAGGGATTCTGGAGGTATCAGGAGGAGCGCAGTGCGTTGCACAGACGCTGGTAAATAAATTCGGTGAGAAGAAAGCTGGAATCGCACTTGGAATCACGGGACTGGTAGTTGGTACAACTGTATTTTTTGAGGCTGGTGTTGTGATCCTGATTCCACTGGCATTCGGACTTGCCAGGAAAACAAAAAAATCCACATTATATTATGTAATCCCTTTATTGGCAGGTCTGGCAACAGGATTTGCATTTATTCCGCCATCAGCAGGCTCTGTACTTGTTGCAAATATGCTCAATGTAGATCTGGGAGTTATGATTGCAGTGGGTGTGCCTGTTGGTATTCTCTCTCTGATTTTTGCAGGAATTTTGTGGTCGAAATTTATCGGCAGCCGTATTAATACAGGACTTCCGTTAAATATTCAGGAGGTCAGAGAAGAAGAGGAAGCGAATCTTCCTGCATTTTCTACTGTGTTGTGTATTATCCTTGTTCCGCTGGTTTTAATCCTGTGCAGCACACTTTCTGTATATATTCCTGGAATTGATGCTGTTCGTCCTGTGCTGGAATTTCTTGGAACGCCATTTGTAGCATTGGTGATTGCAGTATTAGCTGCAATGTATTTTCTTGGTAAAAGACAGGGCTATGACGGAGAGCAGTTAAAGAAGATCATGGATCGTTCCCTGCGCCCCACAGGACAGATCCTGCTTGTGATTACAGGTGGCGGGATTATCCGTTGGGTATTGCAGGACTGCGGCATGGGTGATATTATCGGACCGGCGCTTGAGAAGAGTGGTCTTCCGCTGGTACTTGTGGCATTTCTGATCGCAGCACTGATCCGTGCATCTGTAGGTGCTGCAGTAGTTGCTATGACAATGGCAGCCGGTATTATGGCAGCTATGCCCGGAGTGGCAGGATTATCTCCTGTTTATCTGGCTGCTATGGTCTGTGCCATCAATGGAGGAGCAACAGCATTCAGCCATGTGAATGATTCCGGATTCTGGCTGGTAAGTTCGTTACTTGAGATCGATGAAAAGACAACCTTAAAATCATGGACAATGATGGAAACTATTATAGGATTTACAGGATTGATCTGCGCAATTGTGATCAGCCTGTTTGCGTAAGGAGGATAAAAAATGGATTTAAAGGAACAGATGAATGGAATTCAGCATATTGGAATTCCGACCAATGATATTGAAAAGACCATTGATTTTTATCAGGCTCTGGGATTCGAAATTGCTTTTCGTACAGTAAATGAGGAAGCAGATGAAAAGGTTGCTTTTCTGAAGTTAAATATACTTGTTGTTGAGACATATGAAAATAAAGCGGCTAAGATGGAAGCCGGTGCCATCGACCATCTGGCGATTGATGTAAAAGATATTAAAAAAGTATATGAAATGATCAATCAGGCAGGATTAAATACAACCAATGATATCGTTCATTTTCTTCCTTTCTGGGAAAACGGGGTAAAGTTCTTTACAATTGAGGGACCGAATAAAGAGAAGGTTGAGTTCAGCCAGTATTTATAAAGTCAGGCGGTTAAATCTCGTGAGAAAAAGCATCTGTTAAAGCAGGTGCTTTTTATTTTCGATATTTTATTGAGAAAAGCCTGAGAAAAGTTTAAAATAGGAGATAATAAAAAATAAACGAAAGGGGTTTTTATCATGAGTAAACGAACAGAGAGAATGAGCCGGAGTGCAGCAGAGAGAATTAACCGCAAAGATACCGTGATCAGACAGAATAATGCAGAACTTGAGGAACTGAGGAGTCAGTATGAGAATCTGGATATCTGTGAGGAGGATAAGCAGGTGATTGATGATTATATTGCCTGCAAAGATGCCAGAGCTGACAGGATGGCAGAGAAACTCTATGAAAAGGGAAGAAAAGATGTAAAGAGATGTATCCGCATCCGAAAACTAATCCGCAGATGCATGATCCTGTCTGCCATTGTTACAGTGGCACTGGTTCAGTATAATAAGAATGAGAAGCTGAGAGAAAGTCTGGAAGAGCTGCTGAAAATGTTCCGGGATGGAGTTGATGAAGGCTCCGAGAGTGCATAAAACAAAAAAGGAGCAAGACAGCATGGGAACACAAAGAAGCTTGCAGAGAAGATCAGGGAAGTACTGCCTGAGGAAACATGGAAAAATAATTAAGTCTTGACTAACAGAGGGAACTGCGGTATAGTGCTCGTTACTATTTTATAAATTTTCGCGAAAGAGAGGTAACGAGATATGACAGTTTATCAGGAATTACAATTGAGTTCCACCGGCTCCAAACAGCTGATCAAAAGCACCACAGACCCAAAAGAGAAAAGACGACACATTTTAATCTATAATTTTAAAGTGTATCTGGTTATGGCTTTTTGCGTGGCAGTGGTAAGCATGTACAGTAAGCTTACGGGGAGCAGCAACAGTGTAGTTGGTGTTACTGTTCTGCTGGCAGTGCTTGTGCTGCGGCAGGCAGATTTTGGAATCAGGACAACACATGGACTGCTTTCCATTGCAGGGATCTTCGGTATACTTATGGCAGGACCCCGTCTGGCAAATATGGCACCTCCGTTAGCTGCATTTGCAGTGAACGTTGTGTGTATTTTACTGTTGATGATACTGGGCTGTCACAATGTGATCATGTATAATCATTCCACCTTTGTTCTGGGATATTTGTTACTTTTAGGCTATGATGTGACAGGAAAGGAATACACCTTCCGTGTGATCGGCCTGCTGGTGGGAATGGTGATCTGTATGATTGTCTTCTATAAGAATCAGAAAAACAGAGCTTATCGAAGAGCCTTCCTGGATCTGTTTCGGG
Source organism: uncultured Blautia sp. (assembly GCA_934426285.1). GTDB lineage: Bacteria > Bacillota > Clostridia > Lachnospirales > Lachnospiraceae > Blautia_A. Next base: position 6,201 of record CAKRYE010000014.1, read on the forward strand.
AATTTGATCTTAAGTCAGCAAGAAGCAGATGGTATGTGAAATTGACACTGATCATATCCAGTGCAATGCTGTTTATGAATCTTCTGGGACTTCCCAGAGCAATGTGGGCAGGAATCGCCTGCATGTCTGTATGTCTGCCTTTTACAGAGGACTGTATTCCAAGGTCTGTAAGCAGAGGAATGTTCAATGTTGTGGGATGTCTGTTGTTTATTCTGCTGTATCTGGTACTTCCGGAATCCATGTATCCGTATATCGGAATGATCGGAGGAATCGGAGTCGGATATTCAGCAGGATATCCGTGGCAGACTGCATTTAATACTTTTGGAGCTTTATCTATTGCAGCAGGGATCTTCGGAATGCCGGCAGCAGTAGCACTTCGTATAGGTGCCAATGTACTGGGAGCAGCCTATACGGTGATCTGCAATAAAGTGGCAGATAAAGTGGCAGAGTATATGGGAACGAATAAGTGTGCAGAAAACCTTTCCTGACTGAAAGTGCGGAGCAGTTATCCGATTATAAGCAAGTAGAAAAGCGGACGATCTTATACGTCTGATATATGTTCTGGGAATAGAGTGAATATTAACGTATAATTGGCAGAGGGAGGAGAAAGAACATGAAACAGGATACCCTGGAAGGCAGGGCGAAAACGAAAAATGGTGTAAAACGATTATGTTTTTCAGTAGTATGTATTTTACTGGAAGCAGCTTTTATTATTGTCATGCTTACAAAGCTGAATCAATATGCGGAGATTGTCAATCTGATGACAAGACTTCTGGCAGGTTTGCTGGTTCTTAAGTTGTATGCGTCAGACCAGACCTCATCTATGAAAATGCCCTGGGTTATTTTGATCCTTGTATTCCCCATTATGGGAGTAGGACTGTACTTACTGATCGGTCTCAATGGCGGCACTCATAAGATGCGGGAACGTTATGCCCAGATCGACAGGGAACTTCTGCCACTGCTTCCTGATGACAGTGAATGCAGAGAAAAGCTTGGCAGGAAGATTTCAAAGGCAGGCAATATTTCTGATTACATACAGAGAAATGCCTTCTATCCGGTCTATCAGAATACAGATGTTATCTATTATGATGAAGCAGTCAAAGGGCTGGAAGCTCAGCTGGCAGATCTGGCAAAGGCAGAGAAATTCATTTTTATGGAATATCATGCCATTGAGGATGCACAGGCCTGGCATAAAATCCAGAGAGTTCTGGAAGACCGCGTAAAGGCAGGCGTAGAAGTCAGAGTATTTTATGACGACATGGGTTCCATTGGGTTTATCAATACAGACTTCATTAAGAAAATGGAAAATGTGGGAATCCATTGCAGAGTGTTCAACCCTTTTACTCCGGGTCTGAATGTGTTCCTGAATAACCGGGATCACCGCAAGATCACAGTGATCGATGGAAAAGTGGGATTTACCGGCGGTTACAACCTTGCCAACGAATATTTTAATTTCACACATCCTTATGGACAGTGGAAGGATACAGGTATCCGTTTGGAAGGTGAGGCTGTACGTTCCCTGACAGTAACATTCCTGGAGATGTGGAATGCTGTCAGTGATAAGGATAAAAATGACAGTGATTTTACCGAATTTCTGGTTCAAACAGATTATCAGGCAAAGCAGACAGGATTTGTCCAGCCCTATGCAGACAGTCCTATGGATCATGAACAGGTAGGCGAAGAAGTGTATATCAGTATGGTGAATAAAGCGGAAAAATACTGCTGGTTTATGACGCCGTACCTGATCATCACAGATGAAATGAGCCATGCCCTGTGCCTGGCTGCCAAGCGTGGGGTAGATGTGAGGATCATCACACCTGGTATTCCGGATAAAAAGATGATCTACAATATTACACGTTCCTTTTACCATGGACTGGTAAAACATGGAGTGCGTATTTACGAATGGACACCTGGTTTCTGTCATGCAAAGATGAGTGTGGCAGATGACTGTATGGCAACCTGCGGAACTATAAATCTGGATTACAGAAGTCTGTATCATCATTTTGAAAATGGCTGCTTTATGGCAGACTGCCAGGCAGTTTTGGATATCCGAAATGATCTCGAGGCAACAATGGATGAATGCCGTGAAGTGACAGAACAGTACAGTACCGGACGCAGCGCATATCTGCGCCTGGGACAGCTGTTTATGAGGCTGTTTGCAGGATTATTATAGTACTTGGAAAAAAGTAGGATATCGTGTACAATGGAATGGGTAATAGAAAAACTATTATAAATATGGGAGGAATTTTAACTATGGATCTTTCAACCTTAGTAAAAATGTCAAATACTTATGGAAGCAACCCTGCCTATGTTCTTGCAGGCGGCGGTAATACTTCTGTAAAAGACGACACCACATTGTATGTAAAAGGCTCTGGTACACAGCTTGCCACAATCAAGGCAGAGGAATTTGTGGAAATGAGCAGAGCACGTTTGAATGAGATCATGAAAACAGATTATCCTGAAGATGATGTCAAACGTGAATCACTGTATCTTGCAGATGTTATGGCTGCAGTAACAGATGCTGACAAAACCAAACGTCCAAGTGTGGAAGCACTGCTTCATAATTTATTTGCCTATACATATGTACTGCATGTTCATCCTACACTTGTCAATGGACTGACCTGCGGAAAAGGGGCAAAGGAACTCAGTGAACAGCTTCTTGGAAAAGAGGTACTCTGGATCGATATCTGCAAACCCGGATATACACTTGCGCGTATCTGCTATGAGAAGATGAATGCTTATAAAGAAGAATTTGGAAAAGATGTTCAGGTTCTTCTGCTTCAGAATCATGGAATCTTCGTTGCAGCAAATACTGTAGAGGAAATTGGAGTTTTATTTGACGGCGTGATCAGTAAATTAGAGAAACAGGTAAAGAGAACTGCTGATGTCAGTGATGCGGTTACACCTGAAAAAGAGCAGGCAGCAGAGAAGCTTTCTCAGTTACTGGGACATGCAGTAGAAGTGGTACCTGCAGCAGAAGCTGATCATTTTGTAAAAGATAAAGCAGCGGCTGCACCGCTTCTGAAGCCGTTTACACCGGATCACATTGTATACTGCGGACCATATCCGTTATTTGTAGAAAATATTGATCAGTCAAAAGCAGCGCTGGATGCATTTATGGCAGAGAATGACAAAGAGCCAAGACTGATCCTGGTACAGGGAGTTGGCGCCTTTATCATGGAAGATGATAAGGGAAAAGCTGCAAAAGCACAGCTTCTTGTAAAAGATGCCATTAAGCTTGCAGTATATGCAGAAAGCTTTGGCGGACCGCTTCACATGACAGATGATATTACATACTTTATCACACATTGGGAAGCAGAAGCATACCGCAGTAAGAAATAATATGATGCTTATATAGTTTGAAAAATTTTGTCACAGATAATAAAAAGATCCTGTCAGGGGAAAGGCTTTGAGCCTTGTGTCCCCGTCAGGATCTTTTTTGATGATTTATTTTCAGGCTTTTCTGAAAGCTGCTCTCTTACGTTCTCTGGAATCCAGAAGTCTCTTACGGATACGGAGAGACTCCGGTGTAACCTCAAGGAGTTCATCCTGGTCGATGAAATCGATGGCCTGTTCCAGGCTGAGAACTCTTGGTGGAGTTAATTTCAGTGCATCATCAGCGGAAGAAGAACGTGTGTTAGTCAGATGTTTGGTCTTGCATACGTTCAGTTCGATATCTTCGGCTTTACCATTCTGTCCGATGACCATACCGCTGTAAACCTTTGCTCCAGGTCCGATAAACAGAGTACCACGCTCCTGGGCTGCGAACAGACCATAAGTAACAGCTTCGCCAGCTTCGAAAGCAATCAGAGATCCCTGTTTTCTGTACTGGAAATCTCCCTTATAAGGAGCATATCCGTCAAACATAGTATTGATGATACCGGTACCCTTGGTAGAAGTAAGGAACTCACCGCGGAATCCGATCAGTCCACGGGAAGGAATGTGGAATTCCAGACGGACAGTGCCGTCGCTGGCAGTACTCATACCCTGCAGCTCACCTTTACGTTCGCTCAGCTTCTGGATCACAGTACCGGAAAATTCTTCTGGAACATCTACATAAGCGATTTCCATTGGCTCAAGTTTCTTACCGCGCTCGTCTGTTTTATACAGAACTTCCGGTTTACTTACTGCAAATTCATAGCCTTCACGTCTCATGTTCTCGATCAGGACAGACAGATGAAGTTCTCCACGTCCGGAAACCTTAAAGGCTTCTGTTGTTTCAGTATCTTCTACACGAAGGCTGACATCTGTATTCAGCTCACGGTAGAGACGGTCACGAAGATGACGGGATGTGATGTATTTACCTTCCTGGCCTGCCAGCGGACTGTCATTTACGATGAAGTTCATGGCAATGGTAGGCTCGGAAATCTTCTGGAAAGGAATTGCCTCCGGGTTTTCTCCACCGCAGAGAGTATCACCGATATGGATGTCTGCGATACCGGAAATAGCAACGATGGAACCAATAGTAGCTTCCTTTACTTCAACCTTATTCAGACCGTCAAACTCATAGAGCTTGCTGATCTTAACTTTCTTACGTTTGTCCAGATCATGATGGTTTAACAGAGTCAGCTCCTGATTAACGGCAATCTTACCATTCTCAACTTTACCTACACCGATACGTCCAACATATTCGTTGTAGTCAATGGTGCTGATCAGAACCTGAGTATCTGCATCAGGATCTCCCTCCGGAGCCGGGATATATTTCAGGATAGCGTCAAACAGAGGAGCCATATCCTTAGGAGTATCGTTTAAGTCGATCACAGCATGACCTGCTTTTGCAGAAGCATACAGGAACGGACAGTCAAGCTGCTCATCAGAAGCACCAAGGTCCATAAGAAGTTCCAGAACTTCATCTACAACTTCGTCAGGACGAGCCTCCGGACGGTCGATTTTGTTGATACATACGATGACATGAAGATCAAGCTCAAGGGCTTTCTTAAGAACGAACTTAGTCTGAGGCATAGCACCCTCGAAAGCATCAACGAGAAGAATAACGCCGTCTACCATCTTAAGTACACGTTCTACCTCGCCACCGAAATCAGCATGTCCTGGTGTGTCGATGATGTTGATCTTTGTATCTTTGTAATGAATAGCAGTATTCTTGGATAAAATAGTGATACCACGTTCACGTTCGATGTCATTGGAGTCCATGACACGTTCCTGAACTTCCTGGTTCTCACGGAATACACCGCTCTGTTTCAGAAGCTGGTCAACCAGAGTTGTTTTACCGTGGTCAACGTGTGCGATGATGGCTACGTTACGGACGTCTTCACGTTTTGTTCTCATAAAATGATTTCCTTTCCTCTTTAAATCTGAATGATTGGTAATGTATTTATTCCTATTATATGTGTTTTTTTCTTCAATAAGTTACCCGATTTTCCAGTTTACCACATTTTCCACAGATTACAAGGTGTTAAAATAATTTTTTTTATTTTTACAGATTCTGGTTCTAAACAGGAAAGCCTGTACATAACCTTATAAAGAACAATATAAGGTACGCCAGGGCAGGAGAACTGAAACTGCAGTCTGTCCTGAGAGGAAGGAGAACAAATTATGGCAGATAAAATTATTGAAAACAATCAGGTATCAATGATGGGCAAGATTGCAGCAGGATTTACCTTCAGCCATCAAGTGTTTGGTGAAGGCTTTTATATGACAGAGCTTATGGTAAAAAGGCTCAGCGATTCAGAGGACAGGATTCCTGTAATGATTTCTGAACGGCTGATCGATGTGACACAGGATTATATTGGAGAGTATGTGGAGATCCACGGACAGTTTCGTTCCTATAACAGACATGAGGAGAAGCATAACCGTCTGGTGCTTTCTGTGTTTACCAGAGAACTGAAATTTGTAGAGGAAGAAGATGATACAGTTCCGGTAAACCAGATTTTTCTGGATGGTTATATCTGTAAACCTCCGGTATACCGAAAAACTCCTCTGGGACGGGAGATTGCGGATCTGCTTCTGGCTGTGAACAGACCTTATGGAAAATCTGATTACATACCTTGCATCTGCTGGGGCAGAAATGCCCGATATGCTTCTGCCTTTGAAGTGGGCGGCCATGTACTGATCTGGGGCAGAATCCAGAGCAGGGAATATATGAAACGGACAGGAGAAAATGAGACAGAGAAAAGAGTGGCTTATGAGGTATCTGTGAGCAAACTGGAATATATAGAATAAAGAAAAGGTCTTGTGAACAATCGCCGGGAAATAACATTTACTTGCAATTATTCAGAAACTGAGGTAATATAAGCGTATTCAAAAAACAAAAACAATTCAGGTCAGAGGCAGGTACCTTTTGACTCTGACATTATTTTATTAGATTAAGAGGAATTGTCTGTCATGGAAAAGGAATTTACAGAAGTTTACTGTGGAAGCGGAAAGGGCAAGACTACGCTGGCAGTTGGCCAGTGCCTGAGAGCCTCTGCCAACGGTAAGAGTGTGATCATTATTCAGTTTCTGAAAGGTAAGGAGCGGCGCGAACTGGATTTCCTGGAGGAACTGGAGAATCAGGATATCAAGATTTTCCGGTTCGAAAAGATGGAAAAATGCTATGAGCAGCTTAATGATCAGGAAAAAGAGGAAGAAAATAATAATATCCTGAATGCATTGAATTTTGCTAGAAAAGTAATTGCTACTCAGGAATGTGATGTTCTGCTGCTGGATGAGATTCTGGGACTGCTGGATTATGGAATTGCCACAGAGGAGGCGCTGGAGGAAATCCTGAAGCTGAAGGATGACAGTATGCATATTATTCTTACAGGAAGAGTTTTGCCGGAGGGACTGCGTAAATATGCAGACAGTGTAACTACGCTGACTACAGAACTTCTGCATTGCGAGGAGTAAAGAGGTTACTGAGACAGAAAGTTGATGATAAAAATAATAGCTACAGAAGAATAAGGAGGAAAGCAAATGGCAATTTTTAAAGGTGCGGGCGTTGCGATCGTAACCCCTATGTATGAGGATGGTAAGGTTAATTATGACAAGCTGGAGGAGCTTCTGGAGTTCCAGATCGCCAACAGTACAGATGCCATTATCATCTGTGGAACCACAGGTGAATCATCTACTATGACACATGGAGAACATCTTAAAACAATCAAATTTGCAATTGACAAAGTAAATAAAAGAGTGCCTGTTATTGCAGGTACAGGTTCCAACTGTACAGAAACTGCGATCATGATGTCAAAAGAGGCAGCTTCCTATGGCGCAGATGCACTGCTGGTAGTAACTCCTTATTATAATAAGGCAACACAGAAGGGACTGATCGCTCATTATACAGCTATCGCTGAAGCTGTACCGGAAACTCCGATCATTATGTATAATGTACCAAGCCGTACCGGATGTAACATTCAGCCTGCAACAGCAGTAGCTCTTGCAAAGAATGTAAAGAATATCGTTGGTATTAAGGCTGCAAGCGGAGATCTGTCACAGATCGCAACTATGATGTCCATGGCTGACGGATGCATTGAACTGTATTCCGGAAATGATGACCAGGTACTGCCGATCCTTTCCCTTGGCGGACTGGGAGTGATTTCCGTGCTTTCTAACGTGGCTCCAAAGGAAACTCATGATATGGTCATGAAATTCCTGGAGGGAGATACAAAGGGTGCAGCTGAGATCCAGTTAAAGGCAATCCCACTGATCCATGCATTATTCAGCGAAGTAAATCCTATTCCTGTAAAAGCAGCTCTGAACCTGATGGGTAAGGAAGCAGGCCCGCTTCGCATGCCGCTGACAGAAATGGATGATGCAAATAAAGCAGTTCTGGCACAGGCTATGAAGGACTTCGGTATCAAACTGGCATAAGGAACAGGACAACGGAATTTGAAAGGAAATTACAAATGGTAAAGATTATTATGCATGGCTGCAACGGTCACATGGGACAGGTGATTTCCGGACTTGTAGCACAGGATCCGGATGCGGAGATCGTAGCTGGTATTGATGTAGCAGACCAGGGTAAGAACAGTTATCCTGTTTACACAAATATGAAAGAATGTCAGGTAGAAGCAGATGCTCTGATCGATTTCTCTTCTGCGAAAGCAACAGATGCACTTCTGGATTATTGTGCAGAACGTAAGCTTCCGGTAGTTTTATGTACTACGGGATTAAGCGAGGAGCAGCTTGCGAAGGTAGAGGAGACAGCGAAGAAAGTAGCTGTTCTGAAATCTGCCAATATGTCTCTGGGTATCAATACATTGATGAAACTGATCCAGGATGCAGCCAAAGTTCTGGCTACAGCAGGCTTCGATATGGAGATCGTAGAGAAACATCATCGTCTGAAACTGGATGCACCCAGCGGAACAGCGCTGGCTCTGGCAGACAGCCTGAATGAGGCTATGGATAACCAGTATCATTATACTTATGACCGCAGCCAGAGACGTCAGATGCGTGATGATAAGGAAATCGGTATTTCTGCTGTACGAGGCGGCACGATCGTGGGAGAGCATGAAGTGATCTTTGCAGGTCCCGATGAAGTGATCGAGTTTAAGCATACTGCATATTCCAAGGCCGTATTTGGCAAGGGAGCAGTTGAAGCAGCCAAGTTCCTGGCAGGTAAACCGGCAGGACGTTATGAGATGAGCGATGTGATCAGCGCTAAATAATACAAAAGAGGAAATACATTTATGTTATCTGTAAATGTATTTCCTCTTTTTTTATAATTTTTTATAAGTCAGGAGCGTACCCCTTTTTCTGACATTGAGAAAACCCTGGGCAATGGAATCAATGCAGATATGCATAATTCAGCAGTATGCGTGAATCCTGCCATCTGGCTGCAGAGGTAGGACCGCCAAGAACTACTGAAATATAGGTATGGCCTTTACTGGATTGGGATAAGCCTATGAAACAGTATTTGGCTTTGTTGGTAAATCCGGTTTTCATTCCCTGTACACCCGGAACATTTCCCAGAAGAGCATTTGTGGTGCTTACATAGAATCTGCGTCCTGTGTTCAGACTGCTGAAGGAATAAGAGCCTGTCCGGATCAGGCTGCGGAAGGTCTGGCTGCGAAGTGCATATTGGGCAATTTTGGCAAGATCAGAAGCTGTAGTGTAGTGGTTATATTCTGCATCCAGTCCATTTGGGGTAGCAAAATGTGTATTTGTGCATCCTATTTCAGCTGCTTTTTGGTTCATAAGCTTTACAAACTTGTCGGCAGAACCGCTGACATGTTCTGCAATGGCCACTGCAGTGTCATTATGGGAGGGAAGCATCAGTGAATATAGAAGATCCCGCAGGTAAAAAACTTCTCCTGCATTGGCATAGAGCTTGGAAGCTTCAATAGATGCTGCGTAGGGAGAGAATTTCACCTTTTCATTTAATTTGCAGTTTTCCAGAGCAAGAATACAGGTCATGATTTTTGTGGTACTTGCATTTGCATGAGGTACATCTGCGTTTTTGGAGTATATGACCTTTCCGGTGTCTGCATTGATCAGAAGTGCGCAGTCAGATGACAGATTGTAATTTAATCCGGAATGATGCAGAACTCCACTGTTGTCAAAGTAATAATTTACTTTCTTGATCTTTTGCTGCCCTGTGACAGCTTTGTAGTCAGAGCCAAAATAGAATTTTCTGCCGGAGGCATCGGTGTACCATCCGGTAATTGCTGCTCCATCTTTTCCTGCATAGTAGTAATCTCCTTTATAGTGAATCAGAGAGTTACGGAACAGGTATCCCTGGGAGCGAGTGCCGAAGTAGTATTTTTTACCGTTGACAGTATGCCAGCCGTACCAGCGGTATCCGTATTTATTGAAGTAATAAGTTCTTTTTCCTATTTTCAGAAATTCATTTTTGGCAATTGTCTTGTCATCATACTGATAGGTCCAGTATTTACCGGAGGCAACAAACTTTCCTGAAGCAGCAGTCTGGGGCCGGGAAAGAGAAATGGTGGCAGCCTGAGTTACATTACTGCTGAAAATAAGAAAAAATACAGTAAGGAACAGTAAAAAAATATTGCTTTTTCTCTTCATAAGACATCTCCTGTAAAATTAATAAAAAAGGTATGTGTTACTGATAATCAGAATAGCACGAAAAAGTAAGTTTTTCCAGTATAGTACAAATTTTTTTGCACATATTAAATATACAAAGGTTACTGTGTACTCTGTGACCGGTAACATACAATATTAATTCCGGAAGAATCTGTCCTGTCAGGGTGGAAGTGACCCGGAGAAAGGGAGAAAAATATGAGAAAAAATGCAAAAAAAATTTTGGTGGGTGCTGTGCTGATTCTGACTCTGGGCATTTTTACAGCCTGTGGGAGCAGTAATAATAATGCGGATGAGGTGGAAAAAGAGAATAATAAGACAACAGAGGAAAATATGGCAGAAAATGAGAGTGTAGATAAGAAGGACACAGATGAGAATCCTGCAGATGAGAATTCTTCAAGTGAGAATTCTTTAGATGACAGGGAAACAGATGAGAATAGGGAAGAGCAAAAAAAAGAAGACAGTAACAATGATGGCACTGTATCCGGTGAGCTTGGAAACAGTGTAAAGGATCTGGGCGAAGGCGTGGGAAATGCTGTTGAGGATGTAGGAGATGCAGTGGGAAATGCCACGGAAGGAAGGTAAACTCTAAGCTTTTGGGACAGATAGTGCGGATTTATGGAATGGGATTGTTACTGAGAACGGTAACGTGAACAGTAACAATAAAGTTACTGTTCACTGGTAATATCCCGCGAGGTGTTTTTTGTGAGCGAAGGTCACAGAAAACCCGAGACATGTCGCGCGAATTTATGCGATTAGCATAAATTCTGTGCATCGCGAAGCGTGTTGCTGGGAACGAAGTGAACAGTAACACAATAAATCCGCACTGTAAGTCCCGGGTTGCGGTATTGAGATAATTTATGGTATTATCATGATAAAGTGTAAGGCGGCAGCCACTGCAGATAAAAATATACGGAGGTAGAAAAGAATATGAGATTTCGCCCATGTATTGACATACATAACGGAAAAGTAAAGCAAATAGTAGGAGGAAGCCTGACGGATGTACAGGATCAGGCAGAGGAGAATTTTGTGTCAGAACAGGACGGTGCATTTTATGCCAGGCTATACAGGGAAGCTGGCTTAAGCGGCGGGCATGTGATCCTTCTTAACAGCCAGGATTCCCCATATTATGAGGCAACCAGGGCACAGGCATTTCTGGCGCTGAAGGCTTATCCCGGAGGTCTGCAGCTTGGAGGTGGGGTGAATCCTCAAAATGCCGGTGCTTATCTGGATGCAGGAGCCAGCCATGTAATCGTTACCTCTTATGTATTCAGGGATGGCAGGATTTCCTGGGAAAAACTGGAGGAAATGGAGCAGGCTGCAGGACGGGAACATCTGGTCCTGGATCTGAGCTGCAGAAAAAAGGGAAACAGCTATTATATAGTTACAGACCGCTGGCAAAAATTTACAGATGTACCGGTAACTCTGGAGACTATGGAAGAGCTGGGTGAACATTGTGATGAATTTCTGGTACATGCAGTGGATGTAGAAGGAAAAGCCCATGGAGTAGAGACGGAGCTGGCGGAGCTCCTCAGCGGTTATACAAAGCGGCCGGTTACCTATGCCGGAGGTGTTGGTTCTATGGCTGATATTGAAATCCTAAGAAAATATGGAAAAAACAATCTGGATGTTACGGTAGGCAGTGCGCTGGATCTTTTTGGAGGGAAAATCCCGTTCAGAGAGCTTGCAGAACTGCGCTAAAAGGTATACTGGATCTACATGATCTTTATAATTGCGGCAGGAATTAGAGAATACATAGGAAAATAACAGAAAAAATGTGAAATTTTTATAAAATGATGTTAAAATTCGGAAAGGTGTGTTATAATAGGTTCATCAAACAGCAAAGGGGATGGAAGCATGAAATTTATCATCAGCGGAAAAAATATAGCAGTTACCGAGGGACTGAGAACGGCGGTAGAGGATAAGCTCGGCAAACTGGAAAGGTATTTCACTCCTGACACCGAGGTTGTAGTAACTTTAAGTGTTGAAAAAGAAAGACAGAAAATCGAAGTGACAATTCCTGTAAAAGGCAACATCATCCGTTCTGAGCAGATCAGCAATGATATGTATGTATCTATTGATCTTGTGGAAGAGGTCATCGAACGTCAGCTTCGCAAATACAAAAATAAACTGGTAGACAAACAGCAGGCAGCAGCCAATTTCCAGAAAGCATATCTGGACAAGGATTACGAGGAAGACGAAGAAGTTAAGATCATCCGTACCAAGAAATTTGGTATTAAGCCAATGTATCCGGAGGATGCATGTGTACAGATGGAGCTTCTGGGACATAATTTCTTTGTATTCTATAATGCAGAGACAGATCAGGTAAATGTAGTGTACAAACGTAAAGGTAATACTTACGGACTGATCGAGCCGGAATTTTAGTACATTGTTTCACAAATTTTAAAAGATTATAGAAATTCAGCCAGGTTTGGAAAAGGGAAATTTCCCAGGTTCCGGCCTGGCTGTTTTTATTTGTCTGTGAGTTTTGACGTAGTATGGAAAATATGATAAAATGTAAGGAAATTGCAACTGTGAAAAAAGACAGCTGTAAAAAATCCTGAAAAGAAAAGAGGAACAGAACATTATGAGAGAAGCCGGAGTTTTAATGCCAGTTTCCGCACTTCCGTCCAGTGTAGGTGCAGGAGAGCTTGGCGAAGCAGCATTTCATTTTATAGAATTGTTAAAGAAAAATCATGTCAGAATCTGGCAGATTCTTCCGTTGAACCCTGTAGGATATGGAAATTCTCCCTATCAGCCATATTCTTCCTGCGCAGGAGATGATATTTATATCAGTCTGGATACTCTGGCAGAAGAGGGACTGCTCAAAAAATCGCCAATGCCTTTTCTGGAAAAGTGTAAAAAAGTGGATTATGAAAGAGTCCGTCAGTACAGAGAGCCCTATCTGAGAGCGGCATTTATGGCTTTTGTGGAGCAAAAGGGCTATGAGAAACAAGAGTATAAAGAGTTTGCTGCTCAATCCTGGGTCTATGAATATGGTGTTTTCCGTGCATTAAAGAAAGCAAACAACGGAGCCTGCTGGAATGAATGGCCAGAGGAAGACCGTACCTGGCCGGAGAACAGACATGTACTGGATACAGAGGCAGAGGCAGAAGCAAGATACCAGATGTTCCTTCAGTATATTTTCTATACCCAGTGGATGAAAGTAAAGAAAGCTGCCAATGAAGCGGGAATCCAGATTATGGGAGATGTTCCTTTCTATGTGGGACAGGACTCTGTGGATGTGTGGGGCGGCAAGGATAATTTCCTTCTGGATACAGATGGACGTCCGATTTTTATTGCAGGGGTACCACCAGATTATTTCAGCGCTGTGGGCCAGAGATGGGGAAATCCGATCTATGACTGGGAGCATATGAAAGAGCAGGACTATCAGTTCTGGACAGACAGAATAGGATATAGCAATAAGCTCTTTGATATTATCCGTATTGACCATTTCCGTGCATTTGACACATACTGGAAGATTCCTGCTTCCTGTCCTACTGCCATTGAAGGGGAGTGGATCGAGGCACCGGGTTATGAGGTTATTGATATTCTGCAGGAGAAGATTCCGGGGCTGAATCTGGTGGCTGAGGATCTGGGAGATCTCCGTCCGGAAGTACTTACCCTGAAGGATCATTACCATCTGAAAGGGATGAAGGTCTTCCTTTTCTCTGTTGAAACAGGTGGAAAATATGCCCGGGATATTTTCCATGATGTGGAAAATATGATCTTCTATACAGGAACTCATGATAATGATACAGTGATGGAATGGTATGGCAGACTCAGCACGGCAGCCAAGAGAAAATTCCGCAAATTCCTGAAGCGCAATGGAGCAAAACAGGGATCTGTAAAAGACAGAGTGCTGGCTTATACTCTGGGTAATCAGGCAGAATATGCTATTATTCCGCTGGCAGATATTCTTGGACTTGGAAAAGAGGGCCATATCAATACACCTGGAACCATCGGTTCCCCTAACTGGGAATGGCACCTGCCGGATTTTGTACAGGCAGAGAAGGAACTGGCTTCTTATGGTCGTCTGATTGTAAAGACAGGCAGAAGTTAAGTCTCTGGTTTGTGGTTTTGTTCTTGGTTTGTTCATGAAATATTTATTGTGTTCCGCCATGGAAAGTGTTAAAATGTTCATTGTTGTGTATTAAATGAGATAGTGTATGCTCTAAAAAAGATAAACGGGAGTTAAATTTATGAATATGTTTTCAAAAGTATTCGGGAGCCGCAGCCAGCGAGAGGTAAAGCGTATTATGCCTTTGGTGGACAAGATTGAAAGCCTGCGCCCGGAGATGCAGAAGTTAAGTGATGAGGAACTGAAAGGAAAAACCAGAGAGTTTAAGAAACGTCTGGAAGAGGGAGAGACACTGGATGATCTTCTTCCGGAGGCATTCGCAGTTGTCCGTGAGGCCGGCAAGCGTGTTCTGGGCATGGAGCATTTCCGTGTACAGCTTATCGGTGGTATTATTCTCCACCAGGGCCGTATCGCAGAGATGAGAACCGGTGAAGGTAAAACTCTGGTAGCTACTCTTCCTTCTTACCTGAATGCCCTGGAGGGCAAAGGTGTGCATATCGTAACTGTCAATGATTACCTGGCAAAGCGTGATGCAGATGAGATGGGACAGATCCACAGATTCCTGGGACTGACAGTAGGCGTTGTACTGAATGATATGAAGCAGGATGAGCGCCGTGCTGCATATAACTGTGATATTACTTATGTCACCAATAATGAGCTTGGTTTCGATTATCTGCGTGACAATATGGTTATCTATAAAGAACAGCTGGTTCAGAGAGATCTGCACTACTGTATCATCGATGAGGTGGACTCCATTCTTATCGATGAGGCACGTACCCCTCTGATTATTTCCGGACAGAGCGGTAAGTCAACCAAGTTATACGAGGCTTGCGATATCCTTGCGCAGCAGTTAGAGCGTGGAGAAGCCAGCCATGAAATGACCAAGATGGCAGCCATTATGGGTGAGGAGGTTATCGAGACCGGTGACTTCGTTGTAAATGAGAAGGATAAGATCGTCAATCTGACAGAACAGGGTGTTCATAAGGTTGAGAATTTCTTCCATATTGAGAACCTGGCTGATCCGGAAAATCTGGAGATCCAGCACAACATCACTCTTGCACTTCGCGCACATAACCTGATGCATAAGGATCAGGATTATGTAGTAAAGGATGACGAGATCCTGATCGTAGATGAATTTACCGGACGTATTATGCCGGGCCGTCGTTATTCCGATGGACTTCATCAGGCAATTGAAGCAAAAGAGCATGTTAAGATCAAACGTGAGAGCAAGACTCTGGCAACGATTACCTTCCAGAACTTCTTTAATAAATATGACAAGAAGGGCGGTATGACCGGTACAGCTATCACAGAGGAGAAAGAGTTCCGTGATATCTATGCAATGGACGTTGTTGAGATCCCCACTAACAGACCGGTGATCCGTGTTGATCATGAAGATGCTGTTTATATGACAAAAAAAGAGAAATTCAATGCAGTTGTCAATGCGGTAGTGGAGGCTCATGCAAAACAGCAGCCTGTACTGGTTGGTACAATTACAATTGAAACTTCTGAATTACTCAGCCGCATGCTGAAAAGACAGGGAATCAAGCATAATGTATTGAATGCCAAGTTCCATGAACTGGAGGCAGAGATCGTAGCACAGGCAGGTCAGGCAGGTGCAGTTACCATTGCCACTAACATGGCTGGCCGTGGTACCGATATCAAGCTGGATGATGTGGCAAGAAATGCCGGCGGCCTGATGATCATCGGTACAGAGCGTCATGAATCCAGACGTATTGATAATCAGCTCCGTGGACGTTCCGGTCGACAGGGAGACCCGGGTGAATCCCGCTTCTATATCTCTCTTGAGGATGACCTGATGCGTCTGTTTGGTTCTGAGAGACTGATGAAGATCTTTACATCTCTGGGTGTTGCCGAGAATGAGCAGATCGAGCATAAGATGCTTTCCAATGCTATTGAGAAAGCACAGGAAAAGATTGAGTTTAATAACTTTGGTATTCGTAAAAATCTTCTGGATTATGACCAGGTTAATAATGAACAGCGTGAGATCATCTACAAAGAGCGTCGCCAGGTGCTGGATGGTGAGAACATGCGGGATGCTATTTACAATATGATCCAGGATACTGTAGACAGCTATGTGGATATGTGCTTCTCTGATGATGTAGATTCTGAAGAGTGGGATCTGAATGAATTCAACGGAGCGATCAGCCCGATCATTCCTCTCAAACCTCTGACACAGGAGAGTGTAAAGGGCAAGAGAAGAAATGAGATCAAGCATGAACTGAAGGAAGAGGCTGTGAAGCTTTACGAAGCAAAAGAAGCTGAGTTCCCGGAACCGGAGCAGCTTCGTGAGCTGGAGCGTGTAGTTCTGCTGAAGAGCATTGACAGCAAATGGATGGATCATATTGATGATATGGAAATCCTTCGTCAGGGTATTGGACTGGCAGCTTATGGACAGAGAGATCCGGTTGTTGAGTACAAGATGAATGCCTTTGATATGTTTAATGAAATGATCAATTCTATCCAGGAGGATACTCTCCGTATGCTGTATCATGTACATGTAGAGCAGAAGATAGAGAGAGAGCAGGTTGCCAAGGTTACCGGAACCAACAAGGATGACAGTGGTGTGAAGAAGCCGGTTCAGAGAAAGGAAATCAAGGTATACCCAAATGATCCGTGTCCATGTGGAAGCGGAAAGAAATATAAACAGTGCTGCGGACGCAAGAAACCAGCCTGATGCTGATGTGTTAAATCATATCAACAGGGGGAAATTATTATGAAAAGAGAGTCTTTTGGCTCCCGCCTTGGCTTTATCCTGGTGTCTGCAGGATGTGCCATTGGTATAGGAAATGTGTGGAAGTTTCCATATATATGCGGAGCATATGGCGGAGCAGCCTTTATTCTGATCTACTTGTGTTTCCTGGTGATCCTGGGAATTCCGGTGTTGGTGTCAGAGTTCGCTGTAGGTCGTGGAAGCCATGTCAGTGTTGCAAAATGCTTTGACAGGCTGGCACCGGAGGGAACCTGCTGGAAACCTCTGAAATACATAGGCATTATCGGCTGCTATATGCTGATGATGTTTTACACTACTGTAGGCGGATGGATGCTGTATTACTGCTTTAAAAGCCTGCGGGGAGATTTTGTGGGAGCGGATACCGAGGCTGTTACAGGGGCTTTTTCCAATATGATGGGAGATGCACCTACCATGGTCCTGTGGATGGTGATCGTCTGTGTAATAGGCTTTATCGTCTGCTTCATGGGATTGCAGAATGGGATTGAGAAAATCACCAAGGTAATGATGAGCGCTCTGCTGATCATTATGCTGGTCCTGGCAGTTCATTCTGTGATGATGGACGGAGCCGGTGAGGGAATTAAATTCTACCTGATTCCTGATTTTCAGAAAATCAGAGATGCAGGACTGGGAAATGTGATCTTTGCGGCATTGAGCCAGTCGTTCTTTACTCTGTCCATAGGTATCGGTGCCATGCTGATCTTCGGAAGCTATCTGGATAAATCCAGAAGTCTGACAGGGGAGGCAGTAAGTATTACAGTGCTGGATACCTTTGTGGCACTGACAGCAGGATTTATTATTATCCCGGCATGTTTTTCCTATGGAATCCAGCCGGATGCAGGTCCAAGCCTGATCTTTATCACTTTGCCCAATATTTTTGCGAAAATGAGCGGAGGGGCGCTGTGGGGAAGCCTGTTTTTCCTTTTCCTCAGTTTTGCAGCGATTTCAACGATCATTGCTGTATTTGAGAATCTGATCGCATTTAATATGGAACTGTTTGGATGGAACCGTAAGAAAAGTGTATTGGTGTGTGCGGTTCTGGTAATACTGTTAAGCCTTCCATGTGTGCTGGGATTCAATGTATGGTCTGGCATTCAGCCTTTGGGAGAGGGAAGCACCATTATGGATCTGGAGGATTTTATTGTCTCCAACAACCTTCTGCCACTGGGCAGCCTGGGATATCTTTTGTTCTGTACCAGAAAAAATGGCTGGGGATGGGATAATTTTATTGCAGAAGCCAATGCAGGCGCAGGAATGAAATTTCCCAAGAGCCTGAGAGGTTATGTAGCTTATGGCATTCCTGCTATTGTGATCGTGATTTATCTGAAAGGATATTATGATAAATTTGCAGGTATGGGAACAGGAGTGCTGGCTGGATGGATGATCGTAGCACTGGCACTGCTTGGTTTTGTGTTTTACTGTGCATTTGGTACAGGTAAAAGGAAAAGATAAGATAAATAAGTGTAAGAGAAAAAGCAGCAGATCACTCTGGGATGACTCAGAGAGTCTGCTGCTTTTTAGATGCTCCGGGAGACTGCTGGAATTGTTTGCGATAGGCTCTGGAAAAAGTACTGTATTCTGCAAAACCACTTTCCTGGGCAGCCTTGATCACAGGCATTCCCTGGTCAATAAGGGACCTGGCCATAAGAAGGCGTTTGCTTACGATATAGTTGTGAAGGGTATATCCGGTTTCTTCTTTAAATTTGCGCATAAGATGATATTTACTCACATAATATCTGGAGGCAAGCTTTTCCACAGACAGGTCTGCCTGCAGATTGTGATTAATATACTGGAGAAGGCTGGCGATCTGTGAGTCGTAGGAATAGGACTTCTTATCATAAATATATTGTTTTTCCAGAAAAATCCGGTTGAGATATACCATAAATTCCTGGAACAGGGCCTGGGTCAGGATGTCCTGTCCGAAGGCTTGGGTTCTGGCAGAGTCTTCAAGCTGGAAGAGAATTTCCTTTAATTTTTCCTGTAGACCGGAACTCAGGCGGATAAGGTTGTAGCTACGGTCTCTGGCCTTCTGGAAGCAGCTGAGCAGTTCCTGATGTGGAAGATCATTCTGGATCCAGAGGATGAAGCGTTCATAGGGAACAGAAGAATCAATCTCCGGTCTGTGAATGGCATGTCTGTCTACAAGAAGAATATCCCAGGGCTTCAGAGGGTAAGACCTGCCTTCGATATGGTAGGTGGCTTTCCCGGAGAGAAAGATCACTACTTTATGAAAATCATGATAATGCCAGGAAAACTCCTGGCTGGCCTGATCCCTGAGATGAAAAAGGCGAAAGGCTTCATTGAGATATCCTGTTTTTTCGGATGGTTCATTTTGATCTGTGAAAAACATTTGTCTATCCTCCTTTCCATATCATATCATTTGCCCTTGTAATACTGCAAGAACAAGATGAAAAAAATATGCTATAAAAATATTGACATTAGATAAAGATAATAGTATCATAAAAACACAAAGTTAATAGAAAAGCTTTGTAACTATTTCGAATGGGTAAAGAAATAGAAAACTGAATAGGCAGGTGATGCGTATGGGAAAGACTGTGATATCAGGAAGTTGGTATGGCAGTCTTTTTTTTCTGTTATTACCGCACTATTTGCAATATAAAGCGCAGTTTAATCTATATACATAGTAAAAAATTAAATATATAATAATAGAAAATAAAACTGATTGCAAAATATTTTTTGATCTTCGTTTCATTGTTAAGGTAAAGGGGAATAAAATTATGAATCATACAATTATTATGAGTAAATATCAGGGACTTGGGAATGATTATCTGATCCTGGATCCAAAGAAAAACAAAGTAGAGCTTCAGGGGAAAAAGGTGGCACTTCTCTGCCAGAGAGGTTTCGGACTTGGCGCAGACGGTGTATTGTATGGACCGGTGGAGATGGAAGGAAAGCTGGGCGTCCGCATTTATAATGCAGATGGAAGTGAATCTGCGATCAGTGGTAACGGAGTCCGCATTTTTGCCAAATATCTGATGGATCAGGGATATGTGACGGAGAAAAAATTTGATATTGAAACTCTGTCAGGAACCATTCATGTTGAATGTCTGAATGGCCGTGCTACGGAATTCAGGGTGAATATGGGCAAGGCCTCCTTTGTTTCCAGGGAAATTCCTGTAACAGGGGAAATGCGGGAAGTGATTAATGAATCCTTTATTTTTAATAAGAAGGAATATAAGGCTACCTGCCTGACTGTAGGAAATCCCCATTGTATTATTTTTACAGATCAGGTCAGTGAAGATCAGGTAAAGAACCTGGGACCTTATGTGGAAAACGCAGATGAATTTCCAGAGAGAATGAATCTGCAGATCTGCCATCAGATTGATAAAGGAAATCTGGATATTGAAATCTGGGAGAGGGGCTCCGGATATACCAAGGCATCCGGTACCGGAAGCTGCGCGGCTGCAATGGCAGCCTATAAGCTGGGACTGGTAGAATCCAGGATTAATGTAAACCAGCCTGGCGGTATGATACAGATTGATATTGCAGAGGATGAGACCATCTACATGACAGGAACTGTAGGGTACATTGCAGATGTCAGTGTGGCAGAAAGCTTTTTCTCATAAGGATTGATATTTTCCATACAGATTTCATTTGTATTTTTTTCAATGGTATGCTATTATCTTTGGAGAGTTACCACCAGAGAGTGAGTAAATTGAAATAAAATAAGAAAGTGGGTGAAGCTGTGGTTGAATTAGATCAGTTCAAGAGTATTCTTGCAACATACACAGAACCATTAGTGGAAGTGAGGGATTCACTTTGACCTGGCTAATAAGGAGCAGAAGGTCGAAGAATTAGAGCGCGAGATGGAAGCGCCTGATTTCTGGGATGATGCAGAAGTTTCTCAGAAGAAGATGAAAGAATTAAAAGACATGAAGGATGACATGGAGACCTATCAGAGTCTGGTGACACAGATGGAGGATATGGAAACCATGATTGAAATGGGTTATGAGGAGAATGATCCGGAGTTGATTCCTGAGATCCAGGAAATGCTGGATGAATTTCAGAGGAATTTTGACAGTATCAGGATCAAGACTCTTCTTTCCGGAGAGTATGACAGTGAGAATGCCATTATTAAGCTGAATGCCGGAGCCGGTGGTACAGAGGCCTGTGACTGGTGCAGTATGCTTTACCGTATGTATTGCCGCTGGGCGGATAAGAAGGGATTTTCCATGGAGGTACTGGATTATCTGGACGGAGATGAGGCTGGTATCAAGTCAGTAACCTTCCAGGTGAACGGAACCAATGCCTATGGATATCTGAAATCTGAGAAGGGTGTACATCGTCTGGTACGTATTTCTCCCTTTAATGCTGCAGGCAAGCGTCAGACTTCTTTTGTATCCTGTGATGTTATGCCGGATATTGAGAAGGATCTGGATGTGGAGATCAATGATGAGGATATCCGTATTGATACCTACCGAAGCAGTGGTGCCGGTGGTCAGCATATCAACAAAACGTCTTCTGCTATCCGTATTACACATTTCCCTACAGGAATTGTGGTACAGTGTCAGAATGAACGTTCCCAGCATATGAATAAGGACAAAGCCATGCAGATGCTGAAAGCCAAACTGTATCTTCTCAAACAGCAGGAAGCGGAAGCAAAGCTTTCCGGTATCCGTGGAGAAGTGACAGATATCGGCTGGGGCAACCAGATCCGTTCTTACGTTATGCAGCCATATACTATGGTCAAGGATCATCGTACCAACGAGGAGACCGGAAACGTGGATGCAGTGCTGGATGGAGGCATTGATCTTTTTATCAATGCATACCTGAAATGGATCGCACTGAAGAAATAATCGCATTTAGAGATTGAGTGTCTGAAGCTGCTGTCAATGTGTCTGTTGCGGCAGCTTCTTTTATTTATAAAATGATTGCAGATTTAATTCGTGTATGGTAACATATCCAGTGTATAAAAACAAATGTCTTTAAGAAACAGACAGGAGAGAGATATGTCAAAAACTCCAGCAGAAAAGAAGAAATATTATGTAGTGAGGGAGCGGGCAGTGCCTGAAGTCCTTCTGAAAGTAGTAGAGGCTAAAAAGCTTCTGGATTCCGGTAAAGTCAGCACAGTTCAGGACGCAGCAGAGCAGACCGATATCAGCAGGAGCTCCTTTTACAAATATAAGGATGATATATTCCCTTTCCACGAGGAAACCAAGGGAAAAACTATCACATTTATCATCCAGATGGATGATGAGCCCGGACTTTTATCTGTTGTCCTGCAGACAATTGCCCGGTTTCACGGAAATATCCTTACCATTCATCAGAGTATTCCCATTAATGGAGTGGCAACACTTACATTGAGTGTGGATATTCTTCCGGGTGAGGGAGATGCAGAGGGAATGGTAGATACCATTGAGCACAGTGAGGGAATTCACTATCTGAAAATATTAGGCAGGGAGTAAAAAAATGATCAATGTAGCAGTTTTAGGATACGGCACAGTAGGCAGCGGTGTGGTAGATGTAATCAATACAAACCACGAGAGTATTAACAAACGTGCCGGACAGGAAATCAATGTTAAATATGTTCTTGATCTGAGGGATTTTCCGGGAGACCCGGTGGAGAAAATCCTGGTTCACGATTACGAACAGATCGTTAATGATCCGGAAGTGGATATTGTTGTGGAAGTAATGGGAGGCGTGGAGCCTGCGTATACTTTTGTCAAAAAAGCACTTCTGGCAGGAAAAAATGTCTGCACATCCAATAAGGCACTGGTTGCGGACAAGGGACGCGAGCTGATGGATATTGCCAGAGAAAAGAGTATTAATTTCTTATTTGAGGCAAGCTGCGGCGGCGGTATTCCGATTATCCGTGTGATCAATTCTTCTCTTACAGGAGATGAGATCGATGAGGTAACAGGTATTCTTAATGGTACTACAAATTACATGCTTTATAAAATGAGCACAGAGGGCTGTGAGTTTGATACTGTTTTAAAGGAAGCACAGCAGAAGGGTTACGCGGAGGCAGATCCCACAGCAGATGTGGAGGGATATGATGCGTGCCGTAAAATAGCAATCCTGTCTTCTCTGGCATACAGTGAATATTTTGATTATAAGGATATTTACACAGAGGGCATCACAAAAATCACACCTGAGGATATGGAGTATGCTGCAAAGCTGGGCAGAACCATTAAGCTTCTGGGTACAAGCCGCAGAAATGCGGATGGTACCTGTTATGCAATGGTAGCTCCCTTCCTGATCGGCAGGGACAGTCCACTTTACAGTGTAAATGATGTATTTAATGCAGTCTTTGTACATGGAAATATGCTGGGGGATGCAATGTTCTATGGAAGTGGCGCAGGCAAGCTTCCTACTGCAAGTGCAGTAGTAGGAGATATTGTAGACGCTGCCAAGCATCTGCATACCAATATTTTTACCAACTGGAACAGTACTCCTGCAAAGCTGAGACCACTGGATCAGGTATCCGGAAGATTTTTTGTAAGAGTCAAAAAAGAGGCTGCAGAGGAAGCAAAGGAAGTATTTGAAAATGCAGAGATGATCTGTCTGGATCAGCTGCCGGAGGAATGTGCTTTTATTACGACGGACATGACACAGGGAGAATTTTGTGCGAAGGCTGAAAAGCTGGGAGATAAAGTCCTTGCAAAAATCAGAGTGAAAGACTGATATAGGGATAATGGAGGAAGTAAGAAACAATGTTGATTGTCAAGAAATTTGGCGGAACTTCTGTTGCAAATAAAGAACGTATTTTCAATGTGGCTGCCCGCTGTGTGGAAGAGTACAGGAAGGGAAACGATGTGGTGGTAGTTCTGTCTGCTATGGGAAAATATACAGATGAACTGATCGCTATGGCAAAGGATGTAAATGAGAAACCTCCTAAAAGAGAGATGGATATGCTTTTTACCATCGGAGAGCAGATGTCTGTGGCATTGATGGCTATGGCACTGGACAAACTGGGAATTCCCGCTGTATCCCTGAATGCTTTTCAGGTTTCCATGCACACTACCAGCACCCATGGGAATGCAAGGCTGAAAAGAATTGATACAGAACGTATTAAAAGAGAACTGGAAAACAGGAAAATTGTAGTTGTCACCGGCTTTCAGGGAGTCAATAAATATGATGATTATACTACTCTGGGAAGAGGCGGTTCCGATACAACAGCAGTAGCCCTGGCAGCAGCACTCCATGCGGATGCCTGCGAGATTTATACGGATGTGGATGGTGTATACACTGCAGACCCGCGTAAGGTTCCCAAGGCGAGAAAGCTTAAGGAGATCACCTATGATGAGATGCTGGATCTGGCAACTCTGGGCGCAGGGGTACTTCATAACCGTTCCGTGGAAATGGCCAAAAAATACGGAGTGCCTCTGGTTGTGCGCTCCAGCCTGAATAACAGCGAGGGAACTGTAGTAAAGGAGGAAGTTACAGTGGAAAGAATGTTGATCAGCGGTGTGGCACTGGATACAGATGCAGTGCGGATCGCAGTAATTGGATTGAAAGACACTCCCGGTGTTGCTTTTAAATTATTTGATACACTTGCAAAGAAGAATATCAATGTAGATGTGATCTTGCAGTCTATCGGACGTGCCGGTACCAAGGATATCTCCTTTACGGTCAATGAGAATGATCTGGATGATGCCATGGCAGTGCTGGAAGCAAATCAGGCACGTCTGGGATATGTGGAGCTCCATGCGGAGAGAAATATTGCCAAGCTTTCTATCGTAGGAGCGGGGATGATGAGTAATCCCGGTGTTGCCGCAAAAATGTTTGAAAGCCTTTATAATGAGGGCGTGAATATTAATATGATCTCCACCTCTGAGATCCGTGTAACTGTGCTGATCAGTGAGAAGGATGGAGTACGTGCCATGAATGCAGTACATGATGCATTTAATCTGGCAGACTGACAGAACTGAATCAGGCAAATAGCGAAGCGGATGATTTTATCCGCTGATGATAAGAATCCTGCAAAACCTGCGGCGTTATAAAAATTATGACATCGCAGGTTAGTTATTGAAGAGGAGTTTTTCATGACACCAACAAAAGAATTAAAGAAACGTGCCCGGGAGGTATTGGCGGAAAAGATGGGGACAGTGATCCTGGCATTTGTTGTACTGATCATTTTAAGTTTTGGAAGCGGATGGATTTCCAGCGCATTATTTCCGGAAAATTCTAAGCTGAATATAGCTTTGGGATATGTATTCAGTTTTATTATCAGTATTCTGATCAACGTGATTTCTGCAGGAATGCTCTATATGTACCTGAATATTGCCAGAAACAAAGAGTTTTCACTGAATGATCTGTTTTATTTTTTTAAGAAATATCCGGACAGAGTGATCACAGCAACCTTTGTGTTGGCATTTATCAATGTGCTGACCATGCTTCCGTATACGATTTATGAATATTCACTTCCCACAGATATCCCAGATATGAATCTGATGATGGAGATGGCTGCGAAAAGTGGGGTGCTGATGATCATCGGAACTGTTGTTTATGAGATCATTACGATTCCGCTGGAAATGACCTATTATATTCTGGCTGATAACCCTCAGACAAAGGGGATGGATGCACTGAAGGAAAGCATAGAGATGATGAGGGGGAATTTCTGGAGATATTTTCTGCTGAAGCTTAGCTTTGTTCCACTGATGCTTCTTTCTGTTTTTACATTTTATATTGCACTTTTATGGATCCTGCCTTATATGACTATGACAGAGACTATGTTCTACCGTGATCTGAAGGGGGAACTGAAGAGAGCGGGAGAAGCTGAGTCTCCGGCTTATGGTTATCAGCCGGGACCATATTTTAAATCTGTGGATACAGAGGCGGATGTAGCTGTAAATTCAGAGGCAGACCAGGATGACAGAGCTGAGAAGACAGATTCATGGAATATGCAGCCGGATCCGGAATCCCGGGAAAGTGCGGATAACGAAAGCGCAGAACAGCCACAGGCAGCAGATGACATTCAGGAGGAAAAGAAACCTCAGGAAGAACAACCGGAGGAAGAGGACAACGAGCCAAAACCCTGGGATGAATACTTTAACCGAATCAAGTAAGCATTATAAAGTAAACCGATAAGAGGAGAATAGAAGAAACTATATGGATATTATTCAGGTAATTACACAGGAATTAAAAGTAGAAAAATGGCAGGTGGAAGCTGCAGTCAAGCTGATTGACGAGGGCAACACGATCCCATTTATTTCACGATACAGAAAAGAGGCCACAGGTTCTCTGAATGACGAGCAGCTCCGTATCCTTTATGAGAGGCTGTCTTATCTGAGAAATCTGGAGGATAAGAAGAATCAGGTATTAAAAAGTATTGAGGATCAGGGTAAACTGACTGCTGAGCTTAAGAAACAGATTCTGGAGGCTCAGACTCTGGTAGTGGTAGAGGATCTTTACCGTCCATACCGTCCGAAACGCCGCACCCGTGCTACTATTGCAAAAGAGAAGGGGCTGGAGCCTCTGGCAGATATTATCCTGCTGCAGAAGACAGACAAGACAGTGGAAGAGGAAGCGGAAGCCTATGTTTCTGAAGAAAAGGGTGTCAAGAATGTAAAAGAGGCTTTAAACGGTGCGAAGGATATTATTGCAGAGCGTATTTCTGATGAGGCAGATTACCGTATTTATATCCGTAATCTGACAGCGAAAAACGGAAGTATTTCCTCCACAGCCAAGGATCCGGAAGCGCAGTCTGTATATGAAATGTATTATGATTTTGAAGAGCCGGTGAAAAAGCTTGCAGGTCACAGAATTCTGGCATTAAACAGAGGGGAAAAAGAAAAATTTATTACTGTAAAGGTGAACGCACCGGAGGAGGATATTCTCCGCTATCTGAACAAAAGAGTGATCACCGGTGATAATCCTAATACTACCCCGATTCTGAAGGAAGTGACAGAGGACAGCTATAAGCGCCTTATTGGTCCGGCAATTGAGAGAGAAATCCGCAGTGATCTTACAGACAAGGCAGAGGATGGTGCCATCCATGTATTTGGCAAAAATCTGGAGCAGCTTCTCATGCAGCCTCCAATTGCAGGAAAAGTTGTGCTGGGCTGGGACCCTGCATTCCGTACAGGCTGTAAGCTGGCTGTTGTAGATGCAACCGGAAAGGTTCTGGATACCACAGTGGTATATCCTACAGCGCCTACCACAGAGAAGAAGATCCGTGCTGCCAAGGACACAGTAGAGAAGATGATTGATAAATATGGTGTTTCCCTGATCTCTGTAGGTAATGGAACTGCCTGCCGTGAATCTGAGCAGGTGATCGTAGATATGCTCAAGGAGATTCCGGAGAAGAAGGTACAGTATGTGATTACTAATGAGGCAGGTGCATCTGTATATTCTGCAAGTAAGCTTGCCACAGAGGAATTCCCTAACTTTGATGTGGGACAGAGAAGTGCAGCCTCCATTGCCAGACGAGTACAGGATCCACTGGCAGAGCTGGTAAAGATCGACCCGAAATCCATTGGTGTAGGCCAGTATCAGCATGATATGAACCAGAAAAAGCTGGATGAGGCTTTGAGTGGTGTAGTAGAGGACAGCGTAAATAAGGTTGGAGTTGATTTGAATACAGCCTCTGCTTCCCTGCTGGAGTATATTTCCGGTATCAGTAAGGTGATCGCAAAGAATATTGTAGCTTACAGAGAGGAAAACGGTCAGTTTACAGACCGAAAAGAGCTTCTCAAGGTTGCTAAATTAGGACCAAAGGCATATGAGCAGTGTGCCGGTTTCATGCGTATTTCAGGAGGAAAGAATCCGCTGGATGCTACCAGTGTACATCCTGAGAGCTATGAGGCTGCTAGTGCACTTCTGGATAAGCTGGGCTACAAGACAAAGGATATTGCAGCAGGAAATCTGCTGGGACTTTCACTTCTGGTAAGAGATTATAAGAAGATGGCCAAAGAACTGGGAATCGGTGAGATTACCCTCAGGGATATTGTGAAGGAGCTGGAGAAACCGGCCCGTGACCCTCGTGAGGATATGCCAAAGCCAATTCTCCGCTCTGATGTGCTGGAAATGAAAGACCTGAAGGAAGGAATGATTTTGAAGGGAACCGTCCGTAATGTTATTGATTTCGGTGCTTTCGTAGATATCGGCGTACATCAGGACGGTCTGGTACATATCTCCCAGATGACAGAGAGATTCATCAAGCACCCACTGGAAGCAGTGAGCGTGGGAGATGTTGTGGATGTAAAGGTAATTGGTGTGGATCTGAAGAAGAAACGTATCAGCCTGTCTATGAAGGGACTGAATTAATAAAAGCTTTGCTGCCTGTGTATCTGTTATTCTGCCTTTTCACGGTGCGAGGTAAGGTGTTCTTCCAGGCAGCGGGCGGCAATACTCTGGGGACGCTTTACATTGCGGATCAGACAGATCTTTCGTTCGGGCAAAGCTTCCAGAAGAGGAATCTGCACAACTTTTCCCATGGCAATATGTTCTGCAGCCAGAGCCTCCGGGAAAAAGCCAATGCCCAGGTTGTGCTGGATCAGGGGGAATACCTGATCTGTGGTGGCAACCTCCATATCCGGTGAAAAGGGCAGATTGTGACGCATAAAAAACTGAGTATAAAGCTCATGGGTGCTGGTACCGGGACCGATTCCCACCAGAGGGATATCCTGGAGATCTGCCAGGTGGTGAGGGGTGGAGGCCATATCTGCAAATTCCGGTCCTCCCAGCAGAACCTCGCGGAAAGAAAAGAGGGGGATTCTCTGCAGTGGCTTTTTCAGTGCGATAGGTGTGGTGATCACTGCAAAATCCACCAGACCATTTTCCAAAGCCTGTATTGCCTGTGGTGTGGAGTGGTTGGAGATGCGCAGCTTTACATGGGGATACTGGTGATGAAAGGATTCCAGTTCTGTCAGCAGGATCAGGCGGAGGGCAGTTTCGCTGGCTCCGATATTTACCAGACCGCTTTCCAGACCCTTTTCTTTCAGAAGTTCATTTTCGCCGGCCACAAGCTGCTCCATGGCGATGGACACATGGTTATGAAGGCGTTCTCCTTCTACTGTAAGCTGGACACCTCTGTTGGAGCGGATGAACAGTTTGCAGCCCAGTTCATTTTCCAGAATGTTCATACAGCGGGTAATATTGGGCTGATTATTTCCCATTACCTCGGCAGCTTTGGAAAAGCTTTTATACTGGGCAACATAGTAAAAAATTCGATAGTAATCAAGAATCATGCTTTATAAACTCCTTCTTAAATATATAAATTTGTGATAACTGATATAGAAATTTTATGTTGGTATTCAGATGTGGTAACAAGTATAATACCACGTGGACGAAAAAGCAACAAAAAAGTATAAGATCAGGAGATTATGAAATATGAAAGAGACAAACAAAATGATCAGGATCAATGATGTGGAAGAAGCAAAGAAGCTGGTAAGCGCAGCAATGAAATGTCCCTTTGATATTGATATTATAGCAAAAGGAAAGTTTTCTATTGATGCCAAGTCTATTCTGGGCGTGTTAAGTCTGGGCGTGGAAGAGCCTCTGGAGCTGAAATACGACGGTTTTGATGAGAATTTTGAGGCAGTTATCCTGAGCCTGCAGAGCTGACAGAAACTGTCCGAACAGGAGGGATTATGACAGGAATAACAGTAGCACAGCCAATATGGGTGTATCTGATCGCTGTTAATATCTGTACGTTTTTGGTTTATGGTATAGATAAGCAGAGAGCGAGATCAGGCAGATGGCGCATTCCTGAATCCCGGCTGCTGTTTCTGGCAGCAGTGGGAGGGTCCCTGGGAGCCTGGATGGGAATGTATGTTTTTCACCACAAAACAAGAAAAGCAAAATTTTATCTGGGTGTCCCCCTGATACTGGTTATTCAGTGTGCATTAACATTTATATTGGAGAGATAGAGAATGAATCCCCGCCGGGCTGGCGGGGATTTTCTCTCTTTAGGCTATTTCAGAACAGAAATAAATTCTTGTTACATAGTATGGTCCGTGTTATGCTATCATATTGAAATCAAAAGTTTACTGATTTTGAAGAACAGGAAAGGGGAGTAGATTATTTGGAACAGGAAGTGCAGCAGGCAGTTAATACATTAGATAATTACAGACAATATTTTACGGATTATATGCCTGAGCTTACGAAATTTGGACTGAAGGTTGTAGCTGCGATCCTAATCTTTATCGGAGGCAGGAAGGTGATCCAGTGGATCATTTATCTGATCAAGGCCTCTATGGAGAAGGCTTCTGTAGATAAAGGAGTTGTGCAGTTTATCGGCTCTCTGCTGAGAGTCTGTCTCTATATTCTGCTGGTATTTACCATCGCCACTCATTTCGGAGTGAAGGAGTCTTCGGTTGCGGCTCTTCTGGGTACTGCCGGTGTGACTGTAGGTCTGGCTTTACAGGGGGGCCTGGCAAATATTGCAGGCGGAGTCCTTCTTCTTACTTTTAAGCCATTTCAGGTAGGAGATTATATTATCATTGCCCAGCAGAATGGATGTGAGGGTACAGTATATAAAATTGAAATCTGCTATACCACTCTGATTTCTATTGATAATAAGCATATTGTGATCCCAAACGGAACCCTGTCAAGCAGTATTATTACCAATGTGACTGCCAGGGATCTGCGAAAGCTGGAAATCAAGGTGGGAATTTCCTATGATGCAGATATCCATAAAGCAAAAGAGCTTCTGGAGGATATCCTCCACAATGATGAAGATACTAAGGATGATAAGGGAATGGTGGTATTTGTGGATGAGCTGGGAGAAAGTGCTGTGATCATGGGATTACGGGTGTGGGTGGCCACAGATAAATACTGGCCGGCAAAATGGCGCCTGAATGAGCTGATCAAGGAATCCTTTGACGCAAATGGTATTGAGATTCCCTATAATCAGCTGCAGATTCATGTTAAAAAACAGAAAACAGAAGCATAAGATGATGGATAATCATTAACAACGATTTCTTTTATTTACAAAGTAGTTCAGGATGCCTCCGCCTATTATGATCACCAATGCCACTGCAACAACTCTTTTGGCTGCTTCCTGGGGCATCTGGCTTTTGGAGCCGATGGAGGCAGAATAGAAGGTAAGGGTATACTGGATTTCTCTGGGAGCCCCCATAGCTGTAGTGTCTGCGATCACCGGCATTTCCTCGTCTACAGCCAGGATCGGTATTTCAAAAACAGAATTTCCGCCGTCCTCATTGACAGGCAGATATTTCTCGCCGTCTACGATCATATAATCATAATTAGAGCTGCTCCACTGGATCCTGGCGGTGGCAGCTTTATTTTTTACGGTAATAAGAGTAGGAGAGGTGACGCTGGCCTTGCCGCTGCCGCCCTCCAGTTCCACTTCTATAGAATATTCACCGTCATCCTTGTCGAATTCTATTCCCTTTGTTTCGGAAGCGCCAAAGCACAGACTCGATGAGATCAGAATATAAAAAAATATGGAAGCCATACACAGTATGGAGCAGAATTTATGGGATTTCTTGATCATTTTTAACTCCTCTTTTCTTTGTATTTCAGATTTTCAGATTCCGGACTGTAAGAAAATTGCCAGAAGCCGTGGTGCTTTCTACTATAGCATACCTGAATGGTTATGTAAATGTTACTGTGAACGGAGTGAACAGCAATATATTTGGAAATATATATAGAAAAACGGATGCCTTATTGAAAAAAAACTGCTGCTTTAGTATAATGGAGAATACGTGCGAATATTAAAGTTGAAAATACAGGAGGAAAAGATAGATGAGAGGAATTTTATATGGTGTAGGAGTTGGCCCTGGAGATCCGGAGCTTATGACATTGAAGGCAGTCCGTATGATCAGGGAAAATGAGGTGATCGCAGTTCCGGGTGCAGATGTGAGGGAAACAGTAGCATACAAGATCGCAGTCCAGGCGGTACCGGAGCTTGCAGACAAAGAACTTCTGCCTATTTATATGCCAATGACTCATGACAGACAGGAGCTGGAAATCAATCATGAGAAGGGAGCCAAAGCTCTGGAGGCTGTTCTGGATACAGGAAAGAATGTGGTATTCCTGACCCTTGGGGACCCTACTATTTATTCCACATTTACTTATGTACAGAAGAGAGTGGAAGCAGATGGCTATGAGACCGGACTTGTGAGCGGCATTACTTCTTTCTGTGCCACAGCAGCCAGACTGAATATTCCTCTCACAGAGTGGAATCAGCCTTTACATGTACAGCCGGCAGTACACCGTCTGGACAGTGAGCTGGATCAGCCGGGTACCTATGTGCTGATGAAATCCGGCAAAAAGATGAACCAGGTAAAGGAAATCCTGGCAAAAAGCGGACGCAATATCCGTATGGTGGAGAACTGTGGAATGCCGGATGAGCATATTTACAACAGTGTAGAAGAAATTCCGGATGATGCAGGCTATTATTCTCTGATCATTGCAAAGGAACAGGATGGAGGATTATGATCGAGACCAGAGATCTGACAAAAACCTTTGACAATTTTACAGCCGTGGATTCCCTGAACCTGAAAATTGAAAAAGGGGAGTTTTTTGGTCTTCTCGGGCCCAACGGAGCAGGCAAGACAACGACCATCAGCCTGCTGTCAACCCTTCTTCTTCCCACAAAGGGAGAAATCCTTATAGACGGTCAGCAGCTTACAAGAAAACGTCCTGATCTGAAGAGAAAGATCAGTGTGATCACCCAGGAATATTCCATGCGTCAGGATATGAATATGGATGAGATCATGGAATACCAGGGACGGCTCTACTTTATGCCGCGAAAGCAGATAAAAGAAAGAACAGAAGAACTTCTGGAGTTCTGTGATCTGCTGAAGTTCCGCAAACGTACAGTCCGTAAGCTTTCCGGTGGAATGAAGCGTAAGCTGATGGTCTGCCGGGCATTACTGACAGATCCGGAGATCCTGCTTTTGGATGAACCCACAGCAGGTATGGATGCTCTTTCCAGAAGACAGATGTGGAATCTTCTGCGTAAGCTTAATGAGAAAAACCTGACAATCCTGCTGACTACGCATTATATGGAAGAAGCACAGAGTCTCTGCAATCGTGTGGCACTGATGGATCATGGTAAGCTGGAGGAGGTAAGTACTCCGTCTGCACTGATCGAGAGTCTTGGTGCTTATGCAGTGGACGAGATGACAGCAGATGGAACACAGAATCACTATTTCCATACACGACAGGATGCTATCCGGTATCTGGAAGGACTTACAGGACAGGCCTCTCTTCGTGAGACCACATTGGAAGACGTCTTTGTAGAGAGAGCCGGGAAGCATTTGAATACAAAATAACCGGAGAGAAAGAACATGGGAATTATAACAATATTATGGGAGAAGTGGGTAGAATTTCGCCGGGATTTCTATAAGATCACACTGGCGGCAATGATTGCACCGCTAATGTATCTGATCGTATTCGGAATGGGAATCCAGACCACTTCTCATGGACAGCCATACCTGAACTTTCTGATTCCGGGTGTGGTATCACTGACAACTATGAACGGAAGCTTCAACGCCATTGCGCAGAATCTGAATGTGCAGAGATTGTATGAGAAGGCTTTTGACCAGGTGATGATCTCCCCCACACCATTATGGCAGTTTATTGCCGGACAGATCATCGGGGGAAGCCTGCGCGGTCTGTATGCAGGAGGAATCATACTGCTTCTTACAGCACCTATTGAGACAGGACTGATCTTCAACGGCTGGTCCTTTCTGGTGATGTTCCTGAACGGAGCAGTATTCTCAGCCGTCGGCGTGGTGGTCTCCTTTCTGGCAAAAAACCACGCAGATGTGCCGAGGTTTTCCAATTATATCATTATGCCCATGGCATATTTGTGTAACACCTTTTTCTCAACAGAGAAACTTCCGGGATTTGTAGGAAAGTTTGTAGCAGCACTTCCCTTATCCCAGACCAGCCATTTGATGAGAAGTATTTCATCAGGTGAGGCAGTGAATTACGCTGGTATTGGGATTCTGCTCCTTTATCTGCTGGTGTTTACGGTAGCAGCATCATGGTTTATTTATAAGAAGAAAAATCTGTAACTGAAATCTTCTTTAATAATGTAGATAATGCATCTAAAGCAATATCCAGTTCCTGCTTTGTATTCTCAGGTCCGAAAGAAAACCGGAGAGTACCTTCCGGGTATGTTCCAAGGGTTTTATGTGCATTTGGTGCACAGTGAAGGCCAACTCTTGTCATAATTCCGTAAGTACTGTCCAGTTCAAAGGCGGCTTGAGCCATATCCATATGTAAGGTCTGGACGGATACAACTGCACAACGGTTTTCAGTATTTTTTTTACCGATCATACGCAGAAATTTTTTTTCAGGATCCAGATTCAGGATACCATCCATAAAGTACTGTGTCAGCATTAATTCATGTCTGCGGATGTCTGCCATGGACTGCTTCTCCAGATCACAGAGTGCAGCATGCAACCCCAGAATCCCCGGTACATTGGGAGTTCCGGGCTCGAAACGATCCGGAAGAAAGGCTGGTACTTCCTCAGAATGAGAGGCGCTTCCTGTTCCTCCGCTGATAAGAGGCTCGATCTGCGCTGCCAGTTCATTGCGGATCAGAAAGCCACCTGTTCCCTGTGGTCCTCTGAGTCCCTTATGACCTGTAAATGCCAGTGCGTCTATGTGATATTTCCCCATATCAATGTCAAGCGTTCCTGCTGTCTGTGCAGTGTCCAGAATAAAAAGAAGCCCATGTTCTTTGCAGAAATTTCCGATTTCCTGTGCAGGCATGACAGTTCCGCATACATTGGAAGCATGAAGACAGACCACAAGCTTAGTCTCAGGACGAAGGAGTGCAGCTGCTTTATCAAGCAGAAGACTGCCGTCAGAAGCGCAAGGAATCCTGTCAAAAGAAATTCCATGTTTCTCCAGCTGTACAAGAGGACGCATCACTGCATTATGCTCCATGGCAGTTACAAGTACATGATCGCCGGGTTTCAGAAGTCCTTTCAGAAGAACATTCAGACTGGCGGTGATATTTTCTGTAAAAATAACATTCTTACCCTTTCCGGAAGTAAAGTGAAAGAGCTTCAGAAGCTGTTCTCTTGTTTCAAAAATCTGTTCTTCCACAGAATAAGCTGCCCGGTATCCTCCCCGGTTTACATTCACAGCAGAGCCTGACAGATAATCATAAACTGCCTGTGCCACAGATGGCGCCTTAGGAAAAGACGTACTGGCCTGATCCAGATATATTTTGTTCATAGTAACAATCCCCCGTATTTTATATCGTACTATATTTATTATTGCTGCTAACTTGGTTCTCAGTAACTTATATTTGACTCGAACTGCGGAGCAATTATTCGGTTATGAGCCGCGTAGCGAAGCGGATGATTTTATCCGCCTGACTAGGATATCACAATTTATAAAAGGAATCTATAAAATATCGTAAAACAGGAGGCGATTAAATGATCAGACTTCAGGATATTGCGGATATGGCAGGAGTGAGCCGGACTACGGTTTCCAATGTGATAAACGGGAATACCAAAAGGGTTTCCCAGGAAACCATAGATAAGATCACCCGCATTCTGAAAGAGCAGAACTATGTACCCCATATGGGCTCTGTTATGCTTTCGGGACATGGTTCGAGGATTATAGGTGTTGTACTGGGATTTGCTGTGACTCATGGTATGCAGGCCCTGCAGGATTCCTTTGTAGGGGAGTTTGTGGGCACCATACAGACAGAGGCGGAAAGAAACGGTTACTTTGTCATGCTCATTGGTGGTGAGAAGATTGATAATGTAGTAGATATGGCATCCAGATGGAATGTGGAAGGATTGATCATTCTGGGATATGATGAGAAAAGATACCATCAGTTGTCACGGAAGCTGAACAAAAAAATGGTGCTGATAGATTCCTATCCGGAGGGAGAGTACACTTTTCAGAATGTGGGAGTAGATGATTATTCCGGTGGTTATCAGGTTGGAGAATATCTGTATTCCTGTGGCTATCGTAAGGCTTTATTTGTTGCAGAGACGGACAGAGACAGTGATGCCAGGAGATGGATGGGATTTAAGCAGGCTATGGAGAAAAATGGTGAATTCTGCAGTCGTTCCCGATTGATTGTAGTACCTGGTGAGAAAAAAGGACGTCTGAAAAAATATGAGGAGCTCCTGCCCCAGTTCCTGAGAGTAAAGGCACTGGCTTTTTCCTCTGATTATGATGCAATTGAAGCTATGAATTATTTCTTTGACCAGGGAATCCGGATCCCTGATCAGATATCGATTGTAGGTTATGATGACAGCATTTATGCAGAGTTTGTCAGGCCCAAGCTTACTACTGTACATCAGGATATACATCAGAAGGGAGTTCTGGCATACCGGCGTCTGATAAAAATGATTGCCGGAGAACCTATGAAAGAACTGAATATCAAAAGCCCTGTGCGGCTGATCAAGAGAGATTCTGTGAAAGAGTAGCAGAGTCTCTTTTTTATGGTGTGTGATTGGAAGTTTTGCACAAAACTTAAAAGAAAAGTTTAGAGATATTTTAAGTTTCGCGAGAAACCTATTGATTTTATACTGTTCCATAGTATATGATAAGTGCATCAAATGAATCCGAAAGAGGGACAGACGTGTCCGGGCAGTCTTTCAAAACATCTGATGCTGCGCAGCCTCTGATTTCACGGCAACAATTCAGTATTCTGCCAAATGGTAAGGAGAATGAAAAGTTACAATTAAAACATGGAGGAAATAAGATGAATAAAAAAGTTATTAGCACATTGGTAATTGGTACTTTAATTGCAGGTACTCTGGCTGGATGCGGTGGTTCATCCGATGCAGGCTCTTCCGCAAAAAGCAGTTCAGGTAAAACAGAGCTGGAGCTTTTTTCCACAAAACCTGAGAACAAGGATACGATTCAGAAACTGGTAGACAAATATAATGAAAGCCATGACGATGT
>CAKRYE010000015.1 GCA_934426285.1 uncultured Blautia sp.
ACTGTATGAAACTCCGCACGTTTGGCACGCCCCTCTGTTTTCAGAAGTTTATATTCTGCCATTTTTCTTCTCCTCTTGATAAAAATCACTTTTTTCATTATATCTTGAAATAGCTGAATTTTCAACTGCAAATCACTCAAACCTTGGTAAACTTTCATATTGTCTTTTCCAGACCATTAGCGTATAATATTACGGAATATTCCATATCTGGAAACAGATATTTTAATAGGAAAGAATTACTTTACTATTTTTTCTTTTTATACAGAAAGAGGAGGCTTGAATTTACTTTATGAATTACAAAACACTTGGAATTGACATTGGTTCCACTACTGTAAAGATCGCGATCTTAGATGAGAATGAAAATCTCATTTTCGCGGATTACAAGCGTCATTTTGCGAACATTCAGGAAACCCTTGCAGACCTTCTTCAGGAGGCCTTTGACCAGTATGGCGAGATGACTCTCCATCCTGTGATCACAGGTTCCGGCGGTCTGACCCTTGCCAACCATCTGGGCGTTCCTTTTACTCAGGAGGTTATTGCAGTTTCTACTTCTCTGCAGAAGCTGGCACCAAAGACAGATGTTGCCATCGAGCTTGGCGGTGAGGATGCCAAGATCATTTATTTCGAAAACGGAAACGTAGAACAGCGTATGAACGGTATCTGTGCAGGCGGTACCGGTTCTTTCATCGACCAGATGGCTTCTCTTCTCCAGACAGATGCCACAGGTCTGAATGAATATGCCAAAGATTACAAAGCGCTCTACCCGATTGCTGCACGCTGCGGTGTTTTCGCCAAAACGGATATCCAGCCGCTGATCAATGACGGTGCAACCAAACCGGATCTGTCAGCTTCTATTTTCCAGGCAGTTGTAAACCAGACCATCTCCGGTCTTGCCTGTGGAAAACCCATCCGTGGACATGTTGCATTCCTGGGTGGTCCGCTTCACTTCCTGTCCGAACTGAGAGAATCCTTTATCCGTACTTTGAAGCTGGATGAGGAACACACCATCTTTCCGGAGAACTCCCATCTTTTTGCAGCCATTGGTTCTGCATTAAATGCAAAAGAAGACATCTCCATTTCCCTGACAGAAATGAAAGACAGACTCCGCAATTCCATTAAGCTGGATTTCGAAGTAGAACGTATGGAACCGCTTTTCGCATCTCAGGAAGAATACGATGCATTTGCAAAACGTCAGAGTTCCTACAAAGTAAAAACAGGAGATCTGGCTACATATAAAGGAAACTGCTATCTGGGTATTGATGCAGGTTCCACCACAACCAAAACTGCACTGGTAGGCGAAGATGGAACACTTCTCTATTCCTTTTACAGCAGCAACAACGGAAACCCGTTAAAAACTACCATTCGTTCTATTAAAGAGATTTACGAGCTGCTTCCCAAAGATGCAAAGATCGCTTATTCCTGTTCTACAGGTTACGGCGAGGCTCTGATCAAGGCTGCCCTGATCCTGGATGAGGGCGAGGTTGAGACCGTATCCCATTACTATGCAGCTGCTTTCTTTGACCCGGAGGTAGACTGTATCCTGGATATCGGCGGACAGGATATGAAATGTATCAAGATCCGCAACAAGACCGTTGACAGCGTACAGTTAAATGAAGCATGCTCCTCCGGATGCGGTTCCTTTATTGAAACCTTTGCCAAATCCCTGAATTATACAGTACAGGATTTCGCAAAAGCTGCTGTTTTTGCACAGCATCCTATTGATCTTGGTACCAGATGTACTGTTTTCATGAATTCCAAGGTAAAGCAGGCGCAGAAAGAGGGAGCTGAGGTTTCCGATATTTCCGCAGGTCTTGCTTACTCTGTTATCAAAAATGCACTCTATAAGGTTATCAAGGTTTCTGATGCTTCCGAACTTGGCAGACACATCGTTGTACAGGGTGGTACTTTCTACAATGATGCGGTTCTTCGAAGCTTCGAAAAGATTGCCGGCTGCGAAGCTATCCGTCCGGATATTGCCGGAATCATGGGTGCCTTCGGTGCTGCACTGATTGCCCGCGAACGCCATCAGGAAGGCGCAGAAACGACTATGCTCTCCATTGATAAGATCAACGAGCTGAAATATACAACTTCTATGGCAAACTGTCGTGGATGTACCAATAACTGCCGTCTGACTATCAACAAATTCTCCGGAGGCCGCCAGTATGTAAGCGGTAACCGCTGCGAGCGTGGTATCGGTAAGGAAAAGAACAAAGATCATATTCCGAATCTTTATGAATATAAATATAAACGTATTTTCTCCTACACACCGCTTACTGCTGATAAGGCAACGCGAGGCAAAGTAGGTATCCCGCGTGTTCTGAATATGTTTGAGAATTATCCTTTCTGGTATACTTTCTTTACAGAACTGAAGTATGAAGTTGTGCTCTCTCCTACTTCCACCAGAAAGATTTATGAGCTGGGTATTGAGTCCATTCCAAGTGAGTCCGAATGCTACCCTGCCAAGCTCGCCCATGGCCATGTAACCTGGCTGATCCGCAATGGCGTGAAATTTATTTTCTACCCATGTATCCCATATGAACGTAACGAGTTCCCGGATGCAGTCAATCACTACAACTGCCCGATCGTTACCTCTTATGCCGAAAATATCAAGAATAACGTAGACGAATTAAACGATCCGTCCATTACCTTCCGCAATCCGTTCCTTGCATTTACTTCTGAGGAAATTCTGGCCAATCGTCTGGTAGAGGAATTTAAGGATATCCCGGCTGAAGAAGTCAAAGCTGCTGTGCATAAGGGCTGGGAGGAAATGGCTGCTGCACGCCGCGATGTGCAGAAAAAAGGGGAAGAAACCCTGAAATATCTAGAAGAGACAGGACGCCATGGTATTGTCCTTGCAGGCCGTCCATACCATATTGACCCGGAAATCCATCATGGTATCCCAGATCTGATCAACAGCTATGGTATTGCCGTACTTACTGAGGATTCTATTTCTCATCTGGCACCTGTGGAACGCCCGATCCGCGTCAATGACCAGTGGATGTACCACTCCAGACTGTATGCTGCCGCAAACTATGTAAAGACACGTGATGATCTGGATCTGATCCAGCTGAACTCTTTCGGATGTGGTCTGGATGCAGTTACTACAGACGAGGTTTATGAAATCCTTGACGGAAGTGACAAAATCTACACCTGCTTAAAGATTGACGAGGTAAATAACCTTGGTGCTGCAAGAATCCGTATCCGTTCCCTGATCGCTGCCATCCGCGCAAAAAAAGCCCAGGGACAGAAACGTACTGTCAAGCCTGCTTCCATTGATAAAGTATCCTTTACAAAGGAAATGAGAAAGGACTATACCATCCTCTGTCCGCAGATGTCACCCTTCCATTTCAGTCTCCTGCAGGCAGCATTCAATTCCTGCGGATACAACCTGGAGGTACTTCCGAACGACAATAAGCATGCAGTGGATGTTGGTCTGAAATATGTAAACAATGACGCCTGCTATCCGTCTCTGATCGTTGTGGGACAGATCATGGATGCTCTGCTTTCCGGTAAATATGACCTGAATAAAACGGCAGTTGTCATGTCCCAGACAGGTGGCGGATGTCGTGCTTCCAACTATATCGCATTTATCCGCCGCGCATTAAAAAAAGCCGGTATGGAGCAGATTCCGGTTATCTCTGTTAACTTAAGTGGTCTGGAAAGCAATCCCGGATTCAAACTTACACTTCCATTAGTAAAGAAAGTAGCTTACGGTGCCGTATTCGGAGATATCCTGATGAAATGCGTATATCGTATGCGTCCTTACGAGCTGGAAGAGGGAATTGTAAACAGGAAGCACAAAATCTGGGAACAGCGTGTGATCTCTTTCTTAAGC
Organism: uncultured Blautia sp.; assembly: GCA_934426285.1. GTDB lineage: Bacteria > Bacillota > Clostridia > Lachnospirales > Lachnospiraceae > Blautia_A. The sequence goes on from CAKRYE010000015.1 coordinate 3,836, forward strand.
GGAAGCAGTGTCAGCCACAGCCAGTTTAAGAAAATGTGCCGCGAAATGGTTCATGAATTTGATACCATTCCGATCAGCGATGTGAAGAAGCCTCGTGTGGGCATCGTAGGTGAGATCCTTGTCAAGTTCCTGCCTGCTGCAAACAATCATCTGGCAGAGCTTCTGGAATCCGAAGGTGCTGAGGCAGTTGTACCGGATCTGATCGATTTCATGTGCTACTGCTTCTACAACCAGAACTTTAAGGTAGAAAATCTTGGCTTCAAGAAGTCCAAGGCAACCATGGCAAACTGGGGAATCAAAGCAATCGAATGGGTGAGAAAGCCTGCAAGCGAAGCTCTTGCACAGAGCCGCCATTTCGCACCGCCTGCTGATATCAGAGATCTGGCAAAAATGGCATCTCCCATCGTTTCCACCGGAAACCAGACAGGTGAAGGATGGTTCCTGACAGGAGAGATGATGGAACTGATTCATGGAGATGTTCCGAATATTGTTTGTATCCAGCCTTTCGGATGTCTGCCGAACCACATTGTAGGTAAGGGTGTTATCAAAGAAATCCGCAGAGAATATCCGACAGCAAACATTGTAGCCATCGACTATGATCCGGGTGCAAGTGAAGTCAACCAGCTGAACCGAATCAAGCTGATGCTCTCCACAGCCCAGAAAAACCTGAAAAAAGCAGAAAAGAAAGACGCATAAAATAAAAGAGTTATATTTCAGAAATTTTAAATGTGTTTCTATTTTAGAAATACATTTAAACCATGAAATATAACTCTTTTGTTTTTTATAACTTCTTTTTTATAATTTCTGTTTTTTAATTATTCTGCCAGAACGGAAGTTTCTCTGCAATCCTTATCAGATAGCTTCCACCCGGAATTCTTCTAAGCTGTGATTCTGACGGCTTGCTGATGATCAGGTAAGCAAACAGATAAACAACCGCAGCAACAGGAATGGAAACGATCAGACAAATGAAATTGGATTTTACAAAAATGTTCAGTCCATAGCAGATACAGCCTGCAACAATTCCCATGGGAACAGATGCAAGAACAGGATACAGATATCCTTCTTTCCATGGATTCTTGTACTGCAGATATTTCTTCATGGCTCTGTCATTTAATACACATACAACCACAGAATAAATCACCATTGCGATCAGCAGTGCATAAACGCCAAGATTTGTAGTAAACAGCAGCACTACCACTACCACAATATCCACAACCAGTGCGATTGCAGCCGTAATCACCGGAATCCTCTGCTGTCCGATTGCCTGCAGAACTCCATTGGAAATATTTGACATTCCATTAAGCAGAATTGAAAAGGAACCAAGGATCAGCAGGTTGGCTGCCAGTCCTGTGGAATTTCCGTAAAGCAAAAATACAATCGGCTGTGCAAGCACTGCCAGTCCCATTGCACATGGGGCGGAAACTACCATAGAAAGCTGTACGGTCTGGTCAATGCACTCTCTGGTCGCTTCAATATCTCCGGTGGCATACAGGGCGGAAACTTCCGGGATCATGGAAGTAGGTGCCGTACTGGACAGGGTCAGAGGAATATTGATAATTGTCATAAAGTAAGTAGCATACTCTGCATATAAAATACCGATCTGCGCGGCATCTCCGCCTCTTCTTCCCAGAATATCCGAGAAAAGATACCCATTGATATAAGCATTTACATTATAAACAAAGGCGCTGAGAATGATCGGCGAAACAACCAGGATGATCACACGAAAGATCTCTTTGTAGGACTCTTCCTGATGTCTGTGGTCTCTCTCTACCCGGTGCAAGATTTTTCTGCGGTTCACACCATACACCAGAAGCATGAATACCAATGCAGTCACCACTCCGGCTCCGGTTCCTACTGTGGAACCTGCTGCCCCCCATTTTGCAATGCTGTTCTCTGTTCCATCTGAGAATGCATTGATGAAGCCCCAGGCTGCCAGAAGACTGACTGCCGCATTAAATACCTGCTCAATGATCTGGGAGATAGATGTTGGCATCATATTTCTGTATGCCTGAAAATATCCTCTGAATACCCCAAGGATACCGGACAAAAAAATCGTCGGAGCCAGGATCTGAAGTGCCGGAATTGCATCCTTCTGATTCTGAGGGATGATCAGTCCTGCTCCAAAGAGACAGAATAAACCGACCGCTCCGCCAATCACCATGGCATAGATCATGGCACCCTTAAAGAATTTATGTGCATTTCTGTAATCCTTCAGAGCAATACGCTCGGAGATCAGTTTGGATACCGCCTGCGGGATACTAAAGGATGCGATCATCAGAAGGATCATATAAGCATTCTGCGCAAGACTTGTATAGCCCATTCCCAGACTTCCGATAATATTGGAAAGGGGGCTCTTGTACAGAAGACCGATCACCTTGGAGATCATAGCTGCAATCATCAGAAAGGATGCATTTTTTACTAAATTGTTTTTCTGATTCATGTTATCACTGTGTGTCTTTTACCTGACTACACATTACCTCTTTTCTTATATATTTTCTATCTGCCAGTCGATTGGTTCCAGACCGTTGGCAACAAGAAATTCGTTTGTTTTACTGAAATGTTTACACCCGAAAAATCCCCTGTAAGCAGACAGAGGACTTGGATGAGGTGCCTCCAGGATCAGATGCTTCGGATTATTCAGCATGGATTTTTTCATCTGCGCCGGACGTCCCCAGAGCAGAAATACCATAGGACGGTCCTGCTCATTCAGAACCTGGATCGCAGCATCCGTAAACTGCTCCCAGCCGATCCCCCTGTGCGAATTTGCCTGATGGGCGCGTACAGTCAGAACTGTGTTCAGAAGAAGCACTCCCTGCTTTGCCCATTTCTCCAGATAACCGTTATTGGGGATATAGCATCCACAGTCATCATGGAGCTCCTGATAAATATTCACCAGGGACGGCGGAGTCTCCACTCCTCTCTTTACGGAAAAACAAAGCCCATGAGCCTGCCCGTCATTATGATAGGGATCCTGTCCCAGAATCACTACCTTCACTTCATTTAACGGTGTAAAATGAAATGCATTAAACAGATCATCCGCAGGAGGAAAAATCTTCCTGGTCTGATATTCTGTCATCACCGTTTTATATAATTTTGCATAATACGGCTGGTGGAACTCCCCCTTCAGGGCTTCCAGCCAGTCACCTGAAATTGCTGACATACCTTATCCTTCACCTCTTGTATTTTTCGTGGTCATCGTCTGACAGAAATTCCTCTGTCAGCCAGATAATCCTTCACCTGAGAAATCTCCAGTTCTTTATAATGGAACAAAGACGCAGCCAGCGCAGCATCTGCTCCTCCTTCGGTCAGTGCATCATAAAAATGCTCCAGTGTACCTGCACCGCCTGATGCGATCACAGGAATAGAAACAGCATCAGCGATTGCTCTGGTAAGAGCCAGATCATATCCTGCTTTTGTACCGTCACAGTCCATACTGGTGAGAAGAATTTCTCCTGCACCCAGAGCTTCCACTTTCTTTGCCCACTCTATGGCATCAATCCCTGTATCCAGTCTTCCGCCATGTTTGTAAATATTCCATCCACCATCCTCTCTGCGCTTGGCATCAATGGCAACCACTACGCACTGGCTTCCAAACTTGTCAGCCGCCTCACTGATCAGTTCCGGTCTGTCAATTGCCGCAGAATTTACGGAAATCTTATCTGCTCCTTCTCTCAGCAGTTTCTTGAAATCATCTACAGTACGGATACCGCCGCCTACTGTAAACGGGATAAATACATTGGCAGCAACCCGTCTTACCATATCAACTACCGTATCTCTCTGTTCGCAGGATGCTGTAATATCGAGAAACACCAGTTCATCTGCTCCTGCTGCATCATAGGCTTTGGCAATCTCCACCGGATCACCTGCATCGCGAAGCTGCACAAAATTTACACCCTTTACCACACGTCCGTTATTTACATCCAGGCAGGGAATAATTCTCTTTGTAAACATCTTAATTTCCCTCCTTTTCAGTATTGCCGTCTTTTCCGACAGCAGCAAAATTTTCAAGTATCTTCAGTCCCCATTTGCTGCTCTTTTCCGGATGGAACTGGCAGGCAAATACATTGTCCTTTTCTACGGAAGCATGAATACAAGTGCTATATTCTGTAGTAGCCTTTACAATTTCAGGCTCCTCTGCCTGCAGATAATAGGAATGCACAAAATATACATAAGTCTGTTCCGGGATTCCCTGAAACAGTCTGCCATTATTCTGAAAATGCAGGGAATTCCATCCCATATGTGGAATCTTAAGCCCGGGCGCAGGCGGGATCTTAACAATTTTCCCTTTCAGGATTCCAAGGCCTTCCACACCCGGTGTCTCCTCGCTGCTTTCAAACAGAAGCTGTAATCCCAGACAGATTCCCAGAAAGGGTGTCTTCTTCTCTACAATCTCATGGATCACAGGTACAAGTCCGTATGTATGAAGATTCTCCATAGCCTGTCCAAAGCTTCCTACTCCGGGCAAAATTACTTTATCTGCATTTAGCAGAGTCTGCGGATCACGTGATACCACAGTTTTTTCTCCAAGATAATGAAGCGCTTTTTCTACACTTTTGATATTTCCTGCATCATAGTCAATTATTCCAATCATGTCTTCCTCCTGATGTTTCTGCTCAATTCTTGTATTTCATCATAACCATCCTGTCATTATCTTTTCATCCATCTGTATAGTATAACCTAAAAACAGACAGTTGCAAAGTGCTTTCTTTGCTTCTGCCTGTTTTTCTTACTTTACTGCCTGCTGTCCAGAGTAAACCAGAATTCTACTCCATTATCAAAATTACAAACGCCATACTTCTGGTTCATTCCTTCCACAATTGCCTTTACAATGGAAAGTCCAATTCCGCTGCCTCCATATTCTCTGGTACGGGCCTTGTCTACCTTGTAAAACTTATTCCACAGATTTGGAAGATCCTCTTCAGGAATTGGCATTCCGGTATTAAATACCGTTACCTTCACACAATCAGCCTCCTGCAGAACCTTAATTTCCACTTTTCGCTCTCCGTCCAGATGATTCAGGGCATTACTTGTATAGTTGGTTACCACCTCTTCTGTCTTAAATTCATCTGCCCATACATATACAGGATCCTGTGCCTCAAATATCACAGTGGCTTCTTTCTGCTCGATCATAATATGCATGGACTGCAGGACTCCATGGATCAGTGATACAATATCAAAGCGTTCCATCATTGGCGCATCCTTGCCGGATTCCAGCTGGTTTAAGGTCAGCAGATTTTTTACAAGCTTATTCATTTTGGATGCTTCATCCATAATTACTTCACAGTAAAAAGCCCTGCTCTCCGGATCATCCGATATATTTTCATTCAGTCCCTCTGCATATCCCTGAATAAGCGCAATGGGCGTTTTCAGCTCATGGGAAACATTATCCAGAAATTCCTTACGCATCTCATCGATCTTGATCTTATCCTCAATATCCTTCTGCAGCTTATTGTTTGCGGATTTCAATTCAGAAATTGTATTTTCCAGTTTTCTGGACATTTTGTTAAAATTATCGCCCAGAACATCAATCTCATTTCCTGCATGGCTCTCATATCTGGCTTCAAAATCCAGATTGGACATTTTTTCAGAAAGCTTTGTCAGTTCACTGATGGGTCTGGTGATCCGGTTGGTGATCAGTAATATCAGCAAGCCGCTGATCAGAATGATCGCTACTCCCACAAACAGATAAAAGTTGTTGGATATGGCTACACTCTCCTTAATACTCTCCAGTGGAGAACGGATCAGATAGTAGTATCCATTTTCATACTGACCCCAGCATTCTACATACTCCATACCTGCAAAACGGTCATGTACCTGCCAGATGATGCCATCTTCTGTCTGCTTCAGAATATGACTGTGTTCCATATCTTTATCCAGATCATTAATATATCCAAAAAGTTTACTGCGGAGCATTTTTGCCATATTGGCTTCCCCCCAGTAATAATAACCACTGTTCTCCTCATTTACAATGATCCAGGTCAGATTATTTCTGGAACTGCTGTGTTCAATCTCATCCGGTATCTCTTCCTCTGTCTTCGACTGATTCTCGATTTCTCCATCTTTATCTGTATCATATTTCAGAAGATTATCCAAATTCATCTGAGAAAGGACTGTCCTGGCATCCTCCAGCACTTCCACTTTTTTTGATACATAATACCGTTCCAGAAAAAGCCCGTTTATCAATGTAATAGAAAAAATCGACACCAGGAGAAGGCCAATAAACAGAACTGAGATCTGATGTTTCAGGGAATGGAATTTTCTGAGATTTTTCTTCTTTTTACTGTTCTGCTTTTTTTCTTTTCTGTCCCCGGACATCATGCATCAACCTCAAATTTATATCCCATACCCCATACAGTCTTGATATATTCTCCTTTGTCTCCCATTTTACTTCTCAGCTTTTTAACATGGGTATCAATGGTACGGGCATCTCCAAAATAATCATAATTCCACACAGAATTCAGGATTTTTTCCCTGGAAAGTGCAATTCCCTGGTTTTCCAGAAAATATGTCAACAATTCAAATTCTTTAAAACTTAAATCCATGGTTTTTCCGTCCACTGTAGCAATATGAGCAGCCTTGTCAATCACAATTCCTCCCGCTGACAGAGTATCTTCTGTATTTCCCTGTCCTGTACGGCGAAGGATTGCTTCTACTCTCGCCACCAGGATTTTGGGGCTGAAAGGCTTGGAAATATATTCATCCACTCCCAGCTCAAAGCCCAGAAGCTCGTCTCGCTCATCTCCTCTTGCAGTAAGCATAATAATAGGCACCTTGGAATTCTTACGAATCTCACGGCACACTTCCCACCCATCCATCTTAGGCATCATTACATCCAGTATGATCAGTGCCACATCCTTTTCTGCATAAAAAATATCAATTGCCTCTTCACCGTCTCCGGCCTCCAGCACCTGAAAATTCTTTTTCGTCAGAAAATCACTGACAAGCTTTCTCATACGGCTTTCATCATCCACAACCAGGATTTTTAATGCATCCATAACTGTTCCTCCGTTATCTTTATTGTAAAAAATAATCTCTGTTTTTCTTATTACTGTACTATAGCAAACATTTGTGGAATAAATGTGAACACTGGAAGCAAATAAAAATATTATTTCATTGAACAAAATTCAGCCATAAAAAATGGTGCCTGGTCTAAAAACCATGCACCATTTTTATCTACATCCCAAAGCACCGTATATACGTTGCTCTTCCTATGGACCTGGCGGGAATTGAACCCGCGTCCGAAAGCCTATTCATTGAGGCATCTCCCATCACAGTCGCTGATTTAACATTCCCTCGATCATACGCCCACCGACAGGCTTATGAGCTCAGTAGCTTCATCATACATCTACCAGGGCAAAGCTTACCTGGTAAGGTTTCTCACAAGGTCGACGCCAGGTTCCCAATGTGTGAGTGCATCAGGGCTGACGAGCAGCAATTAGGCTGCTAACGCTAACTTTTCGTCTGCGTTTATATTTAGTTTCCCAGTTGATACGCAGTCCAGGAGTCTGCGGATGGCTTCCTAAACTTCAAAGCCCCCGTCGAAACCAGTACAAGCCCTAAACTTTATAGCTGAACATACAGCCTGCTGGTTTTCAGACGAAAGTCTGCAGACCGCCAACACGGTCTGCCTTTTTGCTATTATAAAAAAAACTATTCGTCCTGTCAAGGGTAATTATTACATTTTTATTCGCCGAACTGCTCTGCACATTCCTTCATCATCTTCCTTATAGGCAGATGGTAAGGACATCTGGTCTCACAGACTCCACATTCTATACAGTCAGAAGCCTTTGCCTGCAGTGTACTGTAACGGCTTCTGGCCCATTCGCCCAGATCATAGCGGTTCAGATAACCGGCAAACAGAAATACATTGGGAATACTGATGCCTGCAGAACAGGGTGCACAGTAATTACATCTGCGACAGAAATTTGTACCCAGCTGTTCTCTGACCTTCCTGATTTCATCAAGCTCTGTCTGACTTAAAGGCGAAGGATCCAGACAGGCCTTTATGTTCTCCTCCATCTCATGCTCTTCTGCCATTCCGGGAATTACAATCGTTACATTTGGATTGGAGCAGATGTAGCGAAGTGCCAGTGTTCCGTTTTCAATGGCTCCGCCTGCCAGAGGTTTCATATCAATAAACCCTATATTTCGTTTTCTGCATTCTGCAATCAGCTCTTCGCCCTGACCTTCCACAATGTTATACGGAAACATAATTGTTTCCACCCAATCCAGATCCAGTGCCCGCTCAAACACCTCTACGGAATGAGCGGTCAGTCCCAGATGTCCGATCTTTCCAGCCTTCTTTGCCTCCTGCAAAGCCTCCAGTGCACCGTCCTCTGCCAGAACCTGATCCAACTGCTCCATACTTGGATTATGCACCTGGTAAATATCAATATAATCTGTTTTCAAATTGCACAGGCTTTTTTCAATATCAGCTGCCATAGCTTCTCTTGTCCTGGCCATACTCTTGGTTGCAATCACAAATTTATCCCTGATTCCCTCCAATGCATAGCCCAGATATTCCTCGCTGACAGTATAACCCCTGGCTGTGTCAATATAATTTACTCCCCTGTCCGAAAGTTTATGCACCAGTGTTCTTGTTCCCTCTGCATCAATTTTCTGAATAGGGATTCCGCCAAGACCAATTTTAGAAACCTTTAAACCAGTCTTTCCCAATATAACATATTCCATTTTTATTCCCTCTTTTCTCCAAAAGTTACTGTTCACTCCGTTCTCAGTAACACGCTTCGCGATGCACAGAATTTATGCTAACCGCATAAATTCGCGCGATATGTCTCGGGTTTTCTGTGACCTTCGCTCACAAAAAACACCTCGCGGAATATTACCAGTGAACAGTAACCTCCAAAATCAGTTTTCCCTCTGAGTAAAAAACTGCCATCGCCTTCCGACAATGACAGCTTTTTTCATATCAAGCGGATAGCAATCATCCGCATTTTGTTAGATTATACTCTTGAGAGATATTCTCCGGTTCTTGTATCGATTTTCAGTTTGTCACCCTGGTTAACAAACAGCGGAACCTGAACCTGTGCACCTGTCTCAACAGTAGCAGGTTTTGTAGCACCCTGAGCTGTATTTCCTGCAAATCCAGGCTCTGTCTCAGTTACTTCAAGTTCTACGAAAAGTGGTGGCTCAATAGCAAATACGTTTCCGTTATGGGAACATACTTTAACCATTTCGTTTTCTTTTACGAATTTCAGGGAATCACCTACCTGATCCTTTGTCAGACCTACCTGATCATAGGTTTCTACATTCATGAAGTAGTATAAATCACCATCATCATAGAGATACTGCATATCAACACGTTCAATACGTGCTGCCGGGAATTTCTCAGTAGGACGGAAAGACTTCTCCAGAACTGCTCCTGTAATGATGTTTTTGTATTTGGTTCTTACGAAAGCAGCACCCTTTCCTGGTTTTACATGCTGAAATTCAACAATCTGACATACATTTCCGTCAATTTCAAGTGTGATACCGTTTTTGAAATCACCTGCTGAAATCATATTTCTGTTTCCTCCTTAATTGTACAATTCAACGTTACTGCTCTCTGTCTCTGCAGCAACCGCCTCAACAGTGCGTGTCTGCGTATTCATTTTCTGCAATTTTGCGACACACTCTTATATGATTTTATAATAGTTTCTTATTTTTTTCAACTATTTTTTATTACTGTTTGCAATTTTTCTTCCAACTGGGAAATCAGCTCCTCAAAAGGCTTGTCTCCTGTGATCATTTCAACGTCAGCAAACTTTGCATAAACAGGATCTCTCTGTTTCAAAAGCTTTTTAATCTTGTCTGCCTTGTCATCCCCGTCGATCAGAGGATTGGATTTTGAATTTTCCAGTCTTTCCTTCAGAGTCTCATAAGATCCTTTCAGATAGACCACTGTTCCCAGCTGCTTGATATATTTCTCATTCTGCTCCTGCATGGGAAGTCCTGATCCCAGAGAGATCACTTTCTGCTCCTGATCCTTGATCAGCTCCTTGATCACAGTTGTTTCTAATGCACGATAAAACGGTTCCCCGAATTTATCAAAAATATCTTTAACGGACAGATTCATTTTTCTCGTAACCACACGGTCAATATCAATAAACGGTAAATCGAAATCCTTCGCCAGTCTCTTACCTACTCTTGTTTTTCCTGAACCCATAAATCCTATAATCACAATATGGTTCATGAATTCCCCTCCTCCTTTTTGTAAAAATATAACACAATTCTCTCAAGATATCTCTTCAGTACAATCTGTATCTCTTCCCTGGGATTGATAGGCTTTACCAGGATATTACGGATCCCGGTTCTTTTTGCTCCGTATATATCTGTAAACAGCTGATCCCCAATAAAAATAGTATTACTTCTGTCTGTTCCCAGCAATTCCATGGCACGGATATAATTCTTTGTGGATGGCTTGTGGGCATTTTCTATAAAGTGTGCCCCCACAGAAGCATTAAATGAAGATACTCTTTCATATTGGTTATTGGAAAGAAAGCAGCACTGAAATCCCAGTTCTTTCAAATGTGCAAACAATGCACAGGCTCTCTCATCTGCAGGTGCACCGTGAGGTACCAGTGTATTGTCGATATCAAAAAGCAGACCTCTGTATCCCTGTGCATACAGACTGTCAAAATCAATTTCATAAGTTGAATCCAGATATTCATCCGGAAAAAAGCATTTAAACATCAGTATCCATTCCCCTAATTTCCAAGATATTCCAGCAGACCATCCAGCTTCTGTTCCATCAGGTCATATCCATGCTGATAAAATTCTGTAAGAACTTTCGGATTCTTTTCAGTTCTGGAAACAGTTTTGATTTCCGGACGGATCACATAGATATGTCCTTCCTTTTCCCATTTCTCAATCAGTTCCAGAGTCCTGTTGTAATTCCGGTATCGGTTCAAAAGACTGTTCAGCAGATTTGGATATTTGTGAAATGCAGCCAGATAAACAGCCTTAGTCTCTCCAGGCTTCTTTTTTCGATATCCATAATTCCTGGTGAGAATCACCACATTCTTGCGGTATCCCTCCTTCATGGCATGGACTACGGGAATGGAATCCGCTACACCGCCGTCCACACAGGGTATCCCGTCAATCATCACCATAGGACATGCCAGAGGAATACTGGAAGATGCACGGCAGATATCCATCAGGCGTTTTCTGTCATTTTTTTCTTCCAGATATCTTGCCTGGCCGGTAATACAATCTGTCACTACCAGTTCACATTTTTTTCCGGAATTAAAATAAGCATCATAATCAAAAGGAAAAATCTCATTGGGGTATCGTTCAAACAGCATGTCCATATCAAACAGGGTTTTATTCTTCAGAGTTTGCTTCAGGCCTATGTAGCTGTTATTCTTATCCTCCGTGATCACACAGTCCTTTGTCCGGCCAATCTGCCCGGATACATAATCCACTGCATTACAGGCACCTGCTGAAACTCCTGTTACATAAGGAAACTCTATCTGATGTTTCATCAGACAGTCCAGCACTCCGGACGTGAACACCCCCCGTGTACCACCGCCTTCCAGAATTAACGCTGTCTCATTATTATTTGTCATTTTCCTCACTAATCCTTTCAAAAGCGTATTTCTATCCTGTCAGCGCTCAGCAAGAGGCACATAAATACTTGGTGCCAGCACATTTTTGTATGCCGGACGAATGATCTTATCCGCATTGATGAGCTCTTCCATTCGATGGGCACTCCAGCCCACAATACGTGCAACTGCAAACATAGGTGTATATAATTCCAGTGGCAGATCCAGCATACTGTACACGAAACCACTGTAAAAGTCCACATTTGCACTGACACCTTTATAAATTCTTCTTTCCTCAGCAATTACTTCAGGTGCCAGACGCTCTACCATAGAATAAAGGGCATAGTCTTTCATCCTTTCCTTTTCTCTGGCCAGAGTCTCCACATATGCTTTGAACACTTCAGCTCTTGGATCAGATACCGAATAAATCGCATGTCCCATTCCATAGATCAGTCCCTTTCTGTCAAAAGCTTCCTTATGGAGCAATTTTTTGAGATACACACGAACTTCATCTTCATCTGTCCAGTCCTTCACTTCTTTCTTCATGTCATTAAACATACTTACTACTTTAATATTGGCGCCACCGTGCTTTGGACCCTTCAGTGAACCAAGAGCTGCTGCAATGGCAGAGTAGGTATCTGTACCAGAAGAAGATACTACATGAGTAGTAAAGGTAGAGTTATTTCCACCGCCATGCTCCATGTGAAGAATCAACGCAATATCCAGAATCTTTGCTTCCAGATGGGTATACTTCTTATCTGGTCTCAACATACGCAAAATATTTTCAGCTGTTGTCAGATCCTTCTTTGGATTATGGATATAAAGACTTTTTCCCTTTACATAATGATTGTATGCCTGATATCCATATACAGATAACAGTGGAAAAACACTGATCAGATTCAGACACTGCCGCAGTACATTTGGCAAAGAGGTATCATCTGGATTATGGTCATACGAATACAGTGTCAGAACACTTCTGGAAAGTCCATTCATAATATCTTTGCTGGGAGCCTTCATGATTACGTCCCTGACAAAATTGGTAGGAAGTGATCTCTGGTTAGCCAGAAGTTCTGTGAAATCCACAAGCTGCTGTTTATCCGGAAGTTTTCCGAACAGAAGCAGATATGCTACTTCCTCGAAGCCATATCTGTCATCCTGGATAAATCCTCTGGTCAGATCTTTGATATCATAGCCTCTGTAGGAAAGCTTTCCCGCACATGGAACCTCTTTGCCATCTACCATCTTTGTGGCCTGAACATTTGAAACCTGAGTCAGACCTGCGAGAACGCCTTTACCATTTATATCTCTCAGGCCTCTCTTTACATCATATTTTGCATATAACGACAGATCCAGACTGGTATTATCCCTACAAATATCTGTAAGTTTTTCAATTTCCGGTGTCACTTTTGTTTTAAATCCTGCCATATACTATATTCCCCTTTCTTCTCTGCTTTTTCGATAATGGGCCCTCCTCATTCCAATCACCGTATTTTGCACGTCATAAATAAATTATAGCATTGTTTTCCATTTCGGTCTACACACAAATTTTTTAAAAAATTTCAGTTTTTTTTCTTTCCCTCTTTCCATTTTTAGCACATTAGTGTATAATAACGTCGTTCAAAGCAAAATCATTACAATAGATGAGGAGGAATAACAATGTCTTATACTGATGAGGTATACGAGAGAGTCGTTGCACAGAACCCAAACGAGCCTGAATTTCACCAGGCAGTAAAAGAAGTTCTTGATTCTCTTAAAGTTGTAATCGAAAAAAATGAAGAAAAATATCGCAGTCTTTCTATTCTGGAACGTCTGGTTGAGCCGGAAAGAATTATCTCCTTCCGTGTTCCGTGGATTGATGACAAGGGCGTTGTACAGGTTAACAAAGGATACCGTGTACAGTTCAACAGTGCAATCGGACCGTACAAGGGTGGTTTAAGATTCCATCCATCCGTTAACCAGGGTATTCTTAAATTCTTAGGTTTTGAGCAGATTTTCAAAAACTCCCTTACAGGACTTCCCATCGGAGGCGGTAAAGGTGGTTCTAACTTTGATCCTAAGGGTAAATCTGACAGAGAAGTTATGGCATTCTGCCAGAGCTTTATGACTGAGCTTTCCAAATATATCGGTGCTGATATGGACGTTCCTGCCGGTGATATCGGTGTTGGCGGACGTGAAATCGGATTCCTCTATGGACAGTACAAACGTAACACAGGTCTGTATGAAGGCGTACTTACAGGTAAAGGACTTTCCTATGGCGGTTCTCTGGTTCGTACAGAAGCTACAGGCTATGGTCTTGTATATATGCTGAATGAAATGGTAAAAGCAAACAACGATACCATTTCCGGTAAGACTATCACTGTAACAGGTTCCGGTAATGTTGCTATCTATGCTGTACAGAAAGCTACTCAGCTTGGCGGCAAGGTTGTTGCAATGTGCGACTCCAACGGATATATCTATGATCCTAACGGAATCAATCTTGATGTTGTAAAAGATATCAAAGAAGTAAAACGCGGACGTATCAAAGAATATGCTGACCGTGTTGAGGGTGCTTCTTATACAGAAGGCAAGGGTATCTGGAATATCAAATGTGATATCTACCTTCCATGCGCAACTCAGAACGAGCTGGATGTTGACGGTGCAAAGGTTCTGGTTGCAAATGGCTGCAAATATATTGCAGAAGGTGCTAACATGCCTACAACTCTGGAAGCTACAAATTATGTCATGAACAATGGCATCATCTTCATGCCTGGTAAGGCAGCTAACGCAGGTGGCGTTGCTACTTCTGCTCTGGAAATGAGCCAGAACTCCGCAAGACTTTCCTGGACAGCTGAAGAGGTTGACGCAAAGCTTCATCAGATTATGATCGATATCTTCCAGAAGGTTGACAGCGCTTCCAAACGTTACGATATGGCAGGAAACTATGTAGTTGGTGCTAATATCGCAGGTTTCGAGAAGGTTGTAGATGCCATGATCGCTCAGGGTATTGTCTGATCCTTAATCATATATCGGAAATATAAAAAGGGTGCATCTGCACCCTTTTTATTAATTCATAAATTTCTTAAGTTCATCCATAAAAGTACTCACATCCTTGAATTCCCTGTACACGGAAGCAAAACGCACATAGGCTACTGCATCCAGTTCCTTCAGATGCTCCATAACAATCTCTCCAATTCTGGTACTGGAAATCTCCTTTTCCTCTGTATTAAAGATTTCACCCTCTATGGCATCCATCATTTCTTCTATTTTTTCAACAGGAATGGGTCTCTTGTAACAGGCCCGGAGAATTCCTGCCTGAATCTTTCCCCTGTCATATTGCTCTCGATTCTGATCTTTCTTTATAACAGTCAGCGGAATGGACTCTACTTTTTCATATGTAGTAAATCTTCTGCCACATACATCACACAAACGGCGGCGGCGGATAGAATTGGTATCCTCTACCGGTCTTGAATCCACAACTCTGGTATTATCCTGATTACAAAAAGGACACTTCATAACGGACTATTCCCCCTGGATGTTTTGATATTTAATAACAGCTCAGTATCTTAATGATTATTTATTATACTTTATCTTTATTTCATATGTCAATAAAAGGACATGCATAAATTTCTTTCGGATCACATAAAATTTATAAAATATTCGTTTTCTTATCATTCAGGTGATTTTTATGCGTATCTGTGAATTAAGGCAAAAAGAAGTAATCAATACCTGTACCTGTCGCAGTCTGGGATGCCCCATAGATATCGAATTTGATTGCAGGACCAACTGCCTTTCTGCCCTTATCCTGCCCGGGCCCGGCAGATTCTGCTGTCTCTTTGGCAGAGATGAATTCATCATTCCCTGGGAATGCATCTGCCAGATTGGAGAAGATATCATCCTGGTAAAGATAGATGAAGAAAAGTGTCTGTGCGAAAACTAAAGGCCGACTTTGTCAAGGCCTTTTATTTATTATATTTTGTTTAAAACAGTATAAATATCCTCCTCTCTGAGAATCATTCTATTATCTGTAAATTCCAACAGACAGTAAGAAACGATAAGGAGGATTCAAACGATGGCACTTAATAAAGTAGAAATCTGCGGAGTCAACACATCGAAGCTTCCTGTTTTGAAAGCAGAAGAAAAAACAGACCTGTTCCGACGAATCAAGGAAGGAGATGCACAGGCAAGAGAACTATACATCAAAGGCAATCTTCGCCTTGTCCTCAGTGTGATCAGACGTTTTCAAAACAGCAATGAAAATCCGGATGATCTCTTTCAGATCGGATGCATTGGTCTGATCAAGGCAATTGATAATTTTGATACTTCCCTTCAGGTCAGATTTTCCACCTATGCGGTTCCCATGATCATAGGCGAAGTACGGCGTTATCTGAGAGACTATAACAGTATCCGGGTCAGCCGTTCGCTGAGAGATATTGCATACAAAGCCATTTATACCAGAGAAGCATACATGAAACAGAATCTGAGAGAACCTACGATCAACGAAATATCCGAAGAAATCGGAATTGAAAAAGAAATGATCGTCTACGCCATGGATGCCATTCAAAGTCCGGTCAGTCTTTTTGAACCGGTTTATTCAGAGGGAGGAGATACTCTCTATGTGATGGATCAGATCAGCGACAAAAAGAACAGGGAAGACCGCTGGATCGAGGATCTGTCCCTCCGTGAAGCTATGAACCATCTGGGAGAACGAGAACGACATATCATCCAGCTTCGCTTTTACGAAGGAAAAACTCAGATGGAGGTGGCAAAGGAAGTAGGTATCTCCCAGGCCCAGGTCAGCCGTCTTGAAAAAGGAGCACTGAAATCCATGCGGAATTATCTTCGTCCCTGACACAGCCAAAAAGCAGTCCGACATCCGGAGATCCTTCCCCATTCCTGTCGAACTGCCTTACATATCTGCAAATCTATTTCAGTGCTTTTTCAATTTCTTTAATTACGATTTTAAGAGCCTTGATCCGGGCATATTTCTTATCTACAGATTCCAGTACATGCCATGGTGCAAAGGTTGTACTTGTTTTCTGAAGCATTTCATTTACTGCAATCTCATATTCATCCCACTTATCTCTGTTGCGCCAGTCTTCATCTGTGATCTTCCACTGCTTCTCAGGGTTATTCTGCCGTTCTTTGAAGCGTTCCAGCTGAGTATCCTTATCAATCTGTACCCAGAATTTTATGATCACAGCTCCCCAGTCCTTTAATTCCTTTTCGAACTCATTCATTTCATTGTAAGCCCGTTTCCAGTCATTCTCACTGCAGAAGCCTTCCAGTCTCTCCACCATCACACGGCCATACCAGGTTCTGTCAAAAATAGCAATATGGCCATCCTTCGGCAGTCTGGTCCAAAAGCGCCACAGATAATGGCGGGCTTTCTCATGAGGTTCCGGACTGGCAATAGGATGCACCTCATATCCTCTGGGATCCAGTGCCTCTGTGATACGTTTGATATTACCACCCTTACCTGCTGCATCCCATCCCTCATAAGTAATAATAACCGGAATACGTTTACGATAGAGACGATTATGAAGCTCTCCCAGTTTCTTCTGGAGAGTCTTTAATTCTTTTTTGTACTCTTCCTCTTCCAGGAATTTATCTTTCAGATCAATTTCCGCAAGCTTTGGCATTTTCTTCAAAGGAAATACATTCTGAAGGATCGGCACGGAATGAGCCTGATTCTGCATGGCAACCTGAATATTACTTACCATTGTTTCCAGTACCTGAAGCTCTGCCCATTTTCTGTCAGAGGCATCAATGATATACCATGGAGCAGAAGACGCATTGGTATCTGTCATATACCGATCAAATATCTTTGCACATTTCTTGTAATGTTCATTTTCCCATTTGTCAAATTCGGATACCCTCCATCTGGTATCCTTTTCTGACAGAAGCAGTTCCATACGGTGGGTCTGCTCCTCTCTGTTGATCTGCATAAAGAATTTCAATACCAGATATCCATTGTCTGTCAGCTGTCTCTCAAAATGCTGAATGCTCTGTATCCGGGCTGCATAATCTTCGCCCTCCAGCTTTGCTTCCAGACATTCCCGGCAGGTCTGTTCCATCCATCCTGAATCTAGGAAAGTAAATTTCCCAGCTTCCGGAATCTGTTTAAAATACTTGTACAGAAACGGATATCTCTTCTCTTCCTCTGTGGGTGCAGACATGGTAGCAACCTTGAAAAATCTTGGATCAATATTTTTTATCACTTTTCCAATGGTACTGCCCTTGCCCGAGGCCCCCCAGCCTTCAAAAAGTACCAGTACCGGTATTTTGTGTTCTTTGATCTTCATCTGAAACTCATATAACTGTGCCCTTGCAGCAGCAAGACGTTCCCTGACTTCTTCCTTCTCCGGCACACGGGCCGGACTCCAATTCGTAATCATAATTCTACCTCCCACTTTTTATATCGCACTTTTTATCTGCTTCACCCGTTTGTCATTTCCCTGAACAGCTAAGGTTTTCATATATAAATCGAAAATCTCTTGATCAGGAATATACACTTCTCCCTTCTTTCTGTATTTATTCATCATATTATGGTATGGCTTCAAGGCATCCCACAGCCGCAGATAATCCCGGTTTTCATATAAATTCATAAGATATTTCTTATGATCTTTATAATCCTGCCCCAGATTGATTCCCTCTCCTTTTAATTTTACATATTCCCAGGACCAATCAAGACTTTCACGGCTTTTTCTGCCTTTTTTGTCTTTACGGTACTGGACATCCCTTTCCTTTACCAGCTCTCTGATCTGAGCTTTGTGATGACTGATAAAATCTTCACATCCCGTCTGTGTACTGATCATAACAGTAAGGGATGGAACATAAACATCATTGATTTTATTTTCATACTTTTTTCCAAACCAGATACGCAGATATTGATCCACATTCTCAGGTATGGTGAATTCCGTTCCCTCCAGAAGCACTCTTTTTGTTTTCTTAAAAAGCTGAGCCGGATAATATAAGGTAGCATTTTTCAGCCTTACCACATACTCTCCGTCTCCTGATTCATTCTGATTGATACAGAATTTTTTGTACAAATGTTTTCCCAGACGGCTACGTCCCCCCAGAAGCATAAGTCCTACAGGAATTTTACACAGTCTTTCTTTCCAATTATATTCTTCTGAACGGCCATCTGAAAACTGTTTCCATCCGGTCTCCAGGTTTCGATTCCATAGATGTTTCAGCCTGGATTTTATTTTACCTCGAAGAGGATAAATATCTACTCCCAGACCAGGATACTGATAATTCCTGCCCTCATTCATACGAAAGCACAAGGTATTTGTGTCTTCATATCTGAGAAAGAAGCCTGGAAAGCGTTTATTATCATACATAGATTCCAGGGCTCTTCCGGAACGCTTTCTCTTCTGAACTGCCAGCCGGAATTTCTCTATGTCTGATACCTTCATTAATACACCACCGGCAAATGGATTATCCGGCATGTGACCGCCTCTGACTGCATGGAGCGCAAGGCGTGGTGTCAGATAGCATTCGATTCCACTCTCACTACAGATTTCATCTATTTCTCTGAGCAGTGTAAGGATTACTTGTTGTTCCCTGTTCAATTTAAACTCCCATTCCTTTATCTGTTTATTGTATTTACCAAATCCCGGATTTCTTCCAGAGTTCCATATTTTCCAAGCCAGGAATCCAGAAACTCCGATGCATCTCCCTTGGCAGCATAAGCAGAAGCTCTTTTGCTTCCCTCCTTCAGATCCTGCAGTATTATTCTGTCCAGCTCCTGTGCTATATACTCAGAAGCTGTTTTTCTTCCTTTCAGGAAAAAAGAAAATGCCTGATTCGTGAGACCTTCTTTCAGAAGAATTTCGCCCAGTATGAGGCAATACTCTCCGTCCTCTTTACTGTCAGAGCAAAGCTTTCTCACTTTGGTTTCCAGTTTTTCCAGATCTTCTGTCTTATCTGTAAAAAGAAGCTCTGCATAACTTTCTGCTGCTTTCGCAGAAAATCCCAGCCTCTCTCTGCCATTCACCATAGCTGTGTACAAAATCCTTGCTTCTCTGGATTCTGTTGAATAAGAAGAATCCTGTTTATATTCTTCGATCAGTCCCTTTAAATCCTCCAGTTCCCGGCAAACTGCTGTCTCATTGAAAGCAGCCATTACTCTGGCCAGGCTGCCATATCCCATTATTTCCATATCACCGGGCAAAAGCTTTTCCCAAAGCCCGGCCAGTGCTACACCTTCCTTTGCTTCGCCGTTTTCCACCAGACTCTGACAGGTCTGCATTGCAGGAAGCTTATACTCCTGGAGGAATTTATCCAGTTCCAGCCAGACAATTCCGTTGTTTGTATCCTCCCTTACCTCTGCATAGATTTCCAATGCATCCCTGCACTGCCCTTCGATCCAGAGCAGGTCACCCTCATATTTATGAAAATATCCGTCCCTGGGAAACAGCCCCAGACAATATTCCAGGAACTCCCGGGCCTTTGCTGTCTTTTTATCCTGCTTCGCCTGCTCTGTCAGAAAACGCACTTTAAACTTCAAGAAAGAGGGATGCTCCGGATACTTTTCCAACAGCCTGTCGATCAGCTCCTCTGCCCTATCCATTTCCCGGAATTCATAATGGCAGGCAGCCTCCCGAAACAGTATAATATCATCAAGAAGCTGCTTCTGTTCCGGCAAAAGTTCTTTTTCAGCCTCACGTACTCTCAGCATACGGTAAGCTTTGGAAACTCTCTCTGTATAGAAAAGTGTATACATTGCTGCCAGAAATACCTCATCTTCCACCCTGATCAGATAGGGATGGTAAAAACTGTAAATGTGTACAAAATCTTCTCTTCCTATAAAATCCGGGCTGAGCTGCACCTGATAGTATTCTTTAAAAATGTAATTCAGTTTATGGAAATTCCGGTGTTCCAGAAGTTCATTCAATGAGACTTCACTTTCACAAATCTGTTTTTCCAGTTCTTCTTTTACATGCTCTCCCATCAGTTCCTGTCTTTTTCTCACTAATCTGTGGGAACGTTTGGCAGTAGCCATATAATATATTTTGCGAAATACTGCATCCTTCTGAAGCTTAAAGGTATTGAGCCCAGGCATATATTCCTTGCGGAATTCCTCGTAGTTCATATTTCTACATTCTACAGAATCATGAGATTCCCTTTCTCCATGAGGTGGAATATAAGACCATTCATCTCCATAATGCCAGATCAGATAATCACTGACTTTATTGGGTATCATTACATCGGTTCCCTCAAATTTTCCATATTTTACCGGAAACATCATATCTTTATCAAACAGAAAAGGACAGCCGCCCCATCTCATGGCATATCTGTCACAGTCCTCCTCTTTATAGGAAAACATAATTTTTTCCAGTTTTTTCAAAGTTCTGTCTTTGCCCAAAATCAGATAAGACAGTAAATACTTCAAATACAGAGTAACCGGTACCTCATACCGGTTTCCATAAACCACTGCAATATTGATCAGATCTGAATAGACCATCAGATGATTTCTGTATTTCTCATATTCTCTGTCATCGGCAGGTATGGGATCCAGTGTAAGCACATCAATGATCTCCCCCGCCTTATCCTTACCAATGATCTGATGTCTGTGAATAGCACAGGTATCCGTAGATGCATATCTCGGAAAGGTATTGGTATAATTTCTGTCTGTATCTACACACTGCACTGCTCTGTGGGGCGGAAGTTCCTTTGGTGCCAGCTCTACCAGCTTATCCCAGTCCGCTTTGGGCATATAAATATCCACATCATCATCCCAGGGGATAAAGCCTTCATTTCGCACTACACCGATCAGGCTTCCTCCTGCCATCACATAACGCAGATTATGTTTTTTACATATTTCATCAATCTCCCGAAATAATTGCAGAAGATGTTTTTGCTTTTCAGTCATTGAGTTTCCTCTCTCATTGTTCATACCATTTTGTCATAAATATTATATCATATTCCTATATTAATTTGAACTATTTTTTAAAAGTGCGTAAAATAGTTCCAATGATTTCTTATTATTTTCTTTACAATTAATGGTTAACGGACAAATCTCTTTTTCCATAAAACGGAGCATTCCACTGTAGACTCCTTCCACCGAAGGCTCTATAAGAACACCACCGTAATCCTCCATAAAGCAATGAGAACCTGAAACATCGGTTGCTATGGCCGGAACTCCCAATATTCCTGCTTCAAACAAAACTACCGGAAGTCCTTCATGATCCGATGACAGAATAAAAAGATTTCCTTTTTTCAGTACAGGCATAGGATTGCGGATAGTTTTGATCAAGATAATATGATCTGCACAGGAAAATTTCTCTGCTGATCTGCAGGTTTCTTCATACAGATTTCCTGCACCTCCCATAATGATCAGCCACGAATCCTTATGCTCCTTCCAGAATCTGTCAAAGGCCTCCATCAGCCGGTCATGGCGTTTCTCAGCTGAATACCTGCCAATACTGATAAATTTTATGTCTTTTTTATCCAGTATCTCTGTTAATCTGTCCCTGGAAACAGTACACCGAGTCTCTTTTTCAAAAGCAACAGGTTCCTGAGCTCTCAGTAAGATTCCACCATAATCCTGACAATTGGGGATTACCGTAATATTATCTTTTCTGCCACCGATCCGGCACACAGACCGGACAATATCCCTGCTGACTGCTGCCACCTGATCATAGGAACTGTATGCATCCTGCAAAACATATCTTGCCGGATTTTTTTTCTCCTTTAATTCCTCTTCCATATCATTATGCACCCATATGATTTTACGGAAAGGTGTATGGCCAATGAGAGAAATCATATAATTTTCGTATCCGTTATAATGAACCACTGCTTTAAAATCAGAATCACCAAAATGTTTTTTCCACTCTCTGTCATAAGCATGCCCAAGTCTTTTACTCCGAATTCCAAATTTCAGGTAAAGCATCTGACAGATACCTATGAACACATCCATATTCATCTCACTGGCTATAGGATATACATTTGCATCTTTTGACAGACAATCAAGCCTCCAGGGTGCATCTTTCAGGGAATTCATTCTGTAGGAGATAAAATAATTGTATTTATTTGTATCCAGCTCCTTCATCAGATTCAGAAAGGACATGGTAATTCCGTTCTGCTGAAAATCACCTGCATAGATCAGAACATTTTCCAGCCCGTTGGAAGCCATATGGGATACCCTGCATTCTTTCTCGCCCAGGATCACATGACGGCAGATCCTTCCTACACCCTCTCCGGTTTCATAAGTACAGTATTTTTCCCGAAACTCCCTGGTCAGATAATCTCCGGGACTGTCCAGAAGGCTGACAAGTTCTTCTGCCGTTCTTACCAGAGGGAACGGATATTGACGGATATCCTCATACATTCCTCTGCTTCCTGTATAGTCTTCTATATCATAGGCAAACAGAATGATTCTTTTACCTGAGTTGGCAAAATCATACATTACACTGGAATAATCCGTAACCAGCACATCACACATATTCAGGATATCATAGGTATCATATACCTGGGGAAATCTGCGAATATGCCTGTAGCTGTGAAATTCCAGGGCATTTCCCACAAAGGGATGAAGCTTCACCAGAAGAACCTGATCATCCCTGAGAAGCTGATCCCAGGTCTGAAGGTACTCCTTTACTCTCTCTACAGCACCGCCACTGTCTACCGCATCTGCTTTCCCTCTGAATGTAGGCATATAGACAGTAACCTGCTTTCCCTGCAGTCCCAGCTCTTTCTTTAATTTTTCTCCCTGTTCAGCATGGAAAAATATCTCATTTCTCGGGTAACTGTCATGGATGATCTCTCCTTGGTAAAGGTTCTGCAGCATATATGCACCTGTCATCTTTTCTTCCATAAAACGGTTTGGATACAGAAGATAATCTGACATCAGAAGATTTCTCATAACATTTCCCATGCTGTATCTCTCATCCACATTGTCTCTTCCCATGCACTTCAGAGGTGTGCCATGCCACACATTCAGATAAATCTGTCCTTCTTTTTTTATAAATCTTCCGGGAAAGGTAGAATCATTAATGAGAAATCCTGCCCTTGACAAATGCCGATAATAGGAAATACTTCCAAGGGGAATCATTTTATCAATCTTCAATCCATAATGCTTTAGTTTTTCCCATACACCTGATTCATATCCTTTCCTTACAGTCAGGATCACATGATAATCCTCATATTCCTTTTTATTCAGTTCCTGCAGGATGACAAAGATATTGCTCTCCAGCCCACGTCCGCTGCGTGATTCCAGTAAGACCATTTTAGGATCGATTTTCTCTTTTTCATAAAAGGTATTATAAAAAGGATACCAGGTTCCGCTTTTCAGTTTTGTTTTTATTTTAGTCAATATGGACATATGCTTTTACCTCTTCACATATCTTTTGCATACAAGGCTGCCTGACCTCATTAAAAAAGTCATTACATTTTTGTCTCTCAGCAAAATAGGGATCCTTTCCACTGAATGTCTCATGGATCCTATCCATAAATTCCCTGAGAGATTTCGGTTTTGCTCCGGGAGTAACCTTATCATATTCAAAATTCATTCCCCTTCCCTGCAGATATCTCTCTTTGTCATAGGGAAGGAAAATCATTGGTCTGTTAAGAATCAGGTAATCAATATAGATACTGGAATAATCTGTGATCAGAAGATCAAAAATATTCAGAATTTCCATAATATCTTCCATCTGTTCATTTCCCAGATATACAACACGTCCGGAAAGATATTTTTCTGCTGTTCCCTTCTCACTGATATGAGTCCGCAGGCAGATAAGCAGTTTTTCCTCTTCCAGAAATGCTTCCAGCTTATCCTTATCATAATCCTCAAAAGGAAACAATTCTGTAGAAGCATAATCCCTGAAGGTTGGAGCATACAAAATAATTCCTCTGTATTCCGGAAGGTCAGGATATATCTTTTTCAGGATTTCTTTTGCTGCGTTTTCTTTAAAGAACATATCGTTACGGGGCTGACCCCAGACTTTGATTTTTTCCTGTTCAATGCCAAAGCTCTCTGCCATAATCGAAATCAGCGCTTTGGAACAGGTCAGGATCCAGGTATAATTCTCTGTAAATATTTTCCGGAAATAAACTCTGGCCATTTTCCCAAGATTGGGATCCATCAATGCTATTTTTTTCAGAGGAATCCCATGCCACAGATTCACGATCACTCTGCCCCTGTTCAGATGAGTACCATATACCGGCAATCCGGCAGAAGTAAACCAGACTCCGGCTTCCAGCACTTTTTGGATCCCCTGCCCGGAGTTTGTCTCTATAAAATATTTCTCCCCGTATTGTTCTGACAGCTTTCTCCTGAGTTGATCATCATTGATCACAAAATAAGGCGTGATCTCCGGAAGTTCGGCCCTGACATATTCAAACAAATAGCGGGAATTATAATTATAATGCGAATTATCTGTAGAAGAAAAAATCCACACCCTGGGATCTGGCTTTCTCTTTATCTTATTTTTTACTAATTGTGTTTTTATCAAACCACTTAGTTTTCCCATTCATGGTTCCTCTCTTGTCTGTTATATTTTAAAAAAATCCTGTCTGCCCTTTTGTGGGCAGGCAGGACCTTTGTACTTATTATTTCCAGTCTTCACGACTTCACATTCATCATGATCTGATCAAAAATCGCATTGGAAATCCTGAAACCGTAATGAACTCCATCCTCAATTGTTAATTCCCTGGAATTAAATTTTCTCATCAGATAAGTATTGGTATCAATATATTTTACCTCCAGCGAAAGCTGACTAACCAACTCTCTGTTAAACTGATTGATCAGACGATTATTTTTCGTTTTCAGTTTCTGAGAATGGTGGATGTATTTTTCTTCATTTACCGGATTTACAGATACATAATAAACATCACATTGATATTTATGGGCAAATGCCAGAATATCCTTGTTCACAAAGCGGATATATTTTTTGTAATTCAGAAGATCATTGACTCCCAGATTTATCACAATTGCAGATTTACCTTCCTCTGTAGAATTCATGACCTGTTCCATCAGACGGGGCCAGCCTTCCCTTGTCAGCCAGTCATAGCCCTGTCCTGACGCAGCAATATATTCCGTATTATCCATTTTAATGCCCATCCGTGATGCACGGACAAATCTGGAATCCCCTATCATATATACCTTTTTATACGCCCGGCTGGTTCCTGTGGTACTGTTTTTTGTCTTGACCACTTTTCCCCTGTAATCCACATAACAGTACTGGCTTCCTTTTTTCAGCCATTGACTGGTTTTTGTATAACCTTCCTCTGTAAAGCAGTATTCATCTCCTTTTATCCCCTTCCAGCCAGTCAATTTTCCTTTCTGAGGATGACAATAGTAGCATTTTTCATCAATCTGAAACCATCCGCTCAATCCCCGTCCACTGTTATCAAAATAATACCATTGATTCTTTTTCACATACAGCCATTTATTTCTGATCAGAGAATAATCTTTTTGTCCAAAATAAGGCACAGCGCCATTAGAAGATTCAACAGTAAATAAACCTTTTTTAGCTGCACCATCTTCTCCAAAATAATACTTTTTTCCATTCAACTTCAGAAAGCCCTTGTGCATGGTTCCATCATTATCAAAATAATAGGTTTTTCCCTTTATCACTTTCCATCCGGTTTTCTTTGCCGCTGCCACCGGAACCGTATAAAACATGGCTGCACATAACAACAACACACCTATAATCCAAATTTTCTTCCTTACTGTTTTCATTGATCTGTCCTTCTTGTTTTTCATTCTGATGATATCGTTTTTTACTTACCTCCAGTCTGGAGGCTGTTCTTTTGATTTTTCGAAGGGAATCGTCCTGCAAGCCAGGGAAAATACTGATTTATAATGGTGATCACACCGCATTCCAAAAGCATCAGCTCTCCCAGAATTCCGGTAACCTCCAGATAATATCTGAGCCCAGGTGTCTCAGACAAGGTATAAAGTGCTGTCCAGCCCTCAATCACAAGACGTTTAAATCCCAAAGTACCATGGGTAGCCATAATGATCATAGAGTTCTTTCCGCAGAAACTGAGATAAGACATCTTCCACCATTTCTCCAGAAATTCCAGAATAAAGACTGCTCCCAGAGAGCCCATGATTCCATCCAGATAAAACAGGAAATAATTCTCTCCCAGTTTCATGGTATTAATATCCACATGAGGATTGATCTGTGAAAAATAAATAGTAGCTGCAGACATCACAACTCCTATGAGAAATCTCAGCCATCTGTGCTGTAATTTCCGGAAAATAAAATATGCCACATATCCTGCTCCCACAAACCAGAATGCCAGAATCCCCTTACTCACTGCCAAGGTGGGGAAGGATACCAGCTTATACATACGTTCTGTCATGTTTTCTTCCCATGCCGGTAACAGCTGGAGAGAAACATACCTGCATAGAACTACCGGAACTACAGCACTGATCATCTTGAAAACCAGAGGCAGCCGGATGATCAGGATAAAAAGAAGCTGAGCAATAAAAAGAGAAGGCAAAAACCATAGTGCACTGATTCCACGCAGACTTACAGTTGTATATCCCTGAAGGATAAAACGCTGCCAGATCCATTCAAAATCCTTCCCCTTCATAAGCCCTACCAGTATATTGTAGAGAATCACAATGGCACTGTAACCAAAATAGGGAATCATAAGGCTTTTAAAATGTTTCAGAACATATTGCCCTGTATTCATCTTTCTGAAAGACTGTCTCATCCCCAGCAGATAACCTGATACAATATAAAAAATAGCCAGCTTGTATGCGCCAAACCACTGATCTACAGGATTTCCCAGAGAAGTAATGTGTCCAAATACCACCATGGTTATTCCCCAGCCCTTAGCTGCATCTAAATATCTTTTTCTCTCTGTCCCTACATTTGATGTAATATTCATGATTCCATTCCTTCCAAATTTAATACCCCTTTGATCTTAGGAATTCCAGAATACGTTTACAGTTATTCTGATCATTATATGCAAAATATTCCTGTCTCAGTGAACCATATTTCTCTTTTTCCCTGAAATCATTCTGCACATATTCCCCAAGCCCTGCAATCACTTCCTTTTCAGTGATATATCTGTCCCCAAATAATTCTTTTTTCATATCCAGATAGCTTCCGTTTGCCTGCATATACAGATCATAATCAAACTGATAAAACACCACCGGTTTTCCCAGATAATATACGTCCCAGCTCACACTGGAATAGTCCGTCAAAAGCATAGAACATTCCATGATCAGTTCATTTAAAGGTCTTGTCCCCTGCTCTATCAGTTCTACATTACTGTTTTCTGTCTGAAAAGCTTTCAGAAACTCCTTCAGTTTAGGGTGAATATGGAAAATGATCTTCACATGACTAGCAGAAAGCATCTCCTGCAGCTGCCTGTTTTCCAAAAGACTTCTGTAGCGCCTGCAATATTCACTTTCTTCAAACACCTGATCACTTTGTTCCTCCAGCCAGGGTCTCCAGGTTGGCATAAATAAAATATTTTTTTTATCTGCCTGCTCTTTATTTTTCAGCACATCCCATCTTGCAAATCCCAGAATCGGTACATTCTCTGCCGGATATCCAAAATGATCCGTCACTATCTTCTGTTCAAATTCTGATGTAACATTAAAGTAGGTCATAGGGGTAGAACCATGCTTTCCAAAAAGCCGGTCCACTCTTTTTAAGGCAGTTACTCCATGCTGCAAAAACAAAATAGGCCGTTTGCTGCTCTCTCTGGAAATAATATTGGGTTTTGGCTTCCAGGCAAATCCATGACTTCTGGCGTCCGAAGCTACATAAATCCGGGCTGCAAGCATATACAGCATGTGTCTTGTACTCATAAAGGGCACCACATTTTTCCCATACTTTTCCATGCTCCTCCACATAGGAGCCTTTTTATCCAGAATATAATATATATGCTTTTTTTCTTCCTGCGGAAGATTTTCCATACAATATTTAAAAAAATAATATCCGTTATCCTGGGCTTCCGTGGAATATTTTTCGAAAATCACCCAGATTTTTTTCCTGCTCCAAAAAGGTCTGGTAAGAGTATAAAAAACATATACCAGATTCTCTCTGACCGCCACAGCCGCTCCATCATAGACAGAACAACGTCTGCAGCGAAATGTCAGCATATGATCTGTACTTGCCATAGGAAAAAGGATATGATTCTTTCCAATTCCAGCCTGATAATTTCCTAAAAGAAGCCTCATTCTGATCTGCGGTGAAAGGATTACCGGGAGATATTTCCCATTTGTATCAAGAAGAAACAGATCCCAGTCACCCTCATACAGATCCATAACCTGCAGATTTGCCTGAACTTTAATCTCAGAAGTATTTTTCTTCTTAATTATTTCGCATTTCAGGACATATTTTTCCAGACGCTGAATATTTCTGCTCATCAGCACGGCGCCGGAAATTCTCCCGGAATCCATACTGGCTTTCACCCCAAAACCTTTATCTGTAATTTTAATATCTCTGCAGAAAATTGTCCTATTCATTTTTACTCCGTCCATATTTTCTTATCGCGGCCACTTTTTTACAATTGCATCACAGATACGGCGGCTGTTCTGGTCATCAAAATATTTATAAAAGCTTTTCTGCATTTTTTCATACTCTGGCCGAACAACAAAATGGTCATCTGCACATCTCTCCATATATGTCAGTAATCCGTCCACATCCTGGGCGCAGTCTCCGAACAATTCCCTGTCCATATCCAGATAACTTCCGTGTGCCTCCATATATTTATCTCTGTCAAACTGGAAAAATACCACCGGCTTGTCCAAGTAAAACACATCCCAGCATACACTGGAATAGTCTGTCACCAGCATTTTACATCTCATCATCAGTTCATTGGCAGGTTCTTCTCCAAATACGATCAGTCGGATCCTGTCTGATTCTACTGAAAAATCCTGTATAAATTCCCTGAATTTTGAATGAAGATAAAAGTTTGCCAAAAGATCATTTTTCTCCAGAAAACTGTGAAAACGTGGAGAATTAAGAAGCGCCATATAATTATGGAAATAGTCACTCTCTTTAAATTCCTCCAGAGTTACATTCTCCAGCCAGGCTCTCCAGGTAGGCATGATCAGAATCTCTCTCAGTCCCTCAGACTTATCCTCCAGCACATCCCAGCGGGCAAAACCACTGTTTACAATTTCATCTTCAGCATAACCGAAATAATCCTCAACGATTTTTTTCTCAAAATCCGAGGTTACCACAAACAAATTGCAGGAACCGGATTTTCCCTTTCCATAGAAAAAATCCACCTTTTTCAGTGCAGTCACACCATGCTGGAGAAATACCAGATGTTTCTTTCTTAAATACCGTTTCAGGATACTTCCACGCTGGCGCATAGCGTACAGATGATTTCTGGTATCTGTACTTACCAGAAGCTCTGCTGCGATCATGTAGATCATATGACGGATACTCATAAAATCCACCAGATGGCTTTGGTAAACATCCAGTTTTTTTCTGTCAGGAGCATCCTTGGTGATCACATAATAGATATGATTATTCTGTCTTTTCTCTTCCTCATGGTCCATACAATATTTAAAGAAATAATATCCGTTATCCTGGGCCATCATACAGAATTTCTCATATACCAGCTGGATATGTCTGCTGTCCCAATATGGCTTCAGCAGATAATAAGCAGCAAAAGCAGTCAGCTCTTTTACCCGAAATCCCAAATGATCATATTCCCCTTCTTCTCGAAACTGAAATGCCAGCTTTTTGGAAGAAGTATTATACGGATAAAGGAAAAATCCATTTCCAGTCTCATAGCTGCCTCTATAAAGAAAAGAAGTAAACAGGCGGTATGCCCTTGTCATGGAAACAGCCGCCTCAAACCCTTCTCCTGTCTCAAGATTTGTAAACATTACTACAACATCCCAATAGAGACTTTTCAGATCCACATTTTTCAGATCCAGACAGGCATCCAGATACTGCAAATCTTTTTTTATTTTAACAGTTTTGATTTCAAAATTGTAACCGCATCTTTCTTCCTGCAGCTTACTTCTGAACCGAAAAACCACCTGTTCCGGTTTATAACTATATTTGTGAGAATCTGTAACCAGATGTAAATTCAGCTTTCCTTTTCTCATAGTCAGATATCGCAAATGGCAGATCTGAGTCATTTTATAAATTCGCCACTCTGTGCCAAATCCCAAAAACCATCTTCCGCCCTTATCCATGTATACACACAAAAGGAAATTGCCACCTTCTTCCCCGTCTTCACCGGAAAGATATATCTTATCTGTACAGGGCTGTACACAGATCCATGCTTTTTTACCTTTCTGAAGATCTCTGTCTTCATTTGCCCTTTTTATGTCAGAAAAATGATAGCGGTGATATTGTCCATCCTCTACCGTTTCCAAAAGGATTCGAGTACTCTTATTACGGCCGTGCTCCAATTCGGATACAAGATGTCCAATTTCCAGCGAAAGCTCATTTTCTTTTTCTGCTGTAACTGCATTTTCAAAATAAATGTCCTGATTTTTCACTCCTGCCAGAATAATCCGCATCTGCTGAAACTCTTTCCAGGATCTGTCTGTCAGGATAATTTTCAGACGTCCGTTTTTCTCAACCTGTATATCTGCATTTAATTCCTCTTCAGCTGTAAGATTATACAGGGAGAGCTTTTCTGTAATAAGATTCCCCTGCGTATCCAGCTTCTGTATTCTGTATTCTTCTGTAGATTCTTCTATCTGACACTGATCCAGATTAATTTTTGTCTCCACCTGGCTATCCTCCGGTTCTTTTTATCTATATTATCTATATTTTTATACAAGCATATCATATTTATTATAAAGAAATCTGTGAGAAAGTCAATCTCTCACGAAATTTTTCGGCTCAAAAAAACCGCCGACTTTCATCAACGGTTTTTTCTTCATTCAGCTCATAAATTTCTCATATGCGTCCAGCACTTTCTTTGTTTCCCCCTGCATACGAAGTTCTCCCTCATGAAGCCACAAAATACTGGTACATAATTCCTGCAGCTGCTGAGAACTGTGGGAAACGATCACTACTGTACGGTCCTCATTGGAAATCAGTTCTTTCATCTTGTTATAGCTTTTCTTTTTGAACTTGGCATCACCTACGCTGAGCACCTCATCGATCAGCATGATATCAGCTTCCAGAATGGCTGTAATAGAAAAGGCCAGTTTGGAATACATACCACTGGAATAAGTTTTTACCGGCATATCAATAAATTTTCCCAGGCCTGCAAAATTGATGATCTCATCCATTTTTGCCCTTACCTGTTCTTCACTGAATCCCAGAAGCAGACCAGACAGGAGAATATTCTCACGACCGGTAAGCTTTTTCTGAAAACCAACTCCAATGGACAGTAAAGATACGCTGTTCCCATGGAGATCAATACTTCCCTCATCCGGAGAAAAGATTCCTGCAATTGCTTTCAGCATGGTAGATTTTCCGCTTCCATTCTTACCTACAATTCCAAGGATCTCGCCTTTTTTTACAGAAAAGCTTACCCCTTTCACTGCTTCAAATACTTCTGTATCCGTCTTTTTCAGCTGAAGCAGACTTCTCTTTATAGAAAAAGATTTCAGGCATTTATAACTGATATGCAAATCTTTTACGTCAATCGCATTTTCCCGTTCCATATTACATCACCTTTACATAACTGTTTTCATATTTATAAATTGTTTTTACTCCGATCCAGCAGAGAAGCACTGAGACAATCCCCCACAAAATGATCAGTTTCCTGTATGGCAGAGAAGAATAAAGCATACAACGTCTGGCTGATTCAATCAGCATGGATACCGGATTACATTTCAGCAAAATACTTCTGTATGGCTCTGAAAGCTTGGTTCCTATAGAGTAAAAAATACCACTCATATAAAACATCAGACGAAGCACAACATTCATAACATTATAAAGGTCGTCCACAAAGACTCCAAAATGAAGAACAATACAGCTAAGTCCAAAAGTAAACAGTGCCAGTACAATCATAACAGGTATCATATAAATGATATTCCATGTCAATGGTACTCTGTAAATAATCAGCATAATAGCGATCAGGCCAAAAGATACCAGCATTTTAAACCCATTGACCATCATTCTCTGTAAAATAAGAATATATTTCGGGACATATACCTTAGATACAATAGAGCTGTTGTTTCTCACAAGCTTTACGCTTTGAATCACTGTCTTATTAAAAAAGTTCCACAATGTAAGACCAACAAAAACAAACAAAGGAAAATATTGTACACTGCTTCGAAATACAACAATAGCAATAAAAGTATATACCATCATAAAAAGCAACGGATCCAGTACCCACCATAGCCAGTTCAGATAAGAGCTGGCAACTTCCGCTTTCAGATCTGCCCTTGCCGCAAATTTGGCATAAGCAAAATATCTTTTCATATCTTTGATAAATCGATTCATTTTCTTCGCTCCTGTTTTTACTCTTTTATCTGCAGATCATTTTTTATCTGCGTAGAGGAAATCTCAGGTGTTCTCGGCAGATAAACCACTTTACAGCCCTCCTCTTCCAGGAAGTCAAATTTGCCGGCCCAGTCATCACCCATAACAAAGGTGTCAACATGATATTCCTTTACATCTGTACGCTTCTGTGCCCAATTTTCCTCCGGGATCACCAGATCAACAAACCGGATCGCTTCCAGAAGCTGTTTTCTTTTTTCATAGGAAAAATAACATTTCTTATGTTTCTCATTCCAGTTAAATTCATCTGTAGAAAGACCAACGATCAGATAATCTCCCATCTCTTTTGCTCTTCTGAGCAGATTAATATGTCCATAATGCAGAAGATCAAAGGTTCCATACGTAATCACTCTTTTCATTTTATCCGAATTTCTCCTTTTCGTTCTTAACAAATACCAGAATCTTGATATTTACCGGCTGTCCTTTCTCATAACAGCCTCCGCAATCTTTCTAAATATAGCATAGAACAAAATAGATTTCAATAAAAAACCCGGCCAAAGGCCAGGTTTTCTGTTTTATCTAATAATTTTCTCTTATATAAGAGTTTGCTCCAACAACATTACCATGTCAGAATGAACCTCCTGAGCCTCCGTGGGTCTCCCCCGAAGAACTGGTATGTGTGCTGCTGCCACCGGAATCATCATCCTTGGGCTTGGCAGTCCTGGTCACCTGATGATACAGGAATACGTCATTGCTCCGGGTAATCTGCAGGCTTCCATCCACCATATAATCTGCCGCATCCGGTTTCATACGCACAGTTTTCATCTGTCCCCTCATAATTCCTGTAATAATCAGTGCAATCACCAGACCGATTCCTATGGAAATAGGCAGCGCCCAGGGTGATAAGGGTTTTTCCGGCAGATTACCCTTATCAAAGGGTTCTCCTGTCTGAGCCTGAACTAAAAACTCCTGACACAGATCTGCAAAGGTGGTAAAGCTGTCATAATAGTATCCGTCTGACAGATCAGACTGAAACTGCTCTGCTATATATTCCTGCCCGGCATCTGTAAAATCATAAATGGCTTCCCCATGAGTGCTGATCCACCATTTACGCTCAGACATAGTTATGAGAAAAAGAATTCCACTGTTGTCTTCTCCCATTCCATAGCCTTCATAATCGAAATAATCATCTGCATAATCCATAGGCTCTGCGCCATTGATGGTTTCTTCTGTAAGTATGACCACATCACAGTCATACTCCTGGCTGATCTCATCCAGTTTTGATTCCAGTTCCAGAGCCTCATCCTCATCCAGAAGCCCTGCGTTATCCACAAGTCTGGCAGGGTGACCGCTCTCAGCCAGAACAGTTACCGGCTGGACTGCTCCTATAGGCAGAAGCCCGGATACGGAGACTGCCGCCGCCAGAAATAAAGGTATTATTTTTTTCTTCATATTCCCAGTCCCCCTAATGTATCAGTAATGCAACCAGATAGGCAGCAATGGAAAATACAGCTGTCAGTCCCAAAAGCCACCTGGTATAAGCACCATTATCCACTGGCAGATCACCGGTCATCCTCCCGGTCTGACCGTTCATTGCAAAAATATACTTTTTACCTCTCCAGGTAGTATTCAGGATCCAGACCGGATACAGTGCATATTTTGCATCTCCTCCGGAAATACGGACATTGGTATTCTCCGGGATTACAGAAGCATATCCCTTAACCGTATCTCTCAGCACATCCTGCGCACTTTCCTTCATTCTTTCTCTGGCTCTGTCTGTGCTCTGCTGTGCATCTACATCATACTTATCTGCAAGATATCCTGAGAGATAAGCAGTCTGAAATTCCACAGCCTCTGCTACCTTGTATGGTTCTATGGATTCCATAAGATCATCCGGCATTCTGGAAGAGCCGTCTACAGGCACAGACACAAAGGACATATTTCCACTCCTGTCTACAGAATAATAGCTTGTCTCTGTGTAATCATAATCACTGTCACTCCATGTCCTGACCTTGGTTGCCTTATATCGCGCATCCGCTGCCACATCTGCATCAAAAAGCCAGAACGGAACATAAATGCCTTTAATCTCATCAATATGATTCTCTCTTCGGAAAACCTTTGGAAGAAGCGGTCTTCCCTTGATATGCTTATAATAGGCTTCTTTTGCCGCTTTTTTATCCAGCTTAAAGGGAATAACCATATCCGGCCGCAAAGCGCCTCTGAACCTTTCCGTCAAAATTACAGGATTTCCACAATAAGGACAGCTTGTTGCACCTGTGTTTTCATCCGATACGATCTCACCACCGCAGGATTTACAGGTGTAAACATTCATTCCGTCTGTCTCACCCTCCTGCCACTGCTTTCCCGGGTCTGTCTGCCAGTCAGAAATATCATCCTTCTGCTCAGCTTCCTTTGACAACTGTTCATCATACTTTTTCAGAGTTTCCAGATCGAACTCCGTATCACAATAGGGACACTTCATTTTTTGTGAATGACTGTCAAATTCTATAGCCCCGCCACAGGAAGGGCATTTATATTCATTTATATCAGACATAGGCTTCCCCCCTTGTTATTTTTCAAATTTTACTTTCCATTATTACATTTTCTGCTTTATGGTCTCGGTCTTCCACATTCAGCACAAAACTTACCTTTATTTACGGTTCCGCATTCACAGGTCCATTCTTCCTGTGGTCTTGGTTTTCCACACTCAGCACAGAATTTACCTGTATTCTGTGTTCCACAGCTACAGGTCCAAACTCCGGCCTGAGGTTTCGGTTTTCCGCACTGAGCACAGAACTTACCTGTATTTTCAGCTCCGCACTCACATTTCCATGCTCCTGCCGGAGCCGCCGTACTCTGCTGTGCTGCCTGATTCTGTGCCGCAGTCTGCGCAGCCTGCTGTGCCCCCATCTGGTAGAGACCCTGCATATTGGC
Organism: uncultured Blautia sp.; assembly: GCA_934426285.1. Taxonomy (GTDB): domain Bacteria; phylum Bacillota; class Clostridia; order Lachnospirales; family Lachnospiraceae; genus Blautia_A. Next base: position 39,636 of record CAKRYE010000015.1, read on the forward strand.
TCCGCCTGCCTGCTGTGCCATTCCCATTCCCATAAATCCGGTCATTGCTCCTGCTGTATTGGAAGCTGCTGACTTCATAGCGTCTGCCTGAGCTCCGGCCAGTGTAGCTGCTGCCATAGTCGGATCCCTGAGAATTGCATTCTTTTGTGCATCCTTGATCAGCTGCGCATCCTCTTCCGGAAGAGTTACCGGATTCAATGCAATGGACACAATAGCCAGACCTCTGATTTCCTTCCATTTCTGAGTCAGCTCCTTGTTCATGGCATCACAAAGCTCATTCACATGTCCCGGAATAGCACTTGGACGGATTCCCAGCTCAGATATCTGGGCAAATGCAGGCTGGAGGGCACTGACAAACTCTGTCTTTAACTGATCCTGGATCTGATCTCTGTCGTACTGCTGCTCCACATTTCCGCACACATTGGCATAAAACAGAAGAGGATCTACGATTCTGTAGGAGTATACACCATTGCAACGTACAGATACATCAATATCCAGACCAATATTTCTGTCTACTACTCTGAATGGAATAGGATTTGCTGTTCCGAATTTGTTTCCGATCAGCTCCTTTGTATTAAAATAGTAAACTCTCTGATCTTTTCCTGTATCTCCACCATATGCAAAACGTTTTTTCATGGTATCAAAAGTATTCAGAATACCTTCGCTGAGATTTCCACTGAAAATACTTGGTTCTGAAGAGGTATCATATGTAAATTCTCCCGGCTCAGCACAAACCTCTACTACCTTTCCCTGTTCCACAATGATCATACACTGGCCGTCAGCCACTGCAATACCGGAACCATTGGAAATAATATTATCATTTCCCCGTTTGTTAGAGGAACGTCCCCCGATTCTTTTCTCACCTTTCACCACAAATACATCATTATCAATTGCTTCACAATAGAAAAACTCTTTCCACTGATCAGCCATTGTTCCGCCAAACGCACCTGCTGCCGCTTTAATTAATCCCATAGTCTATCTCCTTTCAAAGCTTTCATTATTTTCATTCTTTTTCCTGAATTGCAAGAATCTTTATGTATAAATTTATCATATCATATTTTCTCAGTCCTGTCATTCGCAAAAACTCCTTTTTTCTGTCATTTTACAACATATATATTAATATTACTTATCCGTAAAAAGCCGCTGTATAAGTTTTCTTTCTTACACAGCGGCCTGTTAATTTCTGTTATTTATTTTTATTCTTTATTTCTCACCTATTCTGTTATACTAATGCAGCACCTAAAGCTTTGCATGCATCTGTAGCTTCATCATCTGGCTCTTCCTGGCAGATTACGCTGTCGCATACAAGGTTTGCGCCTGCTTCTTTACAGGACTCTTCCCAGTTACGCATCCATTCGCCATCTCCCCATCCATAAGAGCCAAACAGAGCGATGTTCTTGCCCTTCAGGGCATCTTTGCATCCGTCAAACATTGGCTCGAATTCTGTATCTTCGAGAACTTCATCTCCCATTGCAGGGCATCCGAAGGCGATTGCATCATATTCAGCAACTTTAGATCCGTCAAAATCCTCGCAGGTATGAAGAACAGCTTCGCCGCCTTTTTCTTTGATTCCGTCTGCAACTGCGTTTGCCATTGCTTCTGTGTTTCCTGTGCTGCTCCAATATACAACTGCTACTTTACTCATGATTAAAATCCTCCTTAAATTTGCTCTGCTTTCTCTTTGCTGCAAAGCCTTGATTTATATTATAATAAAAAGTCATACGGCTTTTCTATTATACTGATTCTTAAACGGACTCTCCGTCCCTGCTATATTACTGTACATAGCTTCTTCCTTACGCAGCCACTGTCAGCTGACGGACACTTCTTCCCTGATTCCAGAGACGTACATACACACTGGTACATTTCTTAAACCTCGCAAAAGCCTTTACAGCCTCACATTCATTGCAATAAACCTTCCAACAACCTACACATTTACAGTTCTGTCCTGCATTCTTGATAAACCCAATCACATCCCCCAACGGATATCCCAGAAACAATCCGATTTCATGAGGGAAATCTTCTCTCTGCGCCAGGCGGCTTCT
>CAKRYE010000016.1 GCA_934426285.1 uncultured Blautia sp.
AAAGGATTTGTAGATTTCATTTTTTATCCGGAAAACCCGGCAGATACAGGACTTATCCTGGAATTAAAGGCAGGTCACTCACCGGAAGAAGCAATCCAACAGATCAGGGAAAAACAGTATGCGCTCCGCTTTAGGGGAAAGCCTGGGGAAAAGGAAAGATACACCGGGCAGATCCTGGGCGTGGGAATCAGTTATGATAAAGACCCAAAAGAACATCATTGTAAAATAGAACCATTATAATAGTAACCATTCACGATTAAAACCATCCCGACTATTGAGCTCATTCTTATAGTTGGGATGGTTTTATATGTGGGTAAGGAATTCTATGTTATATAAATTTTAGAATCATTTTATGTGGAGATTATTATCTTTCCGATTATTTTCGATGGTCAGACCCCTTCAGGCTCTTATGCAGATGCGAAAAGAGCATCTGAAGATGAAACATACAGGGAACAATTATATAAAGAGTTTAAAATCTAGCCAGTGGTTTCTTTATGCCGGAATCGGAACTGGGAGCTGTCAGCTATGTAAAAAATACTGGTAAATCAGTACGGAGAGTCTTTGATCATATTGGTCAGAGGCTCTTTTTTGTACAAAGAAGAACCCCGATCGAAATGATCGGGGTTCCCTTTTAGGAATCTGTATTATTTACCCAAATGAATTATTTTACAATTACTTTCTTTACATTTGACCAGCGGCTGAATACTTTCTTGCCGTCTTCAGATGTTTTGTTGAATGCGTGGAGACCTGCATAGTAGGTTCCTTTCTTCACATTCTTGAATGTTGCTGTTACAACATTGCCTTTGATGTTCTTCTTAACCAGTGTGCCATATTCTACCGGACGAACTTCGCCGTTAACGTTCTTAGCAGCTGTGCCAAGAACTACATCATAACCTGTAGCGTTGGAAGCCTGTGTATAGGTTACTGTTACTGTATTACCTTTAGCTTTTACACTTGTAATTACAGGCTGCGCAGGTGTGATTGCAGATACAACGAATGGGAATGCGTTGGACCAGTCGCCAAATACCTTCTTACCGTCAGCACCGCGTTTCCAAGCGTGACAGTATGCATAATAGGTTCCCTGCTGAACATAGGTGAAGTCTGTTGTAGTCTTAACCTGGTTCTTGTTAACAGAAGCATAATTCTTGTTGTTGATGCAGTCACGGTCTTTAGAGATTACATAGTCATAACCTGTAGCGCCTTCTGCTTCACCGGAAAGGATTACAGTTGCTTTATTGCCAACAACTTTTACGCTGCTGATCATTGGAGCATTCGGTTTTTCATCTTCTGCTTTGCCATCAGCTTTTACTGTCTTAGAACCTGTATAGTTCTTAGATTTGCTTTCAGCGGTTACAGTATATGTACCATCATTGTTGTTTTTAGCTGTGTACTCTGTAGCCGGAACTGGAAGATATCCATTAAGAACTGTTACAACACCATCTTTAACAGTTACTGTACAATCGTTAAGATTCTTTTTATTAACACCCCAATATAAACCATTGGATGCACTGGAAACTACTTTAGAGTTTTCATATCCATTGATACCAACAATTTCAACACCGTAGATATTTCCTACTGTAACATCTGTTGGAGTAACTTCATTACCATCTTTAGTTAATTTAATGGTATAATCTTTACCTTCTACTAAAGTACTTCCTCCAATCTGAATCAGTACTTCAGGTTTTACTGGAAGTCCACCGGCATATGTTGCATTCTTCAGGCTGACATTCTTATCAACAAATTCTACACTCTTGATTCGAACAAGAGCTTTTGCAACAACACCTTTGATAACGGTTCCATCTGCGGTCACAATGTCATTTGAGCCATCACCTGAGAAACCAACACCGTCTTTAGCAACAGCATATACATATCCATAATTAATGCCGCTTTCAGAGGACTTTTTACCGGAAATATTGTCTACATATTTGATCTCGAAGTCAGATACTTTTGCAGTTGTCTTCTGTGTATCAATTGTCAATACTGTCTTTGCATAGGTATGAGCATTTCCGTTATAGTTAAATGCATATTTTGCTGGATCAATTTTGAATCCCTGATTATCATAAATATCAAAATGACCAGTTACTTTCTCTTTAACAATATTGAATTCAGCAGTAATATTAGATCCTGTGAAGTTCTTATTGCCGTCAACAGGTTTTAATACTACAGTACCTTTTCCAGCTTCCTTATTTTCGCCATAGGATACAATTTCAAACTGATCAGTTACATCATTTCCATTTAAAGTAGCTTTAAATGTACGTGGTCTTACCTGCTTGCCAGTATAATCCTGATCATCAATAGATACTTTTACATCAGCTGTATTGGCTGCTGTAATTGTAAATGTTCCATTTGCAGTTCCTGCATATCCAGTCTTGGTATTCTTATTATAAAGACCTTTTACAGTAATTTTACCAGTACCAACATTTACAGCATCTGTTATAGAAACTTCTTCATACTCTGCTTTAGAATCGTCTTTCAGCTCACCTTTTTTGTAGAGTACGATAGAACCATCAACTACAGAATAAGTTGGTGTAATTTTACCACCAGTATATGTGTATGAAGAAGGGCTTACAACTACCATAGCGTCTGTCAGTTTTCTAGCAACAATCTTTGTGTTGTTAGCAAAGTTCTTTAATGTAACAGTCTTTCCATCAACTGTATTCAGGATATAGTTTTTGTTTGTGATTGTTACAGTTGGAACAATTTCATTGCCAACAACGTTTCCATCAGCTGGAGTTTTCCAAGCATAATCTACAGTATAATCATTGGCTGTCAGAGTTTTTTCAACTTTTTTGCCACTTTCATCTTTGGCAACAACAGTCAGACCTACTTTATAATCTGCTGCAGTTTTATTAGCCTTATTGATAGAAATATCTTTAGGAACAGAAACGTAAGTTGTTTTTACCTCTAATGGTTTGATTGTGAATGGAATAGCTGCTGTCTGATCTTTATAAGTTCCGCTTGTAATCTTAATATTTGCATACGCAGTTGGTACAGGTACTAATTTTCCACTGTTAGAAGTATACTGAGTAGTTGCATCTGTATTGTTTGAATATCCGGTAATCTCATAAGCAGCGGAATCCAGAAGTTCTGTCTTTGTAGCACCATCAGTTCCGATATAAGTAATGGACAATTTTCCTAAATCAGATTTAGAAGGCTGAATTGCATTTCCTGTATAAGATGTTTCGTATGTTTTATCAGCAGTTACAGATTTCAGTGTTGCACTTGTTGCAATAACATTAAAGGTCTGCTCATTTTTGCAGTTGCTATTATCTTTAGCTCTTACAGTTACTGTATAAGTGCTTCCGTTTGCAAATTTCTCAGTTTCACCTACAGCACTTCCATCAGCTTTTTTAACAATTACTACATAGTTGTTTTTATTTTTAAGACTATTTAAGGAACCACCTTCAACAGCAGTAAATGATAAATAATTATCTAAAGTCGCTGGAGTAGCAGTTACCGGAACATATCCACTGGCTGTGTCAACAGTAATTTTTGTTCCACTTGTAGAAAGATCACGTTTTGTAATCTCTACTGTATTGGTTGTTGTAAGAGGTTTTCCGTCAAATGATTTAAAATTGGAAAGTTTACTTCCATCAAGTGTTACAGAAACAGCATTGTTGCCAACTTTGCTTCCATCTACAGTAGCAGATTTGAATGCGCCAGACAAATCTGCTCCGCCAAGCTTATCATCTGCACCATTATTTTCTGATTTAGATTCAGTTACAGTAACTTTGTCTTTAGATACATCAATTGTATTTCCTGTATACTGGAAACTGAGTCCTTTTGTCACATCTGCAACAACATCAACTGTATTTTTGGTATCTTTATTATCTCTGTTATATGTTTTTGCAACAATTTTAGCTGTAGTAGAAATACTTCCTTTGTAAGGAGAATTAGGTACATCATCTGCGGATGCAGTTACAGTTATTTCATCCCCCGCATTAATTCCACTGGTAGAAGTAAGGGTATAATAAGGTTCTCCTGTTGTTGACGGAATAACACCTTTTATTTTTACACCAGAGGTATTTACTGACTGTGCAAAACCGTTGTATTTAAGATCCTCCACTCCAACAATGCTAGCAACATCCTTTAAATCCTGTTTTTCTACAGTAACAGTAATACCTGTATTAATATCATACAATATCTGATTTGCCACACTAACATCGTATACATAAAGTGTCAGTGTTTTACCTGCCAAACCAGAAGTAGCCAAAAGGCTCATGTCGGCTACATCGCTAACAGTTACGTTAGCAGGAGTAACAGAAACACCATTTTCATCAACCCAACGATATTTCCATGAAGAAGCGGAAGCACCATCTTTATTAACAGTACCTTTAATGGTAGCTACAGCAGTGTCTCCCCATACAATTTTAGATTTATCTACTGACAAATCAATAGACATATTTCCTTCGTTAATCATTGTAGATGCCGGAGTTGCTTCAGTTGTATCGTCAACAACCGGTGCATCTACAGTCTCATCAGAGAAAGCTACCGCAGCCGGAGCTTCTGTAGCTACAGCAACATCTGCTCCATCACTGAACTCAGCAGCCCATACCGGCACATTAGAAGTAGCAAGCATTGCAACTACAAGAGACATACTTAATGTCTTTTTAGCCATGCCCTTCTTTGTGTTTTTAATCTTTGTCATGATTATAGTTCCCCTTTGGGTGGTGTACAGGTTATTTCTGGAGGAAATTTCGTGTGGGGAATTGCTCTCAGAATTGGAGAATAGCTGTTTTTTATGATTTATAAGTGGATAATTATTGACTCTGATATTAGAAATAAACAGTTATTGCAAAACAACATGACACTGTATTGAAAAAAATTCTTCTATTTTTACCCTGTCACCTGATTATGAAAATACTTTTAGATAATAAATGTTATGTAGATGCGAAAAGAGCTTTTGATTATATTGATCAGAGGCTCTTTTGCAAACAAGAAGGGACTGTCATCCGACAGTCCCTTTTGGCGTATCACACACAAAACCCTGCATACACCGGTACAATATGGTAGTTTTCTTTTTCCCTGAAGTCCTCCACTGACAGCAGGTACATTTCTGTATCTATATTCATTTCAGCCCGGAATCTGGTAAGGTTCCGGTTTTTTTGATGTGGGGTCAGGCGGTAGTCCACAGCAATATGCCGGCCCTCTTTTTCCAGAAGGAAGGGCACTTCGGCCTGGTTGCCGCTGGACCAGTAGGAGAGGGTGTATCCGTTTCTGGTAAAGTGTTGTGCCAGAAAGGTTTCGGTGCAGGCTCTGGCTGCCGGGGTGTCAGAACCGGTGAGCAGCTGATAAGAGGGTATACCCAGTACTCTGGCGCACAGTCCGCAGTCAGCGGGATACAGATGCAGGGAGGTCTGGCGGCAGGCAAGGGCATATCCTGACCGGAGCAGCCAGTCCAGTGGCTTTTCATAGGTTTTGGCTGTGGCACCCTTGGTTATAAGGGAATACTGGAATCTTCGGCTGGATTTTTCAAGCTGTGCGGGAATGGAGAGCCAGGCATTCTGACAGTGGCGGGTCATTCCTGTAGGAGCCTGGCTAGAAATATCACCCAGGATCAGTTCCAACAGCTTTTGTTGTACATCCGGTACCATCAGAAGCTTTTTCTCCCTGCGGTATTCCAGTACAGATAGCGGCATTCCACCGAGGATCAGGTAGAGATAAAACTGTGACAGAGCTTTCTGGTGCAGTTCTTTTCCCAGGGGAGTCAGGGTGGAGAAGTGTTTGCGAATTTCCCTGGATAGGGCATATTCCGCATTTGCCCAGAGGAATTCCTCGAAATCCAGAGGATACAGGCTGATAATATCAAAATCATTTTTGCTGTAGCGCTCAGGGGAGGCAAGGCCTCTGTGGATGGCAAGGATGTGATATTGTGGATAATCCAGAGAGAGTGCAGCCAGAAGTGTGAGAAGCTTTGGTACACACTGGATGTTATCAAGGATCAGCAGTGAGACAGAGGGCAGGAGAGGTTTTCCGGCATAGGTCTCCAGGAAAAGCAGCGCATCCTGGGGTGTCCTGGGTACGGAGAGATAGTCGGTGACTGGTTTGTCAGTCTCGAGGTTGAGATAGAGGGTATTTTTGTAATTTTTTTCTGCAAAATCCAGGGCCAGCCAGGTTTTACCGGTTTGCCGCAGTCCTTGGAGAAGGAGAGGATGGCGGTGGGGATTTTTTTTCCACTGGATCAGGGAATCAGTACATTTTCTGCGCATATAGGTTCCTCCTGTGAATAAGCGGTGATATATAATTATATTATAAATGTAATCATATGAAAAAACCATACACAGATGAAAAAGGAGGGCTTTTATGAACAGAATCAATGCAATTTATGCCAGGCAGTCCGTGGACAGGGCAGACAGTATCTCTATTGAGAGCCAGATTGAGTTCTGCAAGTATGAATTGAAGGGTGGATCCTTCAGGGAGTACAAGGATCGTGGATACAGTGGTAAAAATACTACCAGACCTCAGCTGCAGCAGCTTCTTGCGGATATCCGAAAGGGAGAGGTGGAGAAGGTGATCGTGTATAAGCTGGACAGGATCAGCCGTTCTATCCTGGATTTTTCCAATATGATGGAGCTGTTTCAGCAATATCAGGTAGAGTTTGTGTCTTCCACTGAGAAATTTGATACTTCCACGCCTATGGGCAGGGCGATGTTAAATATCTGTATTGTGTTTGCCCAGCTGGAGCGGGAGACGATCCAGAAGCGTGTCTGTGATGCTTATTATTCCAGAAGCCAGAAAGGATTCCATATGGGAGGAAAGGCACCTTATGGTTACAGGCTGGAGGAGATCGTAATGGATGGAATCCATACCAAGAAGCTGGTGGAGGATCCGGAAGAGGGGGAGATTGTCCGGGAAATTTTTCGCATGTATTGTCAGCCGGAGACTTCTTATGGAGACATTACCCGGTATTATACGGAAAAAGGAGTCCTGTTTTATGGAAAAGCGCTGATCCGCCCTATGTTGGCACAGTTGCTGAGAAATCCGGCATATGTGCGTGCGGATATGGATGTGTACCGTTTTTTCAGAAGCCAGGGGACAAATATTGCCAGTGATCCGGGAATGTTTGACGGCATACATGGGTGTTATCTGTACCAGGGCAGAGATGTGGACACAGATAAGCTTCAGAATCTGAGGGGACATATGCTGGTGGTCGGCCCACATGAGGGACTGGTTTCTTCGGAGATATGGCTGAGCTGCAGGATCAAGCTTATGGGGAATAAGACGGTGGTGGCGAATCGGAAGGCTGTGAATACATGGCTGGCAGGAAAGGTGAAATGTGGGCATTGCGGATATGCTTTGATGAGCGTGAAAACAAAGTCCGGTAAACAGTACCTTAGATGTACCCGGCGTCTGAATAACAAAGCCTGCCCGGGGTGTGGAAAGATCTATACAGAGGATGTGGAGAGGCATGTATATGAGGAGATGGTAAGAAAGCTGAGAGAGGGTCAGACTCCTGTGGGACACAGCTCCCTGAAGGAGGATCCCAGAGTACAGAAAATATATAAGGAAATAGAAGCATTGGAGAAGGAAATCGGGATTCTGGTGGAATCGCTGACAGGGGCAGGAGAGATATTGAGCAGTTATATTGACCAGAGGGTGGATCAGCTGGATCAGCTTCGCAGGCAGAAATCGGAGGAACTGGTAGCCTTGTCTGAAAATCAGGCAACGCCGGAACAGATGGAAAGAGTAGTGTCCAATATTGGTCTCTGGGACGACATTGGATTTGATGAGAAACGGTTTACAGTGGATAAGATGATCACAGTTTTGAAAATTTTACCCGGAACTGTTCAGATTCAGTGGAAATTCTAAACAGTTCCGGGTATTGGTTACTGGGTAAGAGACTTATTTTTTTCAAGCATTTGGTGGATGATGCCCTGGGTATATTCGCCAAGATGCTTCTTTGTTTCTTTGTCCAGCTCATCAGGATAGATGGGCTTGCCGTATTCCACCACAACCTTTGCAGGACGGATCTTCGGGAAATGTGCCTCGAAAATATCCGCAGAGTTATTGATGGCAATGGGGATGATCGGGCATTTCGCCTTGGTGGCGATTTTGAAGCTTCCTTCATGGAAGGGGAGCATATCCAGGTCATCTGTATTTTTGTTTCTGGTGCCTTCTGGGAAGATACAGATGGAAATGCCGGATTTGACCTTATCTACAGCTGCCAGGATGGTTTTCAGTCCCTGCTTGATGTCCTTTCTGTCCAGGAAGAGGCAGTGGAGATATTTCATCCAGGTGGACAGCAGAGGGATTTTCTCCATTTCTTTTTTGGCAATGTAGCCGGTGCGGATAGGACAGCGGCTGTAGGTGAGGAGGATGTCAAAGTAGCTTCTGTGATTACCGATATACAGGACAGGGGTGTCCTTCGGTACATTTTCCTCTCCTATTACTGTGACTTTGGCTCCTGTGATCCACAGGATAAATCGAAATACAGCCTGAATGATCCGAAGAGAGCTGATATCCTTGGTCATAGGAGAAAATTTGCCGATGATCCATTCTATCAGTAAGATCGGGATAGACAGGATCAGGTATCCGATGACCACAATACAGACAAGAATAAAACGTATCATTTGTGAATCCTTTCCGGATCAGTCCCTGAGAGATTGATCCTAACGTCATTGTATTCATTATAAAGAATCTGCCCACAGCCTGCAAGTATAAATCCCGTTGGATCTGCATAGAATGGCTAGTAAAGAAATATGCCGAGGTAGCATTGTGAGAAAAAAAGCCTGTATGGCCATGATTTTTTGGCTGGCTGTAATGCTTCTGACCGGATGTGGGCTCATTAAGATAGAGGAGGGAGAACGCACTCCTTTGGAATATACAATTGTGAAACAGGAGGAAATCCCTGCAGAAGCAGTCCGCTTTATGGAACAGAAAAAAGAGAAGGGCTTTCAGATGACCTATCAGGTGGAAGACAGTATGTATCTGATGAAAGGGTATGGCACTCAGGTAACAGGCGGCTACAGTATTCAGGTAGAGGAGGTCTCACAGTCGGAGAACGGAGTTTTCTGTAAAACCCGGCTTCTGGGACCTGCTGAGGGGAAACAGGGACAGGAGCCCTCCTATCCCTGTATTGTCCTGAAAATAAAAAGTACGGATAAACCGGTACAATTCCTGTGAGGACAGGAAACAAAAAATAGAGATCTGAGTCTGTATATCATAGAAGGAGAGGATTAGAGAATGATGGAATTGAAGAAAGAAACTGTGCAGATGCTTCGGGTGAAAAGTAAGGCTGCCAGCCAGGTAACTTTTGACGAGGATTTTAATGTGCCGGATACCAGACCGGATATTGGAAGGATGATCCAGAGTAAGGCGGAGATTTCCATGGATGAAGTGCGTCTTAGTGAAGGAAGGGCTTTTCTGAAGGGGAGCCTGAATGTAGATATGCTTTATGTAGGGGAGAAGGAAGGCAGAATATACAGTCTGGCAGCGAAGCTGCCGGTGGATGAGACTGTGAACCTGGAGGGGATAGAGGGCGGAGATAAGCTTTGCCTGAACTGGGAGATTGAGGATCTGAGCATCCATGTGATCCATTCAAGAAAGCTGAATATCAAGGCAATCGTAACCTTTTATGCTGTGGTGGATGAGACAACAGGGATTCAGATACCGGTGGCTCTGGAGGAAGAGGATATTTCGGTAAAAAAGAAGCGGGTGGGGCTTATGAGTCTCTGTATACATAAAAAGGATACGCTGCGCATTAAGGAGGATATTGAACTTGCAGCGAACCGGCCTAATGTGGAGTCCCTTTTATGGCACACAATAGAACCCAGAAATCTGGATCTGCGGGTGGAGAAGGATAAAATACGCGTCAAGGGAGAACTGACAGTATTTATTCTTTATGAAGGGACAGATGAGGAAGCTTTGCCGCAGTGGCAGGAATATACTCTGCCCTTTTCCAGGGAAATGGAGTGTCAGGGGTGTGGGGAGGAGCTGATTCCTCATATTGAGGTTTCCCTGATCCATCAGGGGATGGAGGTAAAACCGGATGGAGACGGGGAGGAGAGGATTTTTCAGGTTGATGCTGTGTTGGAGCTGAATATGAAGCTGTACCGTGAGGTGGAGTATGACCTGGTCCAGGATGTATATACTCCTCTGAAAGAATGCGTGCTTCAGGGAAAACAGGAGATCCTGGAAAGTCTTCTGGTGCGGAATTTGTCCAGATTCCGGATGAATGACAGAATTAAAGTGAAGGAAAGCCAGGGGAAAGTGCTGCAGCTTTGCCATAGCTGCGGCAGGGTGAAGATTGATAAGACCAGGATTACGGAGGAGGGAATCCAGGTAGAGGGAATTGTGATCCTAAGGCTTCTTTATATTATTGGTAATGATGAGATGCCCTTTTATTCTATGGAAGCTATGCTGCCCTTTACCCATGTGATTGATGCAAAGGGTGTGGGTCCGGACTGCAGGTATTTTCTGCATTCGGAGCTGGAGCAGCTTTCTGTGACTATGGCTGACGGAGATGAGATCGAGGTAAAGGCCTCTGTAGGGCTGAATGTGCTGGTATTCAGGCAGTGGGAGGAAATGATCATTGACCATGTGGAGGAGAAACCTCTGGATATGAAGAAAATCCAGGATATGCCGGGTGTCACTGTTTATATGGTTAAGCCGGGAGATACGCTGTGGGATATTGCCAGATCTTTTTATACCACAGTGGAGGAAATATGCACGATGAACAGTCTGCAGGAGGCGGAGATCAGCCCCGGCCAGTCTCTGCTTCTGGTAAAACAGGTGCAGAGCTAAAAGGCTGCCACAGGTTCTGTTATTGAAAAAAATCCCACAAAAAAACAGAGTTTCCTGTATTGAAATCCTGATGAAAATGATTTAAAATAAAACTCAAGAATGTTTTGTATACAAAGTACAAAAGCCTGGTTTCAATACCGGGTATTTGCTGAAGAATAAAAAACAAAGGAATAAACGGAGGGTTATATGCGTTTACGTGCACTGGCGAAGATTAATTTGGGACTGGATATTCTGGGAAAAAGAGAGGATGGATATCATGAGGTGCGGATGATCATGCAGACCATTCAGATGTATGATGTGCTGGAGATAAAGAAAAAGAAAGCCCCCGGGATTTCTCTGTCTGTGAATTATCCATATATTCCCTGTGATGAGAGAAATCTGGTGTACAAAGCAGCGAAGCTTCTGATGGATGAATTTCAGGTAAAGGGTGGAGTTACCATCAGACTTGAAAAGTTTATTCCTGTATCTGCAGGAATGGCTGGAGGAAGCTCCGATGCGGCAGCAGCACTGGTGGGGATCAATCGCCTGTTTAAACTGGGACTGAGCGAGAGGGAATTGATGGACCGGGCAGTACAGATTGGGGCAGATGTTCCTTATTGTATTATGAGAGGTACGGCTCTGGCAGAGGGAATCGGTGAGAAACTTACCGGGATTACCCAGGTACCGGAGTGCTTTGTGCTGATCGGTAAGCCGGGGATCAATGTATCTACCAAGGCAGCCTATGAGAGTCTGGATTTATCCAGGATTCAGAATCATCCGGATATTGACGGAATGATTCAGGATATTCAGAATGGTGACCTGCAGGGAATGACTGCAAAGATGGGAAATGTGTTTGAACCGGGAATTATTGGTCAGTATCCTGTGATCCAGGAGATTAAGGATCTGATGGAGAGCCATGGGGCATTGAAGGCTATGATGAGCGGAAGCGGCCCTACAGTGTTTGGCATTTTTGACAGTCAGGAGAAAATGGATGCTGCTGCGAAAATCCTGAGAGACAGTAATCTGGCTAAAACAGTATTTGGAACCAGAGTCTTTAACAGGATTTGATATTGAAATATACAGAAGGAGCGGAGGAATATACAGATGACAAGTGAGTTTTCCGTAAATATGAATGAATATCTGCCACTGCGGGATGTGGTTTTTAATACTTTGCGTCAGGCAATACTGAAGGGGGAATTGAAACCAGGGGAGAGACTGATGGAGATTGCACTGGCAGAAAGACTGGGGGTCAGCAGAACGCCTATCCGTGAGGCAATGCGTAAGCTGGAACAGGAGGGACTGGTGGTGATGATCCCACGCAGGGGAGCCCAGGTTGCCAATATTACAGAGAAGGATCTGAATGATGTTCTTGAGGTTCGTATTGCTCTTGAAAATGTTGCCATTGAAAAGGCCTGTGACCGTATGACCGAAGAGGAGATGAGCAAACTGTGGCTTGCAGCCAAGGAGTTTGAGCATACCATTGCAGAGGGAAATCTGGTAAAGCTGGCAGAGGCTGATGTGGCCTTTCATGAGATTATTTATCGGGCATCAGATAACAAGCGTCTGATTCAGGTGCTGAACAACATGCGTGAGCAGATCTACCGTTACAGGGTGGAATATCTGAAAGAGGGAGAAACCAGGGATGTGCTGGTGAAGGAGCATGAGGAGCTGACCAAGGCTATCCGGGAGCGTAATGTGGAGCGCGCAAAGGAGCTGTCATTTCAGCATATTGAGAATCAGAGAATGGCGATTATGCGATCCATTGAGGCAGAGAATGCGGAGAAGGAGAAGCGGGAGAGAGAGAAGAGCAGAAATCATAAATAAAATTTCAAATTTCGGAGATTCTAAGAGAGGTGAAAGACCTCTCTTTTTTTGTGGAAAAAATAGGATGTGGAAAGCCATCCAAAGGAAACGGACAGAGAGGGAAGTGAGCAAAAGGATAAAATCATGAGGAAATCAGGAGGGAAAGCATTGGAGCAGGAGAAAAAAAGACAGCCGGAGCAGGCACAGGACAACGCACAGGACAGAAAGATCAGCTCCAGTCTGCGGGAAAATGAGAAGTATCTGAGAAAACGGCTGGAAAACTGCAGTGATATTCTGATCCGTCCCATGCGGCTGGGAGAACAGCGAAAGGTAGACTGCCTGATGGTATACATTGAGGTTGCTGTTTCCAATATGATGCTGGATGATTCTGCCATTGGAAAAATGATCAACCATTTCTGGACTGTTTCCCCGGAACAGATTCGGGAGTTTGTTCAGTACAACAGTCTGGGAATCGCAGATGTAAAGAAGTTATCCGGAATGGAAGAGGCGCTAAGTGCCATACTTACAGGAAATGCAGTTTTCTTTATGGATGGTTATGACAGGGCCATGAAAATATCAAGCAAAGGATATCCGGCTATGGGAGTATCGGAGGCAGATAAAGAAAAGGTACTCAGAGGCTCCAGAGAAGGATTTTCCGACAGTGTGAAAAGTAATTCTGCGCTGGTGAGGAAGCGTCTGCGGGACAGTAGGCTGAAGGTGGAAGAATATAATGTGGGTGTCCGGTCTCACACTCTGGTACAGATTCTCTATATGGAGGATCTGGTCCATGAGGAGCTTCTGGAGGAGGTAAAGGAACGGCTGGGAGAGTTTGAGATTGACGGGATCCTGGACAGCGGCATGCTGGAGCAGCTGACAGAGGATGCATGGTATTCGCCTTTTCCCCAGTATCAGACTACAGAACGACCGGACCGGGCTGTGCAGGAGATCCTGAACGGAAAGGTGGTGCTCCTGTGTGATAATTCTCCGGAAGCGCTGGTACTGCCCGGAAATTTCGGCAGCTTTATGGAAAGCAGCGAGGACTGGTATCACAGATTTGAGATGGCTTCCTTTCTTCGGATGCTCCGGTATCTGGCAGTGCTGGCTGCTACCCTTCTGCCGGGACTTTATCTGGCAGTGATACGCTTTCATACCCAGATTCTGCCTGGAAATCTGATTCTTTCCTTTGCAGAGGCCAGGGAGGGAGTTCCTTTTTCCAGTGTGACAGAGCTGATTTTTCTGGAACTGTCCTTTGAATTGCTGCGGGAAGCGGGGGTGAGGGTGCCGGGTGCCCTGGGAAATGCCATTGGGATTGTGGGAGGCCTGGTGATCGGTCAGGCGGCTGTGGAGGCAAACCTGGTCAGCCCTATTGTGGTGATGATCGTGGCGCTTACTGCACTGGGATCTCTTGCAGTTCCCAATGAAGAGTTTGCGGCAGCATTTCGGCTGTTGAAATATGTGTTCCTTGTTATGGGAGGCGGCCTGGGAATTTACGGCATTGTTCTGGGAATATATCTTACAGCAGGACACCTGGCAGGTCTGGTCAGCTTCGGAATACCTTATCTGATGCCCTTTGTGAAAAAAACTTCCGGAAGTAATTCCGGAGAGGGAATCTGGCGGCTGCCTATCCGCAGAAGGATCTTTCGGCCGGGCTATGCCAGAGAAGACCAGAGCCTCCGGTTGAAAAGAAAGGAGCAGTCATGAGATTTGCAGAAAATAACAGGATTTCCCACAGACAGCTTTACAGGCAGATGATCTTGGAGTTTCTGGCGCCCTTTATTCTGTGTATGTACGGAGCCGGGAAGCTGAATGGGATCAATGCATTGATTGGCATGGCAATGGCCTTGATCCCTCTGGGTTTTTATGTGATCGTTCTTATCCGTATGGCGCCGGTGTTTGAGAATCTGAAGAAAAATGGCGGAGTTTTTGTGGGGCGGCTGACAGGATTATTTTTCATAGTGTTTGTTCTTATGGCAGGTAGCTATATCCTGGCTGTTCTGGGACAGCTGGTGCCTGTAAGCCTGATCACAGGAATGTCTGAGGAATGGATTACTTTCTGGGCAGTTCTGGTGTGCATGACCGGAATCAGGGGAGGAATGCCCGGCAGAGGAAGAATGGCACAGATATCCGGAGGAGTGCTGCTTGGTGGCATGATTTTGATGATGATTCTGTGTATTCCTCAGGGAAAAGCAGAATATCTGCAGGATATGGCTGCTGCATGGAAGTTTTCGGGTCAGGAGATTTTTGATGGCTTATACGGAACCATATGTGCGTTTTCTGCTGTAGGGCTTCTTCCCTTTCTCCTGGGAAATGTAGAAAAATATGCAAGTGCCGGGAAAACAGTGCTGGCGGGGATTCTCACATTGGGAGGAATCCTTATGGGAATGGCTGTGCTCCTTCCTGCTGTGCTGGGATATGGCAGGGTTGTTCAGGAGAGATATCCGGTGCTGCCGTTGCTGGACGGAGCAGACCTGCCGGGAAATGTGCTAGCCAGATTTGATGTACTGTGGATGGGCTTTCTGCTGTACAGTCTTCTGTTTGCCCTGGGAAGCCTTTTGCATTATAGCAGGCAGATCGCGGAAGGGGCAGGACTGGGACGGGGAAAAATGTGGACTGTAGCCACAGCAGTTCTGATCTGGTGTATTGCCCGGACCGGAAAGTGGATTCTGGAGTCTTTTGGCTGGTATCTTGGCTATATTTTTGTTCCCGGTCTTTTGCTCTGTCAGATATTTCTTTTTCTGAGGTCAAAAAAACGCCACAGAAAAAAGGGGGTGATGATTTCCGGAGTACTCATCTGCAGTATAATGCTGAGTGGCTGTGCAGGGGCTGTAGAGCCGGAGAAAAGAATGTATGCCCTGGCTCTGGGGGTGGATGCTTCAGAGGACGGACTTCTGGTTTCCTATGGAATGCCTGATCTGCCTGAAAGCACAGGGCAGGGAAAAGAGGAGGAAAATGGAAGCACCAGGGTGCTGGAGATCAGTGGAGAGAATTTTACACAGATAGAGGAAGCTTATGACCGTTCTCAGGAAAAATTCCGGGATCTGGGGCATCTTCAGGTGCTGGTATTGGGGAAGCCGCTTCTGGAGGATGGAAGGTGGGAGCTGGTGCTGGACTATCTGAAGCAGGAAGCCTTTGTGGGAGAGGATCTGTATGTATTTCAGGCAGAAAATGCTAGCCAGGTGCTGAACTGGCAGGGGCAGGATAATTCTTCTCTGGGAGAATATGTTACAGGGCTGATCGAAAACCGAATGTCCGGGCGCAAGGTGCATACGGTAACTCTGCGGCAGGTGTTTTATGAGAAATATAAAAGCCATACCATGCCAAAGCTGCCGGAAATTACAGTGACGGATTCCAGTCTGGAAATTTCTGTATAAAGTTTTTGGAACTGGAAATGCTTTCTGTAAGGAGGATATGGTTTATGGAGAAAAAGAGGCAAAGAAGACTGGTATTGTCTTTGGCAGCAGGGCTTGTGGGGGCTTTTCTGGTAAATGCAGCACCGGAGAGAACAGAATATACAGAAAATATTTACAGGGAACAGGCACAGATCACTGCCTGGTGGGGATCTTTATACCCGAAATTCTGCTTTGCGGAAAAACCTGAGAATACAAAAGAAAAAGTAAAGATTTCCTTCTGGCTTGCACAGGTTCTCGATTGGTGTTAGAATAGGAAAATAACCCAAAGAGATGGAGATTGAGCAATGAAAACAGACAGAGAGGCACCGGTAGGCGTTTTTGATTCCGGTGTGGGAGGACTGACAGTAGCGCGGGAGATCATGCGTAACCTTCCTTCAGAGAAAATAGTATATTTTGGTGATACAGCGCGGGTGCCCTATGGGAATAAATCCAGGGAGACGGTCATCCGGTATTCGCACCAGATCTGCCGCTTTCTTCAGGAACAGCAGGTGAAGGCTATTGTGGTTGCCTGCAATACAGCCAGTGCGTTTGCTCTGGATGCTATCCGGGACGACTTTGACATTCCGATTATCGGGGTGATCGAAGCCGGTGCCAAGGTGGCTGCTGCCCGCACCAGAAATAAGCGTGTGGGTATTATTGGTACAGTAGGTACTGTGGGCAGCGGCATCCATGCAGAATATCTCAGGAAACTGGACCCGGAGATCACGGTATTTGGCAAAGCCTGTCCGCTTTTTGTTCCTCTTGTGGAGGAAGGATGGCTGCATGATCCGGTGACTACAGAGGTGGCAGCCAGATACTTAAAGGAACTGCAGGATAAAAAAGTGGATACACTGATTCTGGGATGTACCCATTATCCCCTGCTTCGTTCCACCATTCGGGAAATTATGGGAGAGGATGTGTGCCTGGTGAATCCGGCGTATGAGACAGCTCTGGAGCTGGGCAGACTGTTGACAGAAAAGGGACTTTCCAGTACAGGGGCACAGCAGAAGGAGTTCCCCTATCGCTTTTTTGTCAGTGATCTGGCAGATGAGTTTAAGGAATTTGCCAATTCGATTCTTCCTTATGATGTGGAAATGACCAAGAAAATTGATATTGAGAAATATTAAGGCGCTGTAAGGGCAGCCTGTCAGGAGCAGAGAAAGATGGATAAAGAAGTATTGATTCATGTAAAAGGTTTACATATGATTGATTCTCAGGGAGATGAGGAGCCGGTGGAGATCATTGTGCCGGGAGAGTACTATTTCCGCAACGGAAGCCACTATCTCCGTTATGAGGAAATTGTGGAGGATTCCCGGAAGCCTACCATTAATTACATAAAAATGTCTCCCAAGGGCATGGAAGTCCGCAAAAAGGGAGTGGTCAATGTACATATGGTTTTTGAACAGGGAAAGAAGAATATGACCTATTATTCTACTCCCTACGGAACCATTGAGATGGGGATCGCAGCCACCAATCTTTTCCTGGAGGAAAAGGACGGAGGTCTGAACATGCAGGTGGATTATGCACTGGATATGAACCAGGAGCATGTTGCAGACTGCTGTCTGGCTATTCAGGCACAGCCAAAGGACTGTAAGAAATTTACTTTATAACTAGTAGGTCTGCCTGTACAGGCGAAAAAATAAGAAAGACTGCTGTGACAACAGCAGCCTTTTTTATTTTTGAGTTGATTATTTGTTCTTTTTGAAACGGCCGAAGAACCCTTTCTTTTTCGGAGCCGGAGCTTCCAGAGAACCACGGAGTCCCTTTACTCCTACGATATAAAGACCACTTACCTCTGCTTTGATCTCCTTTTTCACAGGGATAAGGTCGAAAACCTTCTCATCTGCGATCAGAATGGAAATCTTGGGGCCAACCTTTGCCTTGACGATTGGCAGCTTGGAACGGCGCATCAGCTTAGGGGTCTGATCAATAACCATCTGAGGAAGGCCGGATTCCTTCAGTGGCATCCTCTTTTTATCGATAACCAGCATGGAAATAGTTTGTTTGCTTGCTTCGATCTGAGCCTGCTGCTCTTCCTGTTTCTTCTGTGCTTTTTTGCCAAAGAAATATAAACCGATCAGTACACCGATCAGGATAACAAGAATGACCAGAAGGACAATTGTTACTGTGCTCATTTGCATCCTCCTAATTAATGTAGTGTAAACATCATTGTTTTATTTTACCATTAAATTGTTGAAAACGCAAGTTACTGTTCGTGCAGGTTTTCAGAAATTAAGTGGAAATTTCTCGTTTTTCGGGGTATAATTAATTATGTATAACCTGTTTCCGTACGCAGAGCGAAAAGAAATAGGATGTTGTCTTTACTTATATGGATAAAGGAGAAAACTATGAGCGAAATGAAGCCTGATTCTGTTGAAACAGAGGAGAGACTTTTGGAAAAAGAACAGGATGTACCTGTGGAAGATAATGATAAAGCTTGTGAAGATAGTGATAAAGCTTATGAAGACAGCGATAAAGCTTGTGAAGACAGTGATGAAGCTTATGAAGATGATGATAAAGCCTATGAAGAGCGGAAAGCTGCCAGACAGGAGCGCCGCAGACGTGAGAAGCGAAAAAGGCGGAACCATCGTATTGCAGGCGGGATCATTGTTGCCGCAGTGGCAGCCATAGGTGTTGGCGTGGGATTTTACGGAGATGAGCTCCAGACATTTTTTAAGGAGCAGCAGGTGAAAATTTCCCAGCTGACAGCAAGTAATAAAAAAGAAGAGAAAAAAGAGACTGCAGAGGATACAAAGAAAGCAGAAGAGACGAAAAAAGAAGAAACAAAGGAAACAGAACAGACTTCTGCAAAGGTGGAGGAGACTCCTGTTCCTGAGGATAATCAGGAGACAATGACCAAAGAAGCGAAAAAGATATACAAAAGAGCTAAGCTTTACAGCCAGCAGTATAATTATGACAAGGCGATCAAGGTTCTGAAGGAAAGCTCTTACTATGAGACCAACAGCAGATTCCAGCATGCAGTGGAGGTATATCAGAAGAAAAAAGATTCCTGTGTATCCTGGCCTATTGATCAGGTGACACATGTGTTTTATCACACCCTGATCGCAGATACCTCCAAGGCCTTTGACGGAGATTACAAGGCTGCAGATTACGATCAGGTAATGACCACCATAGATGAATTTAATAAGATCACCCAGAGCATGTATGATAAGGGCTATGTAATGGTAAATATTTATGATCTGGCCAAGGTAGATGAGAATGGCAATATGAGCGCAGGAGAAATTCTTCTGCCGCCTGGTAAAGTGCCGTTTGTCCTTTCGCAGGATGATGTGTGCTATTATCATTATATGGACGGTGACGGATTTGCCACCAAACTGGTGGTGGATGAGGACGGTAAGATCCGCAATGAATATGTAAATGATGATGGAAGTGTATCTGTGGGAGATTATGATATGGTTCCGCTGATCGACCGCTTTGTAGAGGAGCATCCGGATTTTTCCTATCGGGGAGCTAAGGGAATTGTGGCGTTGACCGGTTATAACGGAATCCTGGGATATCGTACAGATATCAGCTATGAGACACGGCCTGATGATCTGGATCAGAATAAGGTAGACTGGCTGAACAGTCATCCGGATTTTAACCTGGATACTGAGAGAGAAGAAGCCAAAAAGGTTGCCCAGGCTATGAAGGAGGACGGATGGATCTTTGCCAGCCATACCTGGGGACATCTGAATGTAAGTCAGATCAGTCTGGAGAGGCTTCAGGCAGATACTCAGAAGTTTAAGGAAAATGTGGATCCTCTGATCGGAGGAACAGATATTATTATATTTGCTTTTGGTGCAGACCTTACAGGAGTGGAGGACTATTCCGGAGATAAATTTGAGTATCTGAAGAGTCAGGGCTATAATTATTATTGCAATGTGGATTCCAGCAAGTATTATGTGCAGCTCCGTGACAGATATTTCCGCATGGGAAGAAGAAATCTGGATGGATACCGGATGTATTATAATCCGGATCTGTTGACGGATCTGTTTGATGCCAGCGCAGTATTTGATCCTGCCAGACCGGTACCGGTGCCGCCTATGGGGCAGAATTAACGGAGTATAGCGATAGAAGGGAGAGAATATGAAGAAAAGAATATATCTTGCCATGCTTGCTGCATGTCTGGCACTGACAGTGGCAGGCTGTGGAGAAAGCGGGAAAACAGGGACAGATACGGCAGAAACACAGGAGAACACAGATGGAAAAACTGCGGAGGCAGGGGTTTCCAGGCTGGTTTCCGTTGATAATGTAGATAAATATATTACTTTGGGAGAGTATAAGGGGCTGACTCTGGATAATACAGTGGAGGTCATCACAGATGATGATGTGCAGGCCAGAATCGACCAGGAGCTTCAGGATAAAGCAGAGGCAGTTTCTGATGGAGCTCAGGAGGGTGATCTGGTTACAGTGAATTATGTGGGAACCATTGACGGAGAGACCTTTGACGGTGGAACTGCCAATAATTATGATTTTATCATAGGAAACGGTGGGATGTTCCAGGAGTTTGAGCAGGGTGTGATTGGTATGAAGAAGGGGGAGACAAAGGAAATCTCTGTTGAGTTCCCTTCAGATTACAGTGACAGTACACTGGCAGGAAAAAAGGCAGACTATAAGGTGACTGTCCAGAATGTCCGCCGTGCTCCTGAGCTTACAGATGAATGGGTAACAAAAAATACAGATTATACCACAATAGAAGAGTACCGGGAGGAAATCTATGAGACTCTGGAAAAGGAAGCCAGGGAATCTGCAGGTGAGGTGCTGAAAAACACTGCATGGAATACAGTTCTGGAGAACACAGAGGTAAAGGAATATCCAGAGGCAGATGTGGAGAATGCAATCTCTGAGTTCCGCAAGAGTATGGAGGTCTATGCGAAGCAGGCAGATATGACACTTGAGGAGTTTGTGGAAAGCCAGGGAATCTCCCAGGACGCTTTTGATGAGCAGAGCCGCCAGTATGCAGAGGGCAAGGTAAAGCAGAACCTGATCGTTCAGGGTATTATGGATGCAGAAGGACTTTCCCTGGATGATAAGGAAAGCCTTGAGGTGCAGGAGGAGCTCGTAAAACAGATGGGAGCCGCTAATCTTGCAGAACTGGTAGATACCTACGGACAGAGCTATGTGGATGAGTCTGTGGGACTGTTGCGGGTAGAAGACTTTATTGTAAAGAATGCAAAGGTAAGTGAAAAATCAGCAAACGGAGATACAGTAGCAGATAATGCAGAGGGTGCTGCGGAACAGGCAGAGGACTCTGCATCAGGAGACAGCCAGACAGAAGAGTCGGAAATAGATCAGAATCTGGAAGATGAGCTTGGCACAGAGTCGGAATAGTGATTGTATTTACCGGGTAAATGAGTTATGATAGAGCAATAAGAGATACTTGACATGAATATTAAACAAAAAGTGGGGAAAGGTAACAATGGATAAGCGGGTTTTGCGTGAAAGAATGCGCAGAAAAAAACGTCAGATGATGATCAGGCGATATACAAGATTAGGCCTTTATGTCGTGGGACTGATTCTGGCAATCGTATTTGTGGTCAGAGGAATTATAATTCCTGTTGCACATCGTGTGACCGGAGGTGGTAATACAGAGAAAACTGTAGAGGCTCAGGCACAGACTGAGCAGACTACTGATCCAAATGCAGCAGTGAGACAGCCGCTGAAGGGAAAATCAGATACAGATAAAATAGGCACCATGACTGTTGGATGGCATGAGGATTCCAATGGAAAATGGTATCAGAACGCAGATGGTACATATTATGCCGGTGGATTCCAGGAGATTGACGGACAGACATATGCCTTCGATTCCAATGGATATTTACAGACCGGCTGGGTAACCAAGGGAGTGAATGATTATTTCTTCAAGGATGACGGCACCTATGATCCGTCTCAGAAGCGCCCTATGCTGGCGCTGACCTTTGATGACGGACCCGGACAATATACAGAGGAGCTTCTGGATTGCCTGGAGGAGAACAATGCACATGCTACATTCTTTATGCTTGGTAAGAATGTCAGTGCATATCCGGATGCGCCAAAACGTATGCTTGAACTTGGCTGTGAGATTGGAAGTCATTCCTGGGATCATACACAGCTGACAACAATTGATCTTGATGCAGTTGCAAAGCAGTTTTCTGATACAGATGATGCATTAACTCAGGCATGCGGACAGGCCGCGAGTGTGGCACGTGCGCCTTATGGAGACGGAAATTCAGATATTTATAATACTGTAAATAAGCCATTCTTTATGTGGTCTCTGGATACAGAGGACTGGAAGCTTATGGATGCAGATGCAGATTACAGTGCGGTAATGAATGGAGATTTGACAGATGGAAGTATCATCCTGATGCATGATATTCATGAGCCGTCTGTAAAGGCAGCTCTGAGGCTGATACCGGATCTTATTGCAAAGGGCTATAAACTTGTAACAGTAAGTGAGATGGCAGAAGCCAAGAATGTAACCTTACAGAATGCATGTTATGTGGATTTCTGGCAGAGTACTCTGGACAACGGACAGGTTCCGGGATATCAGGGCGGTTCTGATGCGGCAGCTTCTACAGACGGAATAGATGATACATCTGATGCAAGTACAGACTCTTCTGACGGAAGTGAGGATTATTCTGATGGAAGTTCAGATTCCGGAGATGGAAGCACAGATGACAGCAGCTATGATGACGGCAGCTATGATGATGGTAGCTATGACGACGGAAGCAATGATGATTCCGGAGATTACAGTGATGATAATGTAGATTATGGGGACGGATATGAATAAAACATGAATTTCAGAGATCTGTCCGGATAAAAGAAAGAAGAGCAGTTCCTGTAAAACTGTGATATATACTCAGAATTGCAGATATATCACAGAGGGAACGGCTCTTTTTTTGACTTTTGCCCCTGATATCATGAAATGAAAAGGTTATAGTCAATGATTTTTACAAAAAACACATAAAATCATCAGAAAAATTGTTGAATATACACAGAAATCTGATTGACGTAGAGGATGGTCATTGGTATAATAAAGGCTATAGAATGACTAAAGGTCAGTTCGTTAAGGGAGGAATCCAGATGGGTGAAAATATGAAATTTACAGATTTAGATCAGTATTTATTTGGTCAGGGGACCAACTATGAAGTATATAAAAAATTAGGAGCACATCCTGGTACCCGTCGTGGTAAAAAGGGTGTATATTTTGCTGTTTGGGCGCCTAATGCACAGGCAGTGTCAGTGATCGGAGACTTTAATGGCTGGGATGAGACTGCTGATCCTATGAAGAAGGTGGGTCCCATTGGGGTTTATGAGATTTTTGTAAAGGGAGCAGAGATCGGACAGCTGTATAAGTTTTTTATTACAGGAGCTCACGGAGAGAAGCTTTACAAAGCAGATCCCTATGCTAATGAGGCTGAGAAGCGCCCCGGAACTGCATCTAGGATCACAGATATTACAGATTATAAATGGAAAGATGCCACATGGATCAGAAACAGAGAAAAATATGATTATAAAACACAGCCTATGGCAATCTATGAAGTACATCCCGGTTCCTGGATGAAGCATGGATGGACAGAAGAGAATGAGGAAGGCTTTTATAATTATCGCGAATTAGCCCCTGCCCTTACTGATTATGTGAAGAAGATGGGATATACCCATGTAGAGCTGATGGGAATTGCAGAGCATCCCTTTGACGGATCCTGGGGATATCAGGTGACCGGATATTATGCTCCTACCTCCCGTTATGGAACACCCCAGGATTTCAAATATATGATCGATTATTTCCATCGTAACAAGATCGGAGTTATCCTTGACTGGGTGCCTGCACATTTTCCAAAGGATGCCCATGGTCTGGCTAACTTTGATGGAACTGCAGTGTACGAGCATGAGGATCCCAGACAGGGAGAGCATCCGGAATGGGGGACAAAAATATATAATTACGGCCGTCCGGAGGTAAAGAACTTCCTGATTGCCAATGCCCTCTACTGGGTAGAGGAATGCCATGTAGACGGATTGCGAGTAGATGCGGTGGCATCCATGCTGTATCTGGACTATGGCAAAAAGGATGGCGAATGGGTTGCAAATAAGTACGGCGGAAATAAAAATCTGGAAGCCATTGATTTCTTTAAACATCTGAATACAGTAGTGCAGGGAAGAAATCATGGAACTGTTATGATCGCAGAGGAATCTACTGCCTGGCCCAAGGTTACAGGAGATGTGGAGGAAGAGGGACTGGGCTTCAGCCTGAAGTGGAACATGGGCTGGATGAACGATTTCCTGGAATACATGAAGCTGGATCCTTATTTCCGTAAATATAACCACAATAAGATGACATTCTCCATGACTTACGCATATAGTGAGAAGTATGTGCTGGTACTTTCCCATGATGAGGTGGTTCATCTGAAATGCTCTATGCTGGAAAAGATGCCCGGAAGCCCGGAGGATAAAGTGAAAAATCTGAAGGCTGCATATTCCTTTATGACCTGTCATCCGGGTAAGAAGCTTCTGTTTATGGGACAGGATTTCGGACAGCTCAGAGAGTGGAGTGAGGAGAGAGAAATTGACTGGTTCCTGCTGCAGGAAGAGCCGCACAGAAAGCTACAGGAATATTATGCAGATCTTCTTAAAATTTATAAGAAATATCCTGCACTTTATGCTATGGATAATGATCCGTCCGGTTTTGAGTGGATCAATGCCGATGACGGGGACAGAAGTATTTTCAGTTTTGTGAGAAAGTCACCTACCGGAAGAAATAATATTTTGTATGTGGTTAATTTCACTCCTGTGGATCGTCCGGACTACAGAGTAGGTGTACCAAAGAAAAAACAATATAAGCAGATCATGGATGAAAATGGCCTGTTGACAGAGCCAAAGACTTTTAAGGCTGCAAAACAGGAGTGCGATAACAGGCCATTTTCCTTTGCATATCCGCTTCCTGCTTACGGAGTTGCAGTATTTACCTATTAAACATGGTAAAGCGTTAAAAATTCGTGCAAAATAAATAATTGCTTTTTCTTTCTGAGTGCGATATAATGAGCGCGAACAAGAAGAGTTGATTAAGTTTGTACATGTTGAAAGGAGAAAAACATGAAGGTATCTAATATTAAAGACATTGAAAAATTTTTTGAAGTAGTAGACAGCTGTGATGGTAAGGTAGAATTAGTAACAGGCGAAGGTGACAGACTGAACCTGAAATCTAAATTATCCCAGTATGTATCTCTGGCAAACATTTTCTCAGGCGGAGAGATTCCGGAGCTTGAGATCGTTGCATATGAGAAAGAAGATATTGATAAATTAATGAGCTTCATGATCAACGGCTGATCATAGAATATACCAAGGGGCATGATATCATGCCCCTTTCTTTAACCGAATCAAGTAAGTCCCTTGCTTCAATTACGAAAAGCAATAAGCAGTGGGTGGGGACAAAGTGTGTAACATATACGGCTGGAAACCAGGGGGCAGACTGCTTCCTGGTCAAAGTGCGTTAAGGTACAATAAACAGTAATCAGAAAAGGAGAAAAATGAATCATGGCTACAAAAATTGATATTATTTCCGGTTTCCTTGGAGCCGGCAAAACTACATTGATCAAAAAACTTCTGAAAGAAGCATTTGCAGATGAGCAGGTTGTACTGATTGAAAATGAGTTTGGTGAGATCGGTATTGACGGAGGTTTCCTGAAAGAGGCAGGAATCCAGATCCGTGAAATGAATTCCGGATGTATCTGCTGTTCCCTGGTTGGTGATTTCGGAACTTCTCTGAAGGAGGTTGTTGAGAAATATCATCCGGACAGAATTCTGATCGAGCCATCCGGTGTAGGTAAATTATCAGATGTGATCAAAGCAGTACAGGGTGTCCAGGGAGATGTGGATATTGTACTGAACAGCTATACCACTGTGGTAGATGCAAAGAAATGCAAGATGTATATGAGAAACTTTGGCGAGTTCTTTAATAATCAGGTGGAATATGCGGGAGCGGTTATTATGAGCCGTACGGATATTGTAGATGAGAAAAAAGCACAGCAGGCAATGGAGCTTCTTCGTGAGATCAATGGAAAGGCTGCCATCATTACCACTCCAATTGAAAAACTGGATGGCAAGAAGATCCTGGAGGTTATGGAGAAACCGGTATCTCTGGCAGATGAGATGATGGAGGAAGAGGTTTGCCCGGAATGTGGACATGTGCATGAGCATCATCATCACGATCACGACCATGAATGTGGATGTGGCCATGATCATGAGGAGCATGAACACCATCATCACGATCACGACCATGAGTGTGGCTGTGGCCATGACCATGAGGAGCATGAACACCATCATCACGATCACGACCATGAGTGTGGCTGTGGCCATGACCATGAGGAGCATGAACACCATCATCACGATCATGACCATGAATGCGGCTGTGGCCATGACCATGAGGAGCATCATCATCACGACCACGACCATGAATGCGGCTGCGGCCATGATCATCACCATCATCATGCAGATGAGGTCTTTACAAGCTGGGGACGTGAGACGATCCGCAAATACAGCCAGAATGAATTAAAAGAAATGCTGGATGCGCTGTCTGCATCTGAAGATTATGGTATTATCCTCCGTGCCAAAGGAATGCTTCCTGCCGAGGACGGAACCTGGATCTATTTTGATATGGTTCCTGAGGAAACAGAAATCCGTGAGGGTGCACCGGAATATACAGGACGTCTCTGTGTGATCGGTTCTAAATTAAAAGAGGATAAGCTGGCTGAATTATTTAAACTTGCTTAGTGATGTTGTAAAAATAAAAGGTTAAAGGAAATAATATTATGGAAGATATCAAGGTTCCCATTTATCTCATTACCGGTTTCCTGGAAAGCGGCAAGACCACTTTCCTGGATTTTACATTGCAGCAGAAGTATTTTTCCATTGATGGAAAAACTCTGCTGATCCTCTGTGAAGAGGGAGAAGAGGAATATGACAGGGAAAAACTGAAGCTTGCAAACACAGTGGTTGAGGTGATCGAGGAAGAGGATGACCTTACACTTCAGCGTCTGGCTGCTATGGACATTATCCATCAGCCGGACCGTGTGGTTATAGAATACAATGGAATGTGGCTTGTGAGCAAATTTGAACAGATGGAACTGCCGGAAGGCTGGGGGATTGAACAGGAGATCACCTGTGTAGATGCCACTACCTACCAGGTATATATGGCAAATATGAAATCTCTGTTTATGGATATGGTCAGAAATACAGATATGGTTATTTTTAACCGCTGTAAAGAGGGAGATCCTCTGCCTGCATACAGAAGGGGAATTAAGGTTGCTAACCAGAGCGCAGAGGTTATTTTTGAGGATGAAGAAGGGGAGATGGAGGATATTTTCCAGGATGAGCTGCCCTTTGACATCAATGCACCTATTGTGGAGATACCCCCTGAGGATTATGGAATCTGGTTTGTTGATGCCATGGATAATCCGGATACCTATGTGGGAAAAATCGTACGCTTTAAGGGCCGTGTGATGAAGCCCCGTGGAATGGGAAGCAAATTCTTTGTTCCCGGACGTGTGGCTATGACCTGCTGTGCGGATGATACCACTTTCCTGGGATATATCTGCAGAAGCGATTATGCCCCTCATATCAAAGAAGGAAGCTGGGTGGAGGTAACTGCGAAGGTTGCTTTTGAAAATCGTACAGAATATCAGGGTGAGGGCATAGTTCTTTATGCGTCAGATGTAAAGGAATGTGAACCTTTAAAAGAAGAAATGGTATATTTTAACTAGGGAGAAAATATGTACTTAGTAGTTGGTTTGGGAAACCCGGGGCGGCAGTATGAGGCTACCCGACATAATATGGGTTTTGATACAGTAGATTATCTGGTAGAGGAATATAAGGTTCCCCAGGGTGGTGTGAAATTTAATGCCATGTATGGAAAGACTGTGATCGGCGGTGAAAAGGTGATCCTTATGAAGCCGTTGTCCTTTATGAATTTAAGCGGTGGTCCGGTCAGGGATATGGTGAATTATTTCAAGATCGATCCGGAGACAGAGCTGATCGTAATTTATGACGATATTGACCTGGATCCGGGACAGCTCAGGATCCGCAAGCAGGGAAGTGCAGGCGGACATAACGGGATCAAGGATATTATCCGTCAGCTTGGCACAGAGAAATTCCTGCGGATCAAGGTGGGAGTAGGTGCCAAGCCCAAGGGCTGGGATCTGGCAGACTATGTTCTGGGAAGGTTTTCCACAGAAGACAGAAAAATTGTGGATGAAGCCATTGCAAAAGCAGGGAAGGCTGTGGATATCATGATTTCCCAGGGACCGGATGCTGCCATGAATGAATTCAATAAAAAGGCAAAAGCAGTTGTGTAAAAGTAACCTGAAAAATTTATGACGGTTTCGGGAGATTAGGCATGAAAGCTTTTTTGACACCTCTGCAGGGGCTTGCAGAGTTTGAACAAATTTGTGAAAAAGGCAAAAAAAATAAAGGAGTCCTTCAGGTTTCCGGGTGTCTGGAATCCCAGAAGGCTCATTTAATATATGGCCTTTGTCAACTGGCGCCATTTCGTCTGATCCTGGCAGAGGATGAGCGGCGGGCCAGGGAAATTTATGAAGATTATCGGTTTTACGATAAAAAGATATATTTATATCCTGCCAGGGATCTGCTTTTCTTTCAGGCAGATATTCACGGGAATCTGCTGATCCGACAGAGAATGCAGGTGGTCCGTGCGCTTATGGAGGAAGAGGAGCTGGCTGTTGTTACCAGTATTGATGGCTGTATGGACTTTCTGGAATCTCTGGAGCAGATAAGGGAACAGCTTCTGCATTTTACCAGTGACAGCACTGTGGATATAGATGTTCTGAAAGCCAGGCTGGTATGGCTGGGCTATGAAAGGGTAGGACAGGTAGAGCTGCCGGGGCAGTTTTCCATTCGTGGCGGTATTGTAGATATTTATTGCCTGACAGAGGAGAATCCCTGGAGAATTGAGCTGTGGGGAGATGAGATTGATTCTATCCGCAGCTTTGACGCAGAGAGCCAGCGTTCTCTGGAAAATCTGGAAGAGATCACAATTTATCCTGCTGTGGAGCATCCGGGGGAGAAGGCCCAGCTTTCTTTTCTGGATTATTTTCCTGCGCAGAAATCTGTGGTTTTTCTGGATGAACCAAATCGTCTTGTGGAAAAGGGACAGGCTGTGGAGGAGGAATATCGCCAGAGCCGTCTGCACAGAGCAGAAAAGGGAGAGAATAATCTTCCGGAAAACTGGCTCTGTTCTTTTGAAAAGGTGCAGAAGGAGCTGAACAAGCGAAATTGTATTGCCCTCTGTGCACTGGAGCCCAGACAGGCCGGCTGGAAGATAAATGAAAAATTTTATATAGAGGCCAAGTCTGTAAATTCTTATAACAGCAGCTTTGAGCTTCTGACAAAGGATCTGGAACAGTACAAAAGACAGGGATACAGGGTTGCGCTTCTTTCCGGCTCCAGAACCAGGGCAGAGCGTCTGGCAAAGGATCTTCAGGAACACCAGCTTTCGGCTTTCTACAGTCAGGATTATGACCGGCAGATTCAGCCGGGAGAGATCATGGTGGTCTATGGCCATGCGAAAAAGGGATTTGAGTATCCCCTGACCAAGTTTGTGGTCATGACAGAATCTGATATTTTCGGCCATGAGCAGAAAAAGCGAAAAAAGAAAAAGAATTATAATGGAAAGCGCATTCAGGATTTTGCAGAACTTTCCATTGGAGATTTTGTAGTTCATGAAAGACATGGTCTGGGTATTTACCGGGGCATTGAGAAGGTTGAGGTTGACCGGGTGGTCAGAGATTATATCAAGATAGAGTATCAGGGAGGAAGTAATCTCTATATTCTGGCTACCCAGCTGGATTCTCTTCAGAAATATTCCGGCGGGGATGCTTCGAATACTCCTAAGCTGAACAAGCTGGGAACTTCTGAATGGAACAAGACAAAAAGCAAGGTCCGGGGTGCTGTAAAAAATATCGCAAAGGAACTGGTAGAGTTATATGCAGCCCGTCAGGAAAAGGAAGGGTATGTGTGTGGCCCGGATACTGTGTGGCAGAGAGAGTTTGAAGAGATGTTTCCCTATGAGGAAACAGAGGATCAGCTTGCTGCCATTGAGGATGCCAAAAGAGATATGGAGAGCACCAGGATCATGGATCGGCTGATCTGCGGAGATGTGGGTTATGGAAAGACAGAGGTAGCGCTCCGGGCAGCCTTCAAGGAAGTGCAGGAGAGCAGACAGGTGGCATATCTGGCACCTACCACCATCCTGGCTCAGCAGATTTATAATACTTTTGTCCAGCGAATGAAGGAATTTCCGGTACGTGTGGAGCTGCTCTGCCGTTTCCGCACGCCTGCCCAGCAGAAAAAGGCAATTGAAGACCTGAAAAAAGGACAGGTGGATGTGGTGATCGGAACCCACAGGATTCTGTCCAAGGATGTGAAATTTAAAAATCTGGGTCTTCTGATCGTAGATGAGGAGCAGCGTTTTGGGGTCACTCACAAGGAGAAGATAAAACAGCTGAAAAAAGATGTGGATGTACTTACCCTTACTGCCACACCGATTCCCAGAACCCTTCATATGAGTCTGATCGGAATCAGAGATATGAGTGTGCTGGAGGAGCCGCCTATGGACAGAATGCCTATCCAGACTTATGTGATGGAGTATGATGAAGAGACTGTACGGGAAGCTATTAACCGGGAGCTTCGCAGAGGCGGGCAGGTGTATTATGTTTATAATCGGGTAACGGATATTGCAGATGTGGCATTGCGTATTGCAAAGCTGGTGCCTGAGGCAAGAGTGGATTTTGCCCACGGGCAGATGAGTGAGCGGGAACTGGAAAATGTTATGTACGGTTTTGTAAATGGAGATATTGATGTGCTGGTTTCCACTACGATCATTGAGACAGGGCTGGATATTTCCAATGTTAATACCATGATCATCCATGATTCGGACAGATATGGACTTTCCCAGCTTTATCAGCTGCGAGGCAGAATCGGACGGTCCAACCGCACGGCTTACGCATTTTTGATGTACCGAAAGAATATGATGCTGAAGGAGACAGCAGAGAAGAGACTGGCTGCGATCCGTGAATATACAGATCTGGGAAGTGGCTTCAAGATTGCCATGAGGGATCTGGAGCTTCGCGGTGCAGGAAATCTTCTGGGAGCCCAGCAGCATGGGCATATGAATGCAGTTGGATATGATCTGTATTGTAAGATGCTCAGTGAAGCGGTAAAAGAAGCCAAAGGAATCCATACAATGGAGGATTTTGACACATCCATTGACCTGAATGTAGATGCTTATATTCCGGATACTTATATTGGAAATGAGTTTCAGAAGCTGGATATTTATAAACGGATTGCGGGAATTGAAAATCAGCAGGACTATGATGATATGCTGGAAGAGCTTCTGGACCGGTTCGGAGAGCCGGGAAAGGCTGTGCTGAATCTGCTGGCTGTAGCCAGGTTAAAATCCATTGCCCACAGAGGTTATGTGACAGAAATCAAACAGCTGGGGAAAGAAGTGCGTATTACTCTATATGAAAGGGCAAAGCTGAATCCTGCAGGAATTCCTCTGCTTATGCAAAAGTATGGACGGAGCCTGCAGTTTAAAAATGACCAGGAACCTAAGTTTATTCTGAATCTCAGGGATCATCTGATCCAGGCTCTTACAGAGTTTGCAGGAGAGCTGGAGAAGCTGGCAGAATGATCGGAGAGGTGACAGAAAGAAAGATGTCTGGGATTTTTGGGAAATCGTGATGAAAGTGTGAATTGTATGAGATATTTTACAATTTGCCTTGCCCTCAGACTGAAAAAAGATTATACTGAGATAAGCGCACAGGACGGAAGGATAATATTCCTGTGAATATATGGAGGAAGAAATGAAAAAAATGATGAAAAGAACAGCCGCTGTGACTCTGGCAGGAATTATGTCAGTGGGAATGCTTACAGGCTGCGGAAGCAAAACAATAGACGGAACAAAAACAGTAGCTACTGTAGACGGAACTGAGATTCCTCTTGGCGTGGTAAGCCTTTATGCCCGTCAGCAGCAGGAGCAGACAACTGCCATGTATATGAGTTATATGGGAAGTGCTGATAATATCTGGGATCAGACTGCAGATGAGGATTCCGGAAAGACTTACGGAGATCAGGCAGTGGAAAGCAGCCTGAAGTCTGTAGAGACTATGTATATCCTTAAGGAAAAGGCCGCTGACTATAAGGTTGAAGTGACAGAGGATGAGGAAAAAGCCATTGCAGATGCAGCTTCACAGTTCATGGCTTCCAATGGAGAGGATACAATCAAAGAACTTGGAGTTACTGAGGATCAGGTAAAGACTCTGTTAGAGCTTCTTACAATTCAGAAGAAGATTTATGATCCTATTGTTGCGGAGGGCAATATTACAGTTTCTGATGATGAAGCAAACCAGTCTTCTTTCACATATGTCAGCATTTCTACCAGTGGTGATGATGTGACTGATGAGCAGAAAGAGGAGAAAAAGAAACAGGCCCAGGAGATTCTGGACAAGATGAAAGAAGATCCTACTGCTGATATGAGTGAAATCGCCAAGAACGTAGATGACAGTTATTCTGCAGTAGAGGGCAATTTTACAACCAAAGAGAGTGATGAGGATAGCGAGGATGAGGATTACAGCTCCACCGCATATCCGGATGAGGTTCTGAAAGTACTCCGTGGACTGAAGGACGGAGAGGTTGCTTCTGATATTATTGAGACAGATACAGGATATTATGTAGTAAGACTGGATAAGGTTCATGATGATGATGCAACCGCATCCAAGAGAGAATCTCTGAAGAACTCCAAGGAGAGCACCTACTATTCTGATACTACCAGTGATTGGCTGGACAGCGCAAAGATCGATGTGAACAAGAAGGTCCTTAAAACTCTGAAGATCACAGATAAGCATACCTTCACAGCACCTACACCTACTCCAACACCTGAGGTAACTGAGGAAGCAACAACCACACCTGAGGCAGAGGAAGAAGCAGCAGAAACACCTGCAGCAGAGGAAGAAACAACAGAGACACCTGCAGCAGAGGAAGAGGTAACAGAAACTCCTGCAGCAACAGAAGCAGCAGAATAAAAATGAGATAAAATGAAAGCCGGCTATATCAATTCGTTGGATTGATATAGCCGGTTTTCATTTTGGGCAGTATCAGAAAATCACAGTATTCCTGCCGTGAGTCTTGCCATAATATAGCTTGTCATCCGCATGTTTGACCAATTCAGAAGGACTGGAGTGGTAATCATATTCCTCCAAACCAAAGGTCATAGTTACATGAAGGGAGACATCCTTATAAACGATCGTCAGATCAGAGACTGCTAATCGGATATTATCCATCAGTGCGCTGGCTTCATCCAGATTGAGTCCGGGGAAGAAAAAGAGAAATTCTTCGCCGCCCCATCTGCACACATGCCCCAGTCCCAGGGTTTTTTCCTTGAAAAGCTTTGCCAGATCAGTGAGAACCTGGTCTCCGCAGTTATGACCATAGGTATCGTTTACCCTTTTGAAGAAATCAATATCTCCGATGGCAATACTGAAATTTTCGGATGGATTTGCTGCAATATGATTTTTCAGGATTTCCTCCATACGTCTGCGGTTATACAATGTGGTAAGAGGATCTGTGGCTGCCTGCTGTTGCAGCTCCATGTTGTATAGATAGAGGTGTTTCTCTGCCTTCTGAAGATTAGAACTGAAGGTCATGCAGACTAATACCATAATAATAAAGGAAAGTAAAGTGTTCACAATCTGCAGGATCAGCATTTGTTCATCATTCAGAGAATATACAGGAGCATTGAGCTGACAGTTGAAAAATAAGGCCATTCGCAGGAAAAACAGGAAAATGGTAAAAACAATTTTATTGAACAGCCGGTCATAGATAGAAAACATGGAAACCAGCAATAACGGCATCATAAAATTGATTCCACCACAATTCCATCCATAGCAATAGATGAAATAAGTGATCCATCCTACGGAAATGCATACATAAAACAGAAGATTCCATCGGATAGGAATGGTGTTAACTTTTTTCCTGGCTATACAGGAGGCTACTATCCAAACTAATACGGGAATACAGTTTTTGACATATCCCATTTGCACCAGGCAGATGATAAAGATAGCAAAATAGGCGATATAAATATTGTAGGATCTGGTCAGAATCAGGGAATAGTAGACAGGGGTTGATTCTGGCAGATTCTCCTGAGCTTTTTTTGTGTTCATACAAAATCCTTTACTGAAAATTTATATAAGATGGAAATGCTTTAAAGCATTTGCAATTCCATCCTCTTTTATAGGTGTGGTCTGGTAGGTGCAGTGGGGAATGATCAGAGGATCCGAGTTCCCCATTGCAATGCTGGTCTTGGCGTATTTAAGCATAGGAAGATCATTGGTGCTGTCGCCGAAGGCATAGGTATTCTCAATGGAAGCCCCAAGGTAATCGGCAAGAAACTGAATACCTGTAGCTTTGCTGTGGTTTTTCTGAGCCAGCTCCCAGGCAGCATCTTCGTGAACGAAACAGGTGAAATGCTGATCTGCAAATTTGCGGAACTCCTGGCTGTCAGATTCTGCAGTAGGAAATACCAGGAATTTATCAAATGTGAAGTTCTCATATTCCTGGGCAGTGTACAGAGAAATGTCCTCTGTAACAGTTACCTTTTTCAGCTTCTGTATAGCATCCGGCAAATCACAGGAAGAGCTGTCATACAAAATTTTATCCGGCCGTTCAAAGCAGGCGGGAAGCCTGCACTTTCGAAGTCTTTCCACAATTTCTCTGCATAACGGGTTTGGAATAGAACTGGAAAGCAGAAGTTTGTCATGGAGATAGATCTGGCTTCCGCAGCCGCATACATATCCGTCAAAATTCATTTCCCGGATCATATCCGGAAGCATCGTGTAGGTACGCCCGGAATTAATGAAAAGCAGATGACCATTTTTACGGGCAGCCTTTAATGCCTGCTGTGTGCTGTCTGGGATTGTCCATGGATAAGCGGTGAGCAGCGTGCCGTCGATGTCAAAAAATAAAAGCTTTTGATCTTTATTCATCCAGAGAATCCTCCTCATCTGAGATAGGCTTGTCTCCGGTATGTATACGGATGCCGTTGAGCTCTACGTCGCCCTCCATAGGGATGACCAGACATTTTACACCGTCAATAAGCTTTGTTTCCACAAGTGCGGCTCGTTCAGGATCCACATGTATCACCACATCAGGTGTTTTGATCTCAAAACGTCGGGTATTGGTGATGTTTGAGGCTACCAGAGAGGATTTTTCCCCGGCATTGATCTCATATTGTTCATCAAAGGACTGAAGCTTCTCATCCTCTACACCGCAATCCTCAAAGAGTCGTTTGACTTCAGATTTGGTAAGGACCACAGGTTCAGGTTCATCCTTCTGGGATTCGATCAGCTCATTCAGCTTCTCGTGAATATTCATAACTGTATCATAGCTGCAGTCATCTCCCAGGGTTTCTTCTACCAGGGCATTAAAAGAGTCCTTTTGTCCGCCGGCAGAAAGAGGGGCGGTGCATCCCAACAGTTCGTCAATAAAGATATCCCGAAGCTCATTGGTATTCTTACTATAATAAAGAACACCGTGGATATCCGTGCTGCGGTCATTAAATTGTGGGAAAAGGAAAGCTACTTCAGGCATTTCTACGATCCAGTCACGGATACGGTCCTGAATGCTGTTGGTCTCTGCGTTATAACAGAGCCCTGCTTTGGAAAGCTTTACAGGGCAGATGCAGCACATAATGTGATCATAAATCTCATCAGATGCATCGAACATCTCTGCACCATCGGAGGATTTACCAGGAATATCGTAGACTCCGTGGATTAATATAATATAGTAGTTTTCCGGATAATCATAGTTTTCAATAATCCGGTCATAGAAGCTTTCAACAAGCTCATCGTCAGTCAGCTTGCTGCTTCGCAGTTTCATAAGAAAATGCTGGGTGCCTCCCTCAGCTTCCTGGTCCAGAGGGAATTCCATGTTCATAAGATTTTTACCCACTGTACCGGACAGGGATTTGCGGAAAATCTCAAAATATTTAAACATTTCCTCCTCAGAGAGAGAAAGAAAGGCTTCTTTTAATTCTGTTTTCTTGTTTTTTTCCCCATCTACGTAACAGCCGCAGATGCGGGTGATAGAACAGTTTTCCGGAGTAAACTGTTTTTTGATCTCGGAAATTTCTTTTTTATTCATAAAAGGAGATACCTCTTTTGTTGTTTGATTGTAATGTATGATCAGGGGATATTTTTTTCCGTTTCCCACCTGACAGTATAATATTCATTATAAAACAGATTTGACTTTGGGGCAAGGAAGAAGTAGAACAAAACAGAAAAATTGTAACGCATAATTGCTGAAACGGAAAAGAAAATGAAAAATAAACAAATAAAATAGTTGAAAAACTTCAGGTACGATGTTATATTGGAAACAAGTGGGAAAACGTTTTCTTGTACATAGGGAAAATCTATTGGAAAGTTTTGTAA
Organism: uncultured Blautia sp.; assembly: GCA_934426285.1. Taxonomy (GTDB): domain Bacteria; phylum Bacillota; class Clostridia; order Lachnospirales; family Lachnospiraceae; genus Blautia_A. The sequence continues at coordinate 36,389 of CAKRYE010000016.1, forward strand.
ATGTTGAAAAAACGGATAATTACATAGGAAAACGTTACCATAAAATCATGTTTTTGACAAGACAGAAAGGATGAGGAAGAAAGTGGATGTAACAATTAAAGATATAGCAGCTGATGCAGGGGTATCTGTATCTACAGTATCTCGTGTTATGAATGGATCTAAATCTGTAAGTCCTGAATTAAAGGGGCGGGTTATGGCCAGTATTGAGAAATTTCATTTTCGTCCCAATGCTGCAGCCCGTAGTCTGGTTACCAGAAACACCGGACTGGTAGCTGTTCTGGAAGCAGATGTACGAAATCCGATCACAGCCCTTCATCTGAAGCAGATCAGTGATGTATGTATGAAGCATGATAAAGTGATGATTGTCTGCGATTATGATTTTGACCAGGATAAGGCTCTTCTTCTGATGGATAATATGCTGGAACGAAATATTGACGGATTGATTTTTCAGGGAGTTCATCTTAATGAGGAAATCCTGGAAAGGCTCAGGAGATTTCAGTGTCCGGTTGTGTTGGGAAATCAGGGACCATCGGAAGATATGAGATGTGAGTTTCCTGCTGTTACAGTAGACAGCTATCATGCAACGAAAGACATGACCCGGTTTCTGATCAGCGAAGGACATAAACATATTGCATATGTTGGCGGAAGCGCTGAGGATTATACAAATGGAACACTGAGGCTCAGAGGTTTTCTGGATGGAATGAGGGAGGCTGATCTGCAGGTACAGGATTCGGATATATATCAGGGAGAGTTTTCTACAGAGTCCGGAGAAAAGGGGATGAATCAGATTTATGAAAACAGTCTGGAGCTTCCGACAGCAGTGGTGACTGGCTCTGATATTATTGCCGCAGGTGTGATCCGGTGTCTGAAAGCCCATAAATTAAAGGTACCGGATGATATTTCTGTGGCAGGATTTGATGACTCTATATCTGATATCTATGATCCTCCGTTGACAACAGTAAGAATGCTTGATCAGGGAGAGGTTTTTTACAATGCTCTTTTTGAGGAAAAGGGAGAAGCGTGCGTGAATGAATGGCGTTATTTTCCATATCAGATTGTAAGGCGTAGCTCTACAAGGAGAATTACAAACTAAAATTCTGTTTCCCAGGAAATCAGGAATGAAATTTGGAAATGTTACTAAGAAGGAAATGTATATATTTAAAAGACAGGAGGCCACATATGGCAATTAAAAGGGAAAAAATGAAAAAAAACACAGGGATGGAAAGTCTGTATGATGTCAGACTGGAGAAAAAAATAGAAGAGCTGCGCTGGTTATATATGGAGCTTTATGGAAATACTTCGATGTTTGCGGAATTATGTGACCAGATGAAGAGCTTCTATCAGAACCGTGCAGAAGCACTGAAGAAGCTTGATCAGGAAAGAGAAAAAGATCCGCAGTGGTATAAGAAAAATGACATGCTGGGAATGATGTTTTATATTGATAATTTTGCCGGAAACATGAAAGGCGTTGAAAGCAAACTGGATTATCTGGAAAAAAACAATGTAAATTATATTCATCTTATGCCTTTCCTGGAGACTGTGAAGGGACGCTCGGATGGTGGCTATGCGGTGGCAGATTTCCGCAAGGTACAGGAGAACCTTGGTACCATGGAGGATTTGGAAGAGCTCACAGGCGCCTGCCATAAAAAGGGAATCAGTGTGTGCATGGATTTTGTTATGAACCATACCTCTGAGGATCATGAATGGGCAAAAAAAGCCCGTCAGGGAGACGGAGAGTATATGAGCAGATACTTTTTCTTTGACAATCCCTATCTTCCCTCTCTCTATGAGAAAACAGTGCCGCAGGTATTTCCTACCACTGCTCCTGGAAATTTTACCTGGCTTCCGGAAATCGGCCATTATGTAATGACTACGTTTTATCCTTATCAGTGGGATCTGAATTACAAAAATCCTCGGGTATTCAATGAAATGATGTATAATTTCCTTTTCCTTGCAAATAAAGGAATTGATATTATCCGTATTGATGCAGTTCCTTATATCTGGAAGGAATTGAATACTTCCTGCCGTAATCTGCCCCAGGTACATACGATTGTGCGTATGATGAGACTGATCAGTGAGATTGTGTGCCCGGGTATTCTTCTTCTGGGAGAAGTGGTGATGGAACCGGAAAAGGTGGTGCCTTATTTTGGAACTGTGGAAAAGCCAGAGTGTCATATGCTTTATAATGTAACTACAATGGCAACAACCTGGCATACAGTTGCAACCAGGGATGTGAGCCTTTTGAAAAAACAGCTGGATATTGTCAATGGACTTCCCAAGGATTATGTATTTCTCAATTATCTGCGGTGTCATGATGATATCGGCTGGGGGCTGGATTATGCAACTCTTCAGCAGGAAGGAATAGAAGAACGTTCCCATAAGAAGTATCTGAATGATTATTTTCAGGGTTATGCCGGAAACAGCAACAGTCGTGGAGTGCTCTATAATGAGGACCCTGTTACCGGAGATGCCAGATTCTGTGGAACAACAGCATCTATGTGCGGGATTGAAAAGGCTGGCTTTGAGCATGACAGGGCTGGGATGAAGAAGGCGATCCAGCTGGATGTGATGCTTCATGCTTATATGTTCATGCAATCGGGAATTCCTGTTCTTTACAGTGGAGATGAAATTGGGCAGGTAAATGATTATTCTTATAAAAAGGATCCGGACAAGGCTCCGGATTCCAGGTATATCCACAGAGGTGCCATGCGTTGGGAACGTGCTGCAAAATGTGACAGCCCCAGAACTGTGGAAGGACAGGTTTTCAGACAGCTGGATAAGCTGGAAAAAATCCGTAAAACGGAAAAGGCATTTATGACAAATGCGGATACCTGGACAGTAGAAACCTGGGATAACAGTATTTTGTGCATTGGACGCTATTATGATGGCGATAAGATATATGGGTTGTTTAATTTCAGTGAGTATGATAAGACAGCGTGGATCAATGAGAGGGATGGTATGTACAAAGATTTGATTTCAGGTAAAGTTATGGAAGCGGCAGGGGTAAATGTTCCGGCCTATGGTTTTTACTGGCTGAAAAAACAGTAAAGGATTTCTCTCATTACATTATATAGATTACATTACATAGAAGGAATTTGGTGTTGCGGGTATCGGATACTTGGAGATATAATATTAAAAAAACATGGGAGGCTGAGACTATGATGAATGAAACAATAAAAACTCTGCTGGAACGTAGAAGTGTTCGTGGATATAAAAAAGATCTGGTTCCTGCTGAAATTCTGGATCAGATTCTGGAAGCGGGAGAATATGCACCCAGCGGAATGGGAATGCAGGGAACCATGATGGTTGTTACACAGAACCCGGAGCTTGTGGCAAAGTTGTCTCAAATGAATGCTGATGTGATGGGAAGTGGGGCAGATCCATTTTATGGTGCGCCGACAGTGATCATTGTGTTTGCTGACAGTGAAATGGGAACCTGTGTGGAAAACGGAAGTCTTGTGATGGGAAATCTTATGAATGCAGCCCATGCTCTTGGAGTTGATTCCTGTTGGATTCATCGTGCGCGGGAAGTGTTTGATTCTCCGGAAGGGAAAGCACTGAAGGCTCAGTGGGGAGTACCGGAATCTTATGTAGGTATTGGACATTGTGTCCTGGGATATAGAAGTGGAGAATATCCGGAGGCTAAGGCCAGAAAAGCTGGCTTTGTGATTCGGGTATGATGATCAGGAGGCATTATTGGTTTTCCGGGAGAGTGCAGGGAGTTGGCTTTCGTTATAGAGCGTATTATATTGCCGGCTCTCTGGGAATTACCGGATGGGTACGGAATAACTGGGATGAACGTGTGGAGATGGAAGCCCAGGGTACGGAAGAGAGTCTGGATAAAATGGTGCAGATGTTGAGGGAGCAGAGGTTTATCTGGATTGAGGATGTTGAGATGAAGGAAATGGAGGTGGAGGTGGAAAGTGGGTTTTATGTGAGGTAGAGACGCCGGAGGCCGGACGCTGGAGGGGTTGTAGATTGGTGGCTGGTATGGGGAGGGTGTGTAGTGTTTGGGGTTGGTAGAAAGAAGAATAGTGACTGGGAATGATAAAAAATAAAAAAAGTAAAAAAGGGGGTTGACAGTGGGGGATAGGAGTGTTATATTAGTTGAGCTGTCGGAAATAATTGTTTCTCTGATGAGAACAATTTGAATAGATTTCTGAAAGAAAAAAGAAATTTAAAAAAGTGCTTGACAACTTAAAACCTTTGTGTTAAAGTAATCAAGTCGCTTGAACAGAGCTGACAGTTATGTATCTGGACAACTTTTTGAGAAATCGAAAGAGTTGAAAAACTTTGAAAAAAACTTGAAAAAAGTGCTTGACAAAGTAAAACAGATATGATAAAGTAAACAAGCTGTCGCAAAGACAGACAACCTTGATAACTAAACAGTGAAACACATACGATTCTCGAAAATTCTTTACACATGA
>CAKRYE010000017.1 GCA_934426285.1 uncultured Blautia sp.
TACAAACAGGAAATTTACAAAAAATATGCAGCAGAAAAAGGAGAAGGTATTATGAGAATAGCAGTAACATATGAAAATGGACAGATTTTCCAGCACTTTGGACACACAGAGACATTTAAGATTTACGATGTAGAGGAAGGAAAAGTAGTACATTCAGAAGTAGTAGATACGAATGGAAGCGGACATGGTGCATTGGCGGGAGTTCTTAATGCATTGAATGCAGATGTACTGATCTGTGGCGGAATCGGAGGCGGTGCACAGACAGCATTAGCGGCAGCCGGTATTAAGCTTTTCGGAGGAGTTTCCGGAGATGCGGATGAAGCAGTAGAAGCCTTTATTAATGAAACACTGGATTACAATCCGGATGTGAAGTGCTCTCACCATGAGCATAGCCACGGGGAAGGACATACCTGTGGTGAGCACGGATGTGGAAGCCATAGCTGTCATTAAGAAGAATAGTGAAAAATAATAATACGAAAGGATGTGCCAAGGTAATGGAGAAGTTACCGTAGCGCATCCTTTTTTGTTATTTTCATATTGATTATTTCTTACTTGCCGAAAGTAATGAATTGAACGTATAATACTCCCAGCTTTTTGTAACTGTCAAAGACGGGAGTATACTTAATTTATTGAGATGTGTCAATTATATAACTGGCATATGCCGTAAATAGAAATAAAAAGAAGCGTAATAAAGTAAATTGTCTTTTCTGTGATATCATCACAGAAGCAAGACAGAAGTTCGATACAGAGAAGCTGCGTGAGATTATCAAGGTGATCCGTGTTCATGGTCAGAATGAAATGGAAATCAAATGGAATTTTGACGATATTTTTTCAGAACAGAGATAACTTGAGCAGGACGAGAATGACTTATCAAAAGATAATAAAGGTGCTGGGACTACCTGATGGGAGCGTCAGATAGTCTTCGGCAGAAAAAAATAAAATTTTTTTGTCCTATACTTGACACATCCACATCTCCTGAGACATACTTCATGCTCTCGTATGGCAGAAGCCGGAGTTGACCCAAGAACATTGCAGGATATCATGGGTCATGCTTCTATGAAAATGACAATGGAATTGTATAATCACGTTACAGATGAACGCTTGACAAACGAAATTCAGAAGTTAAATTCCAGTAAAAACATGCATTTTTTAAATTCAATAAAAATTCACAAAAAAAGCAAATAACCTCTTGAATTTTATGATAATATGCACTATAATTGAAACATATTAATTGAGGAATTTAGTAATAATTAATATTATATGTGTCTAAGGAGGAAAACAGGATGGTTGAACTGATTGTAGGAAAGAAAGGTAAAGGCAAAACAAAAGTACTTTTAGACAAAGTGAATGGAGCGGTTAAAGAAGCGAATGGTAGCATTGTTTATTTGGACAAAAGCACCAAGCACATGTATGAACTGAATAATAAGGTTCGTCTGATCGATGTATCCGGCTTCCCGATTAAGAATGCAGATGAATTTGTAGGATTTATTTGTGGTATTCTTTCACAGGATCATGATCTCGAGCAGATTTATCTTGACAGTTTTCTGAAGGTAGCCAAGCTGGAGGGTAAGGATGTTACAAGTACCCTTGAGCAGTTAGAATCCATTGGAACTCAGTTTAACGTTACTTTTATAATCAGTATGTCTTTAGACAAAGAAGAACTTCCTGAAATATTCCATGAAAAAGTTATCGTGGCTTTATAATAATGACAACCAGGAAATGACTCTTATTAAATTTTAAAATTACATAACGAAATGCAAAAAGGATATCTCCATATAACGTGTCAGATATCCTTTTTGTGGCACAGAAAGAGGTTGATAAAAATGGAAGAGTTATACCATGCAATTGAGAAAAAAATTACAGAAGCCGGGTATCCCAGAAGCATTTCAGGGGAAGCGGTATATAATGATATCTGTGATCAGATAGATGGGAAGGAAAATGGTTCTTATGTTTTATTGTCCAAATTTGATGATGATGTTATTTTTGAATATCATATTACAGTGATGGATGATGAGTTTAATCTGGGAGTTCTGACAATGCGGACTCCGGAGGGGGTTTTTGAGACAAATTTTGATGAATAATCAGTCCAGAGAATAAAAATTAGGGCAGATCAGTTTCTGATCTGCTCCTTTTTAATCTTCCCGTAAATGCACTGCAGAAGCCGCTTTACGCCGTCTTGCGTCATCCATGGCTGCATAATGCTTCTTGGTTGTATTAACGTCTCTATGGCCCAATACGTCGGCTACAAGGTATATGTCACCTGTTTCCTGATAGAGAGCAGTACCATAAGTGCTTCGGAGCTTATGGGGGGTGATTTTCTTGGTTGTAGTAATTGCCCGTGCATATTTTTTTACAAGGTTTTCTACAGCCTGGATACCAATGCGTTTTCGCTGAGTAGAGTAGAAGAGAGCGTGTTCATGTCCGGTTACAGGAGTAACTCCCTCCCGAACCTCCAGGTATTGGCGCAGAGCCCGTTCCACTTCCGGACCGAAATATACAACCATTTCGTTGCCACCTTTTCGGGTGATCTTGATACCATTATTTTTAAAATCAATATCCTCCACATCCAGTCCTACGCATTCAGATACACGTATTCCTGTGCCGAGCAGGAGAGTAACAATAGCCAGATCCCGTTCTTTTGTTTTTTCATAATAAGCCCGTTTCTGTCCGGTAAGCTCATCGCCGCAGTGTTCTATGTGATCCAGCAGGAGAGCAACCTCATCGGAATCCAGCCGAATGATGCTTTTATCATGGATCTTTGGTACATCCACAAGAACAGTTGGATTTGTTTTTATGAATTCATGTTTGAAATAATAGGCGTAAAAACTTCTTAAAGCAGAAAGTTTACGTTTCATTCCGCGTTCCCCATTGGTTTCGGTTTTGTCACCATTTTTGTAGACTTTCAGATATTCCAGATATTCCTCAATATCAACAGCCTTTAACTGATCCAGAACATCAACGGTAAAATCCTTTAAAGAGTAATTTTTAAAGGCAGGGTTTTCATCCAGTAAAAACTGGAAAAAGATCCGTATGTCATAGGCATAGGAAATTCTGGTATTGGTTGTGGTAACCGGATCCATAGCCCTGAAATAATCCCTGCAGAAAGGAGGAAGAGTTTTCAGAACTTCACGAAGCTTCAGGATATTAGAAATATCTGTCTGTTCATGATAGGTAACTTTTTTGTTGTCATTATAATCGTTTTGGTTATTCATTTGCTCATTTGCTCCTGTAGAAGTGGGTGTTCAATCTATACGACAAACGCCGGTTTTTCAAATAGATCAAGATAAATTACAGATAAATCCTTTAAATCAGTCTGTTATATGTGGTAAAGCATCCCTTTTATGAGGGACGCTTTACGTAATTTAACGGATCCTGATTTGTACCGCTTGCGATCACACCAAAATGTAAATGTGGTCCGGTACTGTTGCCGGTACTGCCAACATATCCAATAATTTGTCCTTTGGTCACTTTGGTACCAACTTTGACTTTTGGATGAAATTTAGATTGATGCATATATTCTGTGACAAGTCCTTTTCCATGGTCGATTTTGGTATAATAGCCGGCACCTCCGCTTTCTGACGGTTTTTGCATTGTGATGACTGTACCGCTGTCTGCTGCATAGATCGGTGTACCTGTAGGTGCCGGGATATCGATGCCTTTATGATTGGTGGAACCAATACCTCCCGGAGATTCTCTGTCTCCGAAATAGCTGCTGATATAATTGTAACTGGAGTTTAAAGGCCACCGGAATGATACTTTGTGATACTCAGGTATCATTGCTCCGTCCTCTCCTACGTAATCAGCACCTACCCATTGATTTTTGGCCAAAATGCCTGTGATAGGATTCAGATAGTATTTTTCTCCGTTAACAGTGATCCAGCCTGTTTCCCTTGCACAGGTAGATGGATTCAGATAATATTTATCTCCATTCAGTGTGAGCCAGCCGGAGGCCAAAGTTCCGTTTGATTGGGAATAATAACTGGAACCGGATTTTTTAACCCATTTATTGACAGCCAGTCTGCCTTTGGAATCAAAATAATATCTGTTCCCGGATTTGTCCTTTAAGAAGCAATTATCATAACGGATGCCGTTTTTTTCTTTAAAATAGTATTTATAACCGTCAATCTCCTGCCATCCTGTCATTAATTTACAGTCAGAAGAGCGAAAATACCGATAATAGGAGTCCGGCTTATAAAAGCCCTTCACCAATCTTCCGTTGGATGCGGCATAATAATAAGAACCATCTGTCTCCTTGTACCATCCCTTCTGTACAAGCTGTCCGGTTTCACGGTGGAAGGAATACCAGTATTTCTGGATTTTAAGACGTCCTTTGGCCAGAGTTCCATTGGATTTCAGATAATAAGTAGCCTTTCCTTTTTTGGCAAAACAGTTTTTCAGCATTTTTCCCTTATCTGAGAAACAATAGATCTTATTTCCTACTTTTCGGAAACCGGAACGGATCACACCGTCCTTCCAGAAATAATATTTATTTCCGGCAGTTGTAGTGATCCAGCCAGTGTACATATATCCCTTTTTCTCATCAAAAAAATAATTCTTTCCATTGACAGTCTGCCAGGTAGTCAGCATTTTACCCTTCTCATTGAAGCAATATTTCTTTCCGGAAATGGACAGGATTCCGGCCCTTGCTGCGCCGGTTTTTCCAAAATAATACATATGACCTGAAGATGTCTTATACCAACCCTTTGCCAGTTTTCCTTTCTGATCATAGTAATACCAGGAACCGTTTTTCTTAATAAATCCGGTCTTCTTCTGGGCAGCCTCTGTGCGGACTGAAGTTGTCATTAATCCGGTGCCGGACAATGCCAGTATGAGCATAGCCAACATCAATATTGCCAGACACTGCTTCTTGTTGTTTGTTTTTTGCTTCATCTTAGTATAAATCCCCCATTATATTCTATACAAAAAGATGCCAGAATTGATTATTGTTATCAGAGAAGTGATTCATCCAGGATAATGGTAAAAGGACCATCGTTCTCAAGAGATATTTTCATATCTGCACCAAAGATGCCGTGCTCTACCACAGGAACCTGCTTTGCAGCTTCGTTCAGCATATATTCATACAGCTCATTGGCCATATCCGGAGCACCGGCATCTGTAAAGCCGGGTCTGTTACCGTGTCTGCAGTTGGCATACAGGGTAAATTGGGATACCATCAAAAGCTCTCCATTAACATCCTTCAAGGACAGATTTGTCTTTCCGTTCTGGTCTTCAAAGATCCGAAGTCCCAGCATTTTTTTCAGATATTTGTCAGCAATTTCTCTGGTGTCATTCTGACCGACTCCTACAAAAACCAGGAAGCCCTTTCCGATTTTGCCTACAATTTCCCCATCTACGCATACCTGCGCATGGTTTACCCTCTGTATCAGTAATTTCATTTTTGATTTCCCCTCATATCTTTTATAATATCTTTCTTATATCAGTAACTATTTTCCTGATTTATTTTTATGATTTTTTATCTTGTCTTTTAGCTGAAGAAATAATTTCTTTGTATAAAGCCACAGGGAGTTTACAAGCTTTTTAATATAATTCCAGATAATAAGCACGATCCTGCATAAAGGATTCCAGATTTTCATAAAAAAGTTATTTTTCTGGGCTTCCAGCTTTTCCGGTGAGATGTGGTGTCTCTCCTCTTTTTTCAGTGGGATTGCTTCGCCGGTTTCCGTGTCCAGGCAGTCGATATCTACATAGGATTCCTCCTCAAGAGGCATCTTTTTATCGCCCAGAGAATGGCTGATCAATCTCCATATCATTGCATAAAGCACTGCAAATACCGGTACTCCTGCGATCATACCCGGAACTCCGAACAGTCCTCCACCTATGAGGATGGCTACAATGACCATGAAGCTGGACAGACCTGTGCTTTCACCCAGAATCTTTGGACCAAGGATATTTCCGTCAAACTGCTGAAGAAGCAGAATGAAAATTGCAAAATAGATACCCTTCAGCGGATCAACAACTAAAATCAGAAGAATACAAGGGATTGCTCCGATATATGGTCCAAAAAAAGGAATCACATTAGTTACGCCGATGATCACACTGATCAGGATTGGAAAAGGCATATCCAATAAAAGCATTCCAATATAGCATAAAATACCGATGATGGCAGAATCCACCAGTTTACCGTAGATAAAGCCGCCAAAGGTTTTGTCTGTGAAACGCATGGCATGGATCAGCGTGTTTGCCCATTTGGAAGGTAAAATGGCATATACAAACATTTTGCTCTTAGCAATAAACTTCTCCTTGTCTGCAAGCACATAGAGAGCCACAATGGCACCGATGAGAAAGTTTTTCATGAAGATCAGTACATCAAAGATCCCATCAGAAACATTTTTCAGCATATTCTGCATCTGTGGAAGAATATTGGTCGTGAGATACTCCTGCAGTTTGGCAGAATACTGATTCATCATATCGATGGTTTCAGAATTCAGCTTCCATCCATGCTGTACAAAAGAATTCAGCCATTTTTCAATGACCTTTACATAATAAGGAAAGCTGTAAATAATATTCATGGAGCTTCGGATCAGCTGTGGAAGCACCATCATGATCAAAGCGTAGATAAGGATCCAAAAGGCAAGCATGGAAACCAGAACACATGCCCAGCGGACAGCCTTCCTGCCCTTTTTCTGTAAATGGATCTCTCTTTTATCAAGCTGCGGATAAATAAGCTTTTTCTCCATTAAATTGATCAATGGGCTCAAAACATAGGCAAGGATCACACCATATACAATAGGTGCCATGATTCCCAGGAATGTCTTGATTCCGGTGATCAGCGTTTTCATATGGAAAATCCCATAATAAAACAGCATACTGGCGGCAATTACCATAAAAGCGGTTACACCCCAGTGCAGATATTTGTTATCCCAACGAAATTTCATATTGTCCTCCTTTATAAACTGTTACGATTATAACATTTATTTTAATAAAAGTCTCTGCATTTAATAGAATTTTAATAAAAATACAGGGCAAAAAAAATCCTCTGCATTAGCAGAGAATTTTTTTAACAGTTATTTTTTTATGGAATCAAAAATCTGTACAGCCTGGATAATGGTTTTTGCTGCTCCGTCGATCCCCAGCTTACTGCTGTCTACACACAGATTATAGCTGGATGCAGCGCTCCACTTTTTATTAGTATAATAATTATAATAGCTGGAACGGCTCTTATCTGTTTTGTTGATCATGTCCTTAGCTTCTTTGGCAGTTTTATTGTGCTTCTGAGATAAACGGCTGATTCGCCAGTCAATATCTGCATGTACAAATACACTGAAGCAGTCCTTATATTCGGCCAGAGCATAATCTGCACATCGTCCTACCATTACGCAGGGTCCCTCGGAAGCCAGTTTCTTGATAGCATCAAACTGGGCCAGGAAAACCTTATGGTTCATTGGCATATCTGTAAAGCCTGCTGAGGAATAACCAAAGGAATATGTATCCATTACAAGAGAATACAGAAAGCTGTTGGTTGGTTTTTCATCATGATTTTCAAAAAGCTCCTTGCAGATGCCACTCTCATTGGCTGCATGTTCGAGAAGCTCCTTATCATAGCATTTAATTCCGAAATATTTGGCAACTTCCTGACCAATCTGTCTTCCGCCGCTTCCATATTCACGACCGATTGTGATAATTGAACTTGTACTATTCATAATACTACACTCCCTTCTGTCGCCTAGCTTATTGTAAATATATTATACAATATATTGTTAAAAAAGCAAACTATTTTCGCAATTTTTCCAAAAGCTTCTCAAAATATTCTGGTAAAGGTGCTGTAAACTCCATATATTCTCCTGTAGAAGGATGCACAAATCCCAAAATCATGGCATGAAGGGTCTGCCCCTGAAGATGGTAAGGATTCCTGCCTGAGCCATATACTTCATCACCAAGCAGAGGATGCCCTATACTTGTCATGTGGACACGGATCTGATGGGTGCGCCCTGTCTCCAGACGACATTCCACATAGGTGGCATTGGGAAAACGCTCCAGTACCCTGTAATGAGTGACTGCCTCTTTTCCGTTTTTGTAATTAATCGCCATTTTTTTCCGGTCAACCGGATGACGTCCGATAGGGCCTTCGATGGTTCCCTCATTTTCTTTGATCACACCTGCTACAATTGCGCGGTAGCGACGTTTGATGGAGTGCTCCTTCAGCTGCAGGGCAAGATCTCTGTGGGCATTATCATTCTTGCAGACCAGAAGTGCTCCTGTGGTATCCTTATCGATCCTGTGGACGATTCCCGGGCGTAGGACACCATTGATACCGGACAGATTCTCCTTACAGTGTGCCATGATGGCATTTACCAGTGTCCCTGTAGTATGCCCTGCGCTGGGATGCACTACCATTCCCTTTGGCTTGTTAACTACAAGAACATCCTCATCTTCATAGAGGATATCCAGAGGAATGTCCTCCGGAAGGATATCAGGCTCTGCCATATCCGGCACTTCCACAGTGATCACATCTCCTGCCTGTACCTTATAGTTTGCCTTGACAAAAGTTCCCTGAACTGTAACCTTTTGTTCTTTCAGAAGCTTTTGAATGTAAGAACGGGAAAGTTCTTCGTTTGAATCGGAAAGATATCGGTCAATCCGGATACCGGACTGACCGTCTGAAACTACATAATTAAGAATTTCCATTTCTACTCCTAATTTTTTCTATTCAGAAAACGAAAATCGCTTTCATCTTTATATTTGAAACATACGCAAAAAACCAAAAATATGCCGCTGCATACCACATAAATATCTGCCATGTTAAATACAGGAAAATCAATCAGTGAAAAGTAAATAAAATCAATCACATAACCGCGGAATACTCTGTCGATCAGATTTCCAACAGCACCTGCCGCCAGCACAAGGGCTGTGCAGATGAGAGGAAGATAATACCGTGTTTTGGGGATTTTAATATAAATATACAAAAATACACAGAAAAACAGAAGACATAAAGCTATCAACAGAGGAATCTTTCCCTGAAGCATTCCAAAGGCCATTCCTCTGTTTTCCAGATATTTCAGCTGTAAAACACCCGGGATCAAAATGATATCCGGATTTCCCTTTAACTGTGACAGTGCCAGAAGCTTTGTCCCCTGATCCACCAGGATGAGAAGCAGAGTTAGGATCACACCTGACCAGGCAGGAAAAGGGAGATCTGAAGTTCCTTCCCTTCTCATGAGAGGATCTCCCGGATAGCGCTTAAAAGTTCCGTATCCGTCACGGTTTTGTCAATAAAACTTTTGCCAATTCCATCCATCAGGATAAATTTAATATGTCCGGCTTCCATTTTTTTGTCCTTCTTTGTGGCTGCCAGAATCTCCTCGGCTTTCAGAGAATCTACAGTAAGGGGCAGATGAAAGGCTTCACAGCCATTACGGATTTCATTATATTCTTCCTGAGTCAGAAGGCCTCTCTGCATGGAAAGATATGCAGCTGCGATCAGACCGATTCCTACACACTGACCATGGAGCAGCTGGAAATTCTTTAATTTTTCCACAGCATGTCCAACTGTGTGTCCAAGATTCAGAAGAGCTCTCTCACCCTGCTCTTTAGGATCACGTTCTACCACTCCTGCTTTGATCTCACAGCATCTGCGGATCATTTGGGACAGAAGGGTATAATCCAGCTCCTGGATCGTTTTTTGATTTGCACAGATAAACCGGAAAAATTCTCCGTCACAGATGAGACCGGTTTTCAGGATTTCACCCATTCCACAGGCAAATTCTTTTTGAGGAAGTGTGTTTAAAGCAGACAGATTCATATAGACAAGACGGGGCTGATGAAAAGCTCCAACCATATTTTTATACTGCTGGAAATCCACACCGGTTTTCCCTCCCACACTGCTGTCAACCTGGGAAAGAAGGGTGGTCGGAACCTGGATAAAATCAATTCCTCTGAGATAGGTAGCTGCACCAAAACCAGTCAGATCACCTACTACACCGCCTCCCAAAGCAACCAGGAGCCCCTTACGGTCCATTTCATGTTCAATAAGGGAACGATACAGTTCCTGTACTGTGTCCAGATTTTTATTCTTTTCCCCTGCTTCAAAGACAAAGGAAAATATCTGAGAAGAAACCTCCTGCAGAGAATCCATCACAGACTTCAGATATAAAGGCTCCACGTGACTGTCAGTGACAACACAAATTTTATGTCCGGACAGTCCTTCCTCCTTTACAGCCTGGGCCAGTCCGGAAAAATCTTTTTCAAAATAGATTGGATAATGAAAATCTCCCTTACGTTTTACAAGTAATTTCTGTTCTGCCATTTCAATACCCTCCTGTCATTTAAATATATAAACTTAACTGTATACTGCTTCGGCCTTTTCTGGTCTGGTGAGACGTGCCATCATAGATAAAACGTCCCTTCCCTCTGACTGAGATAATGTCTCCCTCTCTGGGTTCATAGCCATTGGAGGTGATAAGCTTTCCATTTACAAAAACCTGTCCACCTTCAATATAAGACACCATACTGCTTCTGGATGCTTTAAAAGCCAGTGCAATGAGAGAATCCAGCCGGACAGAGGCACAGGTGCCATGAATAGTTTCCATTTTTGGGGCAGGAAGTTCCTCCTGCTTATCTACAACAGTGATCAGAATATTGGTATGACGGACACGGCACAGATTTTTAAGAAAAAAATCCGTCATTTTTTTGTTACAGAAAAACCAGGCAGCCTTTTCCTGAACCAGGATATCCCCGATCATGGTTCTGTCCACACCCAGATTCAGCAGGGAACCCAGATAATCTCTGTGGGTCAGCTCTTCTGAAAATTTCAGAGATTTTGGTTCGATCTTCAGGCAGTCTATAGGATATTCCCAGGTAAAAGCAAGAGCATCAGGATGAAAAGCCACCATCTGACGCTCCGCATTCGCATAGCCGCCGGAGGATTCCACAACGATCTGCGGAAATTGCTGCCGGAGACTATTAACCATATTCTGTTCATTCAGATTAAGAAAATCCGAAAAAGTCACAATATCTCTCTGATAAGAAAGGTCAGCCAGTTCACGGATCCTCTTTAAAAAGAAGTCATTCTTCTCCATGGGGGATCAATAACCTGCGCGCACAGAAGGTGCAGCTCCTCCCAGTATATTCTGGAGATCACCGGTGATGTCTACATTATAAGGTCCAAGTACAAAAATGTAGCTGGATACTTTCTGAAGGCTTCCGCCCAGAGAATAGCAGGCACCTGATGTGAAATCGATGATTCTCTGTGCCAGTTCCACATCGATTCCTTCCAGATTTAAAATTACAGTAGAGTTGTCTACCAGTGTATCTGCGATTTCACGGGTATCCTCCATAGAAGACGGTTTGATCACACACACCTCCATATTTGGTCCCTGGGAAGCTTTACGGCTGCTTCTCATAGGAGTAATCTTGGAAGATGCTGCCGGACGTGTCTGGCGTTCTGCACGTTCCTGTCTGGCCGGAGCCTTCGCTGCAGCGGAAGCAGCTGGCTGTTTAGGGGAAGATGTCTGTCTGGATTCTGATTTCAGTGGCTTCTCATCGAAATCATCAAAGTCTTCGTCCTCAGAGGAATCCTTCTTTTTGGTGAATTTATCAAAGAATTTCTTCTTTGGCTTATCTTCAAAATCATCATCCAGGAAATCCTCGTCATCCTCTCCGTCTAACAGATCATCGTCCAGAAATCCATCGTCATCATAATCATCATTTAATTTGATGGCATCTAAAAATTTATCTAAAACGCCCATTTTAATCTCCAATCTTCTTTTATTCTTCTTTTATTGAGTAATCTCTTTCACCAAAGATACCTGTTCCCACACGCACCATTGTTGATCCTTCCTCAGCAGCGATCTGATAGTCATTGGTCATTCCCATGCTCAGAACACTCATAGTAATATTATTAATGTTTTTTTCTCTGATGTCAACACTTAATTTCCTTAATTTGTGAAAAATTGCTCTGTTTTCCTCGGGATCTGAGACAAAAGGAGCAATTGTCATAAGTCCCATTACTTTCAGGTGGGGATAAGAAGCAATTTCTTCTATAAAAGGAAGGACTTCAGAGGTTTTTAGGCCAAATTTACTCTCCTCTTCCGCTACATTTACTTCGATGAGTACCGGCATACAGAGATCTTTTTTTGCAGCTTCCTGCTCAATGGTCTGAGCCAGACGCACAGAATCTACAGAATGGATCATTGCAACCTTATCAATAATATATTTTACTTTATTGCGCTGCAGATGGCCGATCATGTGCCACTGGATATCTGAGGGCAGTCTGTCATATTTATCCATGATCTCCTGCACCTTATTTTCGCCAAACACACGGGCACCTGCATCATAAGCCTCCTGAAGCATTTCCACAGGTTTTGTTTTACTTACTGCTACAAGGATTACCTCTTTGGGGTCACGTCCTGCTTTCAGGCAGGCCTTTTCTATATTTTTCTGCACAATTGCCAAATTATCTGCTAACATTTTACTGCCTCCTTATTTTTATGTTAATGGCTTTAATACAAAATATCTTCTTCTTTTACTTTATCCGCATTTTTTACGATATGGTCATATCTGCAGAGACCATAGGTGGTATTTCTGGAAACAATAGCGTATTCCTCATTCTGGTCAAGTACCTCAATACGGCGGAAAACAGCATAGCCTTTATTGATGCAGTACACACCCTCCAGAGTATCTGTTTCTCCTATAATATAGCGCTCACCTGTTTCCTGATTTACAATGGCATCACCTTCTTTGAAAGCGCTTTTGTCTACATAATAGGTATAGGTGGCTTCCGAGGACTCCTTTGTCTGATCTGTGACCGGATCCTCAATTTTTGCATAAATACTAACATCTTTAAATACAGAAGCATTTTTACCTGACTTTGTCTTCTCTTCCATCATAAAGCCTGTATTGCCGGTTTTGGGATCAGTAGTTGCCATCTTGTCCGGAATCATATAAAAGTCCTTGGTCACAATGGAAGAAAGGGGAATTTTTAATCCCACCACTGTATTGGTCACAAGCTCAATATCCAGAAAACGGTCAGATGCATAACGGATCAGTCCCTTGCTGAAATCAATCTGTCCGTATTTGCTGCCATCAATGGTAATAATAGAAAAATCACCGGTCTGGGTCATATCATCTTTCAGAAACTTTACACGGATGGCAGACCGATCCTTTAATTTCTCTGCCTGTTTGTCACTTAAGGGGATTAAAAGACTCCAGCGTTCGTCAGTAATGATCGTGTAAATATCATCTCCTGACTTAACAGAATCTGAAGTTTTTAAATCCGTTTCATGGTAGGAATTCTGATCAAAGTCCTGTGCAGTGACAGTATCTACAGTTTTGCCCTCATAATTATCCACAGAGTACAGGATGATCCCGTCAGAGTCTGCCTTACTTATAGATTCATCTCCTACATAGCTGGTGACCTGTTCTGTAGTGTCTGCGGTGTTATCGGATGAATCCTGGTCTGTATCCGTTTCATCAGAGGTCAGAGGTGCCGAAGAGGCTGCACTTTCTGCATACTGAAGGATATTTCCCTTCAGATCATATTTGAAACTGTAGGTATTGTTGAATTTACTGGAGTTAAAGCTTTTGGAAAAGCTCATCATATCATTTCTTATACTGGAAAGCTCATCCTGGGAAAGCTGGGAGGTGGAGGAAGTGGATTTCGTGCTGCTGATTCCGTATACAGCTCCGTTTGCATTGATCTTACTTCCCTCTCTGGCATAATAGGTGATATATCCGGATGAGGAAGCCTTGCAGACAGATTCTTCCCTCACTGCAAGACCAGTATAGGTTTCATTTCTTGATAAAGGGCCGGAGGTTACCTGGTAGGATTCAATATGGGGAGTAGTCAGATACAGAATCGCACTGAAAGCCATATATACAAACAGTACTCCAAACATGATGGTTCCGATATTCAGGCCAAATATTTTGCTGAATCTGGCAAGGATTCCCGGCGCTTTTTTTTGTTTTTTATGATTATCAGGCAAAGGGCTGCCTCCTTTAAAAAATTCATTCCAAAATATTGTAACATCATATCTATATAAAAACAAGAGTAGAACGTATTTTCCGAATATCCGTTTGCGTTTAGGCACGGGATGTGTTATAATTATAAATTATAAAAGATTCGGGAGGTACAACCGTTATGGCATATGGCAGAATTACACAGAAACAGCAGGAGATTCTTGATTATATCAAAAATGAAATCCTGAACAGAGGCTTTCCTCCGGCAGTACGTGAAATCTGTGAGGCAGTAGGCCTTAAGTCAACCTCCTCCGTGCATTCGCATCTGGAAGCTTTGGAGAAAAACGGATACATCCGCAGAGATGCTACCAAACCCCGTGCCATAGAGATCATTGATGACAATTTCAATCTGGTGCGCCGTGAGGTGGTAAATGTACCGATCGTGGGTACTGTGGCTGCTGGGCAGCCTCTTCTTGCGGTGGAGAATATTGAGGGATATTTTCCTGTTCCAGCAGAGTTTATGCCAAATGAACAGAGCTTCATGCTGAAGGTAAAAGGCGAAAGTATGATAAATGCCGGAATATTTGACGGAGACCAGGTTCTCGTCCGCAAGCAGTCTACTGCAGAGAGCGGGGATATTGTGGTGGCACTGATGGAGGACGGAGCTACAGTGAAGACCTTTTACAAGGAAAAGGGCTACTATCGTCTTCAGCCGGAGAATGATACCATGGATCCTATCCTGATCCATGAGGGACTGGAGATTCTGGGCAAGGTGTTTGGAGTGTTCAGGCTTTACAAATAAGAATTGTTTTATTCATGAAAAAAGGAGATATACAGTCACAGAGTTCTGCGAGTATATCTCCTGCTTTTTATTTCTCCAGAAATTCGCTGATATCCAGTTCCTTTCCATCTCTCCAGATTCTTTCCAGGTCGTAGAAAAGACGGTTTTCTTCGTCAAATACATGAACGATCATATCGCCGTAATCCATCAGTACCCAGCTGGAATTGCGGGTTCCTTCGATCTGCTTTGCCTCAAATCCGGCTCTGCCCAGAGTCTCATCTACATTATCTACCATTGCCTGTACCTGATTCTGGTTGGAAGCGCTGGCAATTACAAAATAATCTGCGATCACGGATACTTCATGGATATCAATCACCTTAATATCCTTGCCCTTTTTCTCGTCAAGAGCGCGGCAGGCAAGCTTTGCCATTTCCAGTTCTCTGCTCATCAGTTGATCTCCTTTTCTGTCTGGGAAGCTCTCTTTATATGCAAATCTTTATAATACAAGAAGGCTTCCTTGGTTGTAGTGTCAACATCCTTGGGATTCTCCTCCAGGTAGGCAAGAGAATCCTTCAGGATTTCATACATGCATTCATCCAGATCCTGAAAAGCCAGTTTACGGACAAAGGCCAGATTTGGTGCCTTGTCACGCTTGGGCTCAATATAATCTGCAATATATACAATTTTCTCCAACAGGGTCATATCCGGTTTTCCTGTAGTGTGCCAGGTGATAGAAGAAAGAATCTCCTGGTCAGTCACTCCGTACTTTGCTTTTGCCACATAGGCTCCCAGCTTTGCATGAAGCAGAAAGGGGTGAGTCTGTTCAAATTCAGTTACCGGAATCTTGTGCTGACTGCACATTTTTAATTTCTTTTTATTGGGAATGCATTTTGCGCAATCATGAAGAAGGCCTGCAGTCTGTGCCTGGATCAGATCACAGCCGTGTACCATAGCCAGTGCTGCGCAGGTGTACATTACTCCCATGGTGTGGGCGTAACGGTCCTCGTCCAGATATTTGGCAAGCTTTTTCTCCATTTTTATAAAGTCGTATTCTGCCATTGGAAAATCATCCTTTCTCTTTGACCGGACTGTAAATATGATTTTCTTCAATATAAGAAATCACCTGATCCGCCACATAATATCGAATGCTTTTTTTATCCTTGATCCAGTCGCGGATGGTTTCACTGGAGATATCAATATTCATAGTATCCAGTCTCAGAAATGTCCCCTT
The DNA here is from genome assembly GCA_934426285.1 of uncultured Blautia sp. Classification (GTDB taxonomy): domain Bacteria; phylum Bacillota; class Clostridia; order Lachnospirales; family Lachnospiraceae; genus Blautia_A. The sequence continues at coordinate 15,927 of CAKRYE010000017.1, forward strand.
ATATTTAAGGGAAAGACGTTCCATTTCTCTGTCCAGCTCCGCAACTGAGGTATGATTTCTGACAGCTACTACCAAGATACAGTTCTGACAGATTCTGTCAGGCTTCATCCAGGAGTCAAAGTCATAGAGAGAATCAGCTCCGATAATGAAATAATAATCTGTATCCGGATTTTGCTTTTTCATCATCTCCAGGGTATGATAGGTATAAGTATAACCATTTTCATGCATTTCTGTCAGAGAAAGCTCAAAATGCGGATTCCCGCAGATTGCCTTCCTGACCATTTCCACACGCTGGTCATCTGTGGCCCTTCCCTGTCGGTTCCTTTTGTGCGGCGGGTTTCCGCTGGGCATAAAAAGAACCTTGTCCAGATGGAGCTGTTCATAGGCTTTTTCCCCAAGGATCAGATGACCCAGATGGATGGGGTCAAAGGTGCCGCCCATAATTCCTACTCTTTTTCTGCTGTCAGACATAAATTTCTCCATTTATTATTTCTTTGGCAATACAATTTTCTTTTTGTCGTCTTTTCCTTCACGGTACAGTACGATTTTTCTGCCGATCACCTGTACTACCTGAGAACGGGTACGCTCTGCAAGAGTCTCAGCCATCTGTCTGGAATCTTCCAGGCAATTCTGAAGAACATTGATCTTGATCAGCTCTCTCGCTGCAAGTGCTTCATCTACAGAAGCAGTGTTCTCAGGAGTAAGTCCTCCCTTACCAAGCTGAAGGATTGGGTCCATAGTCATTGCCAGACCCTTTAAATATGCTCTTTGCTTACTTGTTATCATATTTTAATGTCCTCTGTTTGAAAAACTTATTTATAATAGTCAAAGTCAAATCCGTACATACGGACGGTATCTCCCTCTTGGATGCCTGCCTTTTCAAGTTCATCCAGAATACCGCCTTCCTTAAGAAAACGCTGGAAGAAAGCAAAGCCTTTTTCGGAATCCAGGTTTGTGTAACCAAGCATCTTTTCGATCTTTGGTCCTTCTACAATAAAGATGGTAGGATCCTCGGCATCCTGCTCCACTGTATAAGGAAGGTTCTCGGACATAAGCATATCTTCCGGGAAAAATTCCTGTTCAAATACGATAGGTTCCTGCTTACAGTTATCCAACAGTTCTTTTACATGGAAGAGGAGTTCACGTACACCCTGACCGCTTACAGCGGAAATGGCATATACCTGAATACCCTTTGGTTCAAATTCTTTTTTCAGCTTATCAATGGGGCTTTCTTCCCCATCCTCTGTAAAAATACAGTCGATTTTGTTCGCTGCGATCACCTGCGGTCTGGAAGCAATTTCAGGATTATAGGCTTCCAGCTCTTTATTGATCTTGTAAATATCATCAATAGGATCACGTCCCTCTGTGGAAGCTGCATCTACAATATGGATGATTACCCGGGTACGCTCAATATGGCGCAGGAATTCATGGCCAAGCCCTACACCCTCAGATGCACCCTCGATCAGTCCGGGAATATCCGCGATGACAAAACCACCGTTTTCTGTATCTACTACACCCAGATTTGGACTCAGGGTGGTGAAATGATAATTCGCGATTTTAGGCTGGGCATTGGTGACTCTGGAAAGGAAGGTGGATTTTCCTACATTTGGAAAGCCTACCAGACCAACGTCAGCAATTACCTTCAGTTCCAGAAGGACCTCAAGCTCCTGGGCCGGCTGTCCGGGCTGTGCATACTTTGGAACCTGCATGGTTGCTGTGGCATAGTGCTGATTTCCTTTGCCGCCTCTGCCGCCCTTTAATACGATCTGCCTTTTATTTTCACCGGACATATCTGCAATTACCTTGCCGGATGCAGCGTCCATGATCACAGTTCCTTCCGGAACCTTTAATACCACATCTGCTCCGTCGGCACCGTGGCAGCGCTTCTTGCCGCCCTCTTCACCGTCCTGAGCTTTATATTTTCTTTTGTGTCGGTAGTCGCCAAGGGTGTTCTGGCCTTCATCTACCTCAAATATGACATCTCCGCCACGGCCGCCGTCACCGCCGTCAGGTCCGCCATTGGGAACATATAATTCTCTGCGGAAACTTACATGGCCGTCGCCGCCTTTACCGGAGCGGATAAAAATTTTCGCTCTGTCTGCAAACATTTGACACACCTCATCTTTTAAATTTAAAGAAAGGCTTCAAACCCTGACAGATTTGAAGCCTCTCGCCTAACCAGATTATTCTGCTTCTACTGGAACGATAGAAACCTGTTTCTTATCGCGTCCTTTTCTGGTAAATCTTACAACGCCGTCTTTGAGTGCGAATAAAGTATAATCTTTACCGCATCCTACGTTTTCACCAGCATGGATCTTAGTTCCGCGCTGTCTGTAAAGAATATTTCCAGCTTTTACAAACTGTCCGTCTGCTCTCTTCGCACCTAATCTCTTAGATTCGGAGTCACGACCGTTCTTTGTAGAACCAACTCCCTTTTTATGTGCGAATAACTGAAGGTTCATTTTCATCATGTTGTTACACCTCCTTGACTTTTACTGTCAAATATCGATTGTTATAACTATGTTCAATTTCTGTTAATCCGAGAATCAGCGAATCCATGAGAAGTGTTCCCCTCTCAGTAACCGGAGCCGTAAAATGAAAAGATACATAACCGTCATCTTGCTGTACTTCAAACTGATCATCTGTGAATGCATCAAGAGAATTCACAGTATTGATCACCAGTACAGAAACAGCAGCACAGACAATATCCTGTCCCTCTTCTGCATATCCGGCGTGACCTTTCGAAACAAATTCCAGATAATTTCCATTTCTCTTCTTAACTGTAATTGTAATCATAATGACACCAGATTAACCGTTAATCTTTTCGATTTTTACTTTAGTGTACTGCTGTCTGTGACCGTTTTTCTTGTGATATCCAGTTTTTCTCTTGTATTTGTAAACGATAACTTTTTTTGCTTTACCGTTCTCAACTACAGTAGCGGTAACACTGGCATCTTTTACATCTTCACCAGCTTTTAATCCGTCATTGCTTACTGCAATAACATTATCAAAAGTAACAGTTTCACCAGCTTCAACACCGAGTTTCTCAACTCTGATTACGTCGCCTTCAGCAACTTTGTACTGTTTACCACCTGTTGCAATAATTGCGTACATCTGTGGCACCTCCTATAATCTTTACTCGCCAGATATGGTGGCCTTATGGCACTTAAACCTCTCTGTGCGGCATCTCATTAATAATATCGGACAAAAAATGATTTGTCAATATGTTTTTTTCTTTTTTTTAATATTTCTTTTGTTATATTTTTTACAAGGTTTTTTATAAGGAATAGATTTACATAATCATATTATTGCAAACCAGAAACAAAGACTTCTACTTATCGCAGTTCCCTGAGTTCTTCTATTACAGGCTTGCGTACTTTTTTCCTGGTCATTTCCAGAATATGCAAAGGTGTGATATCCACAGCCTTTGCTTTTACAGGATCCCGCCGCAGATGCTTCTGCAGAACATGGAACAGTTCATCCTGATGATCCGGATTTTCCATATTAATAAAATCAATCAATATAAGACCGGACAGATTGCGAAGCTGCAGCTGTCTGGCAATTTCTCCTGCTGCCTCCAGATTGATCTTACGGTAAGTCTCCTGCATTTTCTTCCTGCCAGTGAATTTTCCACTGTTTACATCAATAGATACAAAAGCCTCAGTCTGTTGTATCACCAGGAAACCACCGCTTTTCAGCCAGACCTTTTCGTGTCTGATCTCCTCTAAGGCAGTCTCCAGACGATGAAGCTTATACAAAGGCAGCAGCTTATCCTCATAAAGACGGATTTTGGTTGCTTCTTCCGGGCTGTTTTCCTTCAGATAACCGGAAATTTCCTGAAAAATCTCCGGTACATCTGTCAGGATCTCTTCCAGGCTTCGGCTGTTAATGTCCCTGACTGCAGAAATATAAATGGGTTCTGTTTTATAAATACAGCTAAAGCAGGTACGGGATTTTCCGGCAACAGCTACTTTTCGGTACAGTGATTTAAGATATTCCAGCTCCCGCAGAAGCTCCTCCTTGGATGCATCTGCTGCATTGGTACGCACGATAAGACCATATTCCTTATCCGGACGGTGGATCTCTTCTTCCATCCATTTGCTGAGTTTGCTTCGGTCATCATTGGAAAGCTTATTGGAAAGTCCAAATTTCTTATCTCCTGTGGTGAGAACCAGATATTTTCCTGTAAAATTCAGATTGGTAGTCACAGCAGGAAGCTTTCCCTTCATAGCTTCTCTGTTGATCTGAACCAGAATTTCATCTCCCGGTTTTATAGGCCTGTTTTCCTTTTTGACAGAGGCATAGATGGCATCCTGAACATCAGACAGCTGCAGATAACAGCGTTCCCCTGCAGAAATCTGAACAAAAGCAGCTCCGATGTTGGCCGCAATATTTTCTACCTGTCCTACATAAATGTTTCCCAAGGCAGATTTATGATCTATGGGTTCAAAGCGAAGCTCCATGATCCTGCCATCCTCTTCCCGGGCGCATACATAACAGGGAACCTGGCAGATTTCCATTTTCGTAATAATAAGCTTATTCAACTTCTTCTCCTAATGATTCCAGAGTAACGAATTTGTGGTTATCCTCTGTACCCTTATCTGCATATACTTCCAGACGTTTGATCGTGTAGGCAAAGTCCGGAAGCTCTGCACCGAGCCATGCGAAAAAGGTATCGGTTACAAGTTCCGGCTTTGTATAATTGGCACTTGCAGAAGCAAGCATCATAAAGATCTTGTCTCCCTGAAGCTCCATTTTATAAATAAAGGGACGGATATCTATTTCCTTTTCACTGCGTTTGGTTTTTTTCATAACCTTGATCTCCGGCTGTGCCAGGAAATCATTAATCTTATCCTTCCAGGAAATCTCCGGTTCTTTGCCCGGACGGAATTCTACATAATAATCGGCAGCAGCTACCAGAGACATGGCCTTACCTGCTTTGCCATCTTCTACCTGACGGGTACTGATCACACGGACACCTTCCACCATCACGGCGTCCAGACGTCTGGTAATCTCTGAGGTAGGAACAGTTTCTGCCAGCTCCAGATCGAAGTACTCTCCTAGACTCTCAGTACCAACACCCAGAGGTGCTGCAAAGGACATGATCATGTGAGGACTGAAACCTCCGGAAAAAGCAACAGGAAGATTTGCCCTGCGGATGGCTTTCTGGAAATAACGCATGGTATCCAGATGTCCCACAAATTTAACAGGACCCTCTTTGCTGAATTTAATTCTTACCTTCATAACATACACCTCCGCCATAACGCATAGCACCACAGCCGGAACATTTCTGACGGCAGTTTGGTGTTACGGTTTCTTTCTTTGCCTGTTCCCATTCGTGGATCAGGAACTTCTTGGTCACTCCTGCATCAATGAAATCCCATGGAAGGATCTCATCTGTGGAACGTTCTCTGAGAGTATAGAAATCAATATCTGTGTTGGTTTCTGCAAAAGATTCTTTCCATATATTATAGTCGAAACTCTCTGACCAGGCATCGTAGATCGCACCTTTTTCATATGCTTTCAGGATGACCTGCGCACAACGGCGGTCACCTCTGGCAAGGAAGCCTTCAAGGATCGTGACATCCGGCTCATGCCAGCTGTAGCGGATACTTCTCTGGTTTAACTGTGCGCGGATCTCGCTTTTTACGACCTTTGCTTTCTCCACGAAATCTTCCTCTCTGTACATACCTGCCCACTGAAATGGAGTAAATGGTTTCGGTACAAAGAAAGAGGTACTTACATTGACCTGAACCTTGCCATTACGTTTTTCTTTCGGCACTTCTTCATAATAAGTTTCTGCAATTTTCTGAGCAAGATGAGCAATACCTTTCATATCATCTTCTGTTTCAGTTGGAAGTCCGAGCATGAAGTAAAGCTTTACCTGATTCCATCCACCTTTGAATGCTTCACCTGCACCATGAAGAATATTCTCTTCTGTCAGACCTTTATTGATAACATTACGCAGACGCTGGGAGCCTGCTTCCGGTGCGAAAGTAAGGCTGCTCTTCTTTACATCCTGTACCTTGCTCATAACATCCAGGGCAAAAGCATCGATACGCAGGGATGGCAGAGATATATTGACAGCATTGCCATGGAATTCTTCGATCAGGAAGTTTACCAGTTCCTTCAGCTCAGAATAATCACTGGAGCTTAGAGAACTTAAGGAAATCTCCTCATGTCCTGTATTCTGAAGCATTTCTCTGGCACTTGCCTTTAAATCCTCTACATTACGCTCTCTGGTAGGGCGATAGATCATACCTGCCTGACAGAAACGACAGCCACGGATACAGCCACGCTGGATCTCCAGGGTGACACGATCCTGGGTTGCTTTGATAAAAGGTACAACAGGAGCTTTGATTGCGCGGTAATCCTTAGTGACATCGGTGATCAGCTGTTTACAGACTTTCTCAGGTACTCCTTCCTTTGCCGGTGTAAAGGAAGCAATGGTGCCATCCTCTTTGTAGGTTACATTGTATAAAGAGGGCACATAAATTCCGGGAATTTGGGAAGCTGCAAACAGGAAGTCTGCTCTGGAGCCGCCTGCTGCCTTATTTGCCTTATAGGCATCAAACAGAGCATCATAGACAGTCTCACCCTCACCAATATAAAACATATCAAAAAATTCTGCGATGGGTTCCGGATTATATGCACAGGCACCGCCGCCGATAACGATAGGGTCATCTTCCTTACGATCCTTTGCCAGAAGTGAAACATGGCTCAGGTCAAGTACCTGAAGCACATTGGTATAGCACATCTCATATCCAAGGGTAATGCCAAGGAAATCAAACTCCTTTACAGGCTCCTGGGATTCCAGGGCAAAGAGAGGAATATGTTCCTCACGCATGATCTTATCCAGATCCATCCACGGAGAAAAGACACGCTCACACCAGACATCTTCACGCTCATTAAACATGTTGTAGAGGATCATCATGCCCAGATTAGACATACCGATCTCATAAACATCCGGGAAGCACATGGCAAAGCGGATATCTACGTTGTTCTTATCTTTCATTACAGAGTTGACTTCACCGCCGATATAACGGGCAGCTTTGTCAACCTTCATTAAAATTTCATCACTTAATGCTAATTTTCTCATTGCGTTCCTTTCGAAATAAAGTACATATCCAAAAAAATAGGAATACCAGGTGTCCGGATATGCAAGATCAGACTTAGACACCATAGTATTCCTATTATATACACATTCAAGAGAAAAGTTCAAGAAGATTCTGATTACCGTTATCCCCTTCATATACGTAATCATCGGAAGATGGCAATCAGATGGATAAATCCCTTCTACAGAAGAATCTCATGAAAATCCGTCGGATCGAAAGTAAAAGGTAATTCCCTGCTGACGGAAAAAATATGGCCGTCAAATTCTGCTGTTTTGAAAAAGCATCCTTTTTCCACAGATTTTCCCAGGATAAATTCCTCTCCCTGGGGAACAACCTCAAAGGAATCCAGGGGAAGGCTCATTCCCCGTCCGGTCATTTTCATATAGCTTTCCTTTAAAGTCCAGAGGGTAAAAAAAGCCCTGCTTTTATCAGCTGCAGATTTTATATATTCAAGCTCCGACAAATAGAAATAGCGCTCTGCAACCTCAAGGGGAGCCTTCCCGTTCTTCTCAATATCGCATCCGACCTCACAGTCTGAGGCCACTCCTACAACATAATCCCCTCCATGGGAAACATTAAAAAAAACATCATCCGCAACAGGCTTTCCATTTTCTGAATACTTCAGACAGTCTTCACAAAGACCGTTCTCTTTCAGTATCTTCCGGATAATGATCCCTGCACCCAGACTTCTCTTTCTGTCATCAGGCATCAGATACCGGAGGACTTTTTGCCTGCGGCTGTCGTCTACCAGCTGCAGGAGCCTTTTGTCCTCCAGGGGATCTTTAAAATGATTAATATTGATTCTGTATAATTTTAGCATATCAGTGATCTGTAAATTCCATCCTGAGATTATTTTTTCCGTCAGCACTGTTGTAGCTGATGGCAGAACACAGCTCCTTTACAAGCATGATCCCCATCCCGCCTTCATCGAAATCATTAAAATCTTTCTCCGGTCTGCTTTCAAGGGGATTAAAAAGTCTTCCGTTATCTGTGAAAATAACAGTTATCTTATCTGCATTTCTGCTGCAGAAAAACCGGGCATGATCTGCGCCGGAATAGCTGACAATATTCACAAAGATCTCCTCGCAGGCAAGATAAATTTTCTTACTGACTTCCTGGTTGCTTTTGCAGGCTATCTGAAAAATACATTCTTTTATTTTTCCAAGTTCCGCTAAATTACAGGACAGTTCCAGATATTGTTCCTGTTGTGTGGCAGCAGGTATCCCCATAGGCCCTCCTATCCGGTTACCGTTTTTGGGTAACCTGTTTTTCATTACAGACTGCAGAAAATCTGCAGCCTGTAACAGGTTTTGCGGTTACTTTTTCTGAATATCGATCTTGCTGTCAAATCCGGTAAGGCTGAACACATCATAAACCTCATCAGAAACATTGATGATCTTAAATCCATCCTTTGGAGCCATTTTTTTGTAAGCTACGATCACCTGACGTAAGCCAGCAGATGAAATATACTCCAGATTTGCAAAATCAAAGACCAGACTTGTAATGCTGTCATCAAGTCCGGACAGCGCCTCTCCTAACTGAGGAGCTGTCTGAGTGTCAAGCCATCCGCTGATTTCCATAGTTGCTTTGTTACCTTCTGTTTTTGTAATAATTTCCATTATAATTATCTCCTTTTTGTATCAATCAAAAAATGTAAGTCTGTCAAGTGCTGCAATTGCATTTTCCAGATATCTGTCATCTGTAACCGGCCATTTATAATCCAGTCTGTACAGAACCTGTGCTGTAAACCGGTTGCTGTAATCAATGGTGTAAATCTCATTTTCATTATGTGAGGTATAGGCAATCAGTCCGGAAACCGCATCGGAGTCCTGTCCGGTCTTTGCAAATTCTTTTACTGCTGCCTCAAACTCTTCATCTCTTACAATATCAATCTTAAATCCATAATTACGCATTGCATAGATCAGGTCTGCCATATAAATATGGTGGCTGTTGCAGGCATGGAATACAGTAAATCTCCGGTCTGTCTGCGCCAGTCTCAGAACTGCCAGTGCAGTGGAATCAATAGGTGAAAATTCTGCCACCTCATGCATGCCTCCCATTGGGAATTTGCCTACAGCTGTATAACCTCTCAGACTGCGCAGGAATCCGTTGGTAATGAAATTGATCTGGAACTCACCGTCAGAGTTTCGGCTCATCAGATTACCTACACGTACTACTTTACCGTCCAGCCCCTCAGAAACTGCTTCCAGAACTGCTCTTTCTGCCAGGAATTTGGTGCGGATATATTCGTTGGTAATATTCTGTCCGATGTACAGGTCATTCTCACAGAAAACTCTGGACATTGGCGGAACACCGTCAGAACCCTCTCCTGCAACAGAAACTGTGGAAATCTGGATCAGCCTGCGGCTGTTATTCTTACAGAAATCAATAAGATTTTCCACACCCTGCACGTTAATTCTTTCCAGCACATCATCTGCTGCAAAATGCTTTACGCAGGCAGCACAGTTAACGATGGTACTAAATTTGTATGCTGAGAATCCTGCCACCTGTTCTTTGGAAGTAATATCCCCATCTACACAGATAATACGATTTTCAAACAGTTCCTTGCATGGATTGTCGAAATAGTACATCAGCATATTCATCATTCGTTTTTCCGGTGATTCATATTTGCCCTTGCGCACCAGACAGTAAACCTTGCCGTCATAATTGTCAAGGAACGCCTTGAGAACATGGATTCCCAGGAAGCCTGTGGCACCTGTGATCATAATATCTCCCAGCTCTTCCTTTGTGACCCTGTCTGCATTTTCTTCCGTATTTGCACTGATCACGTTCTGGATCTTGTTATAGTTATAATCTGAAAATTCATTCTTACTCTGGGCAGTCTCTGTAATTCCGTCATTATCAATCAGAGCTGCCAGCTCCCGTACAGTAGGATATTTGAAAATATCCGCATATACCAGTGAAATATTCTTTGAGAGACACATAACAGCAACCTTGGATGCAGTAAGAGAAGATCCTCCAAGCTCAAAGAAGTTGTCTTCAATACCTACCCTTTCGATTCCCAGCGCTTTCTCAAAAATCTCACAAAGTGTTCTTTGAGCTGCAGTAACCGGCTCTACATAGCTGGCAGTATTTGTGGTTATCTCCGGCATTGGCAATGCTTTTTTGTCAATCTTACCTCCTGGTGTCACCGGCATTGCTTCAAGGTGAACAAAGAAGGATGGCATCATGTAATCCGGAAGCAGCGGCTCCAGGAAGGTTTTTAGTTCTTCATCCGGAATGCTTTCCCCTGTATAATAAGCAGTGATATATTTGTTTCCGCTCTTTTCGATCACTGTAACAGCTGCATTCTGTACCAATTCATGTTTAAGAAGGGCTCCCTCGATCTCACCAAGCTCAACACGGTATCCCCTTATCTTCACCTGGGAGTCAATTCTGCCTATGTACTCAATATTTCCGTCACCTTTCATGCGGACCATATCACCGGTTCTGTAAAGTCTTCTGTCCTCCTCACATACGGAGAATGGATTCTCCACAAATACAGAGGCAGTCTTTTCCGGAAGATTATGATATCCTCTTGCGATCTGACGTCCTGCATGGCAAAGCTCGCCGGAAGCTCCTACCGGAAGTCTGTTCAGAGCCTCATCCACAATGTAACTGCGGACATTTCTCTGGGATTTTCCGATCGGAATATTATCATACTGCTTATCCACCCTGAACTCTGTGGAAGATACTGTATTTTCTGTAGGACCGTAGCCATTGATCATCTGATAGGTACGGTTTCTGTAATGCTTGAATTTCTCTCCGCCCAATGTGACAAATCTAAGGGCCGGTGCATCCTCCAGAAGCTCTGCCACCAGCTCGCCCATCTGTGTAGGGAAGGTTGCTGTGGTGATTCCTGCTTCTTTTATATATTTGCTTATGGCAATTGCATCCTTTCGGATACCCTCAGGTAAAATGTATAAGATCGCACCTGCAGTAAGAGGAGCAAAGAGATCGATCACTGACGCATCAAAGCAGAAGCTTGCAAACTCTGCAGTAATGTCATTCGGTGTAAGGCCTCTGTTCTGTGTGATATATTCGATCAGGTTCATCAGGTTTCTGTGTTCCAGCATAACACCTTTCGGCTTTCCGGTGGATCCTGAGGTATAGATCATATACGCAAGGTTCTCAGGTTTGGGAGCGGTAAGTTTGGCAGTAAGTTCAAAATCCTTTGCTTCTGCTTCCACAGAATCCAGGCTGATCACATTTCCCTTATAGAAATCTACCAGATCTCTGTACTGATCGATCACAAGAAGATTCTCTGCTCCCGAATCCGTTAACATGTACTCAATTCTGCTCTGGGGGTATTCAGGATCCAGAGGAACATAGGCTCCGCCTGCTTTCATAACACCTACATAAGCGATTGCATATTCCTTTGTCCTGCCGCACAGGATACCGGTTGCCTGCTCCGGACCAAATCCATTTTCCGTAAGCTTCTGTGCAACGTAGTCAGACATTTTATCCAGTTCTTTGTAAGTAAAGTCACCAAATTCATCTCTTACAGCCGGTCTGTCCGGATATTTTGCTGCTGTCTCTCGGAACAGATCCACAAAGGTCTTTCCTGCATGTTCAGGAATATTCTCCATTTCTGTTTCTTCCTCAAACATCAATCTGATATCTGCAGGGTCACATTCATTCAGGAGTCCCTCAGCAATAAGCTCCAGATTATCTGCCAGATATTTTATGGTTTCTTCCTGGTACATATCGCCTCGGTATTCAATGTCAAAGACAAATTTATTCTTCTCAATGGAGATACTGATGGACACCGGGGCTTTTGCCATATTCAGGCGGACAGGCTCTTCCTGTGCATATTCTCCGCCCACATTATCAAATTCAAAATTATCACCCTGGTACACAACCATGGCATCTGCCTTAATATTAAACTCATGACTGATCTGTGAGAACGGATAAATATCGTTGTTCATAGAATTGATCAGCTGTTTCTGAACCTCAGTGAGACACTGCTCTGTGCTTCCTGCAAAATTACAGTAAACAGGAAGAGTTTTTACAAGCATACCCACTGTTTCGGAAAGTCTGGAATCATTTCTTCCGTGGTAAATGGTGGTAAATACCGCGTCCTTCTTAAAATTATATTTGCCCAGTGTAATACCAAAGGCAGAAATAAAGAATACGTTCTCTGTAATTCCATGCTTTTTACAGAATTCCTTTACACCCTGTACAGAGATTTCTGCTGTTTCCCTGCGGTAAAGCTCAGCTGTGGGAACTGCTCCGCTCTTATCCGGATAGAAGCTGATGCTTCCTCCTGCGTTCTCAAATACGGATCTGTAATAGCTTTCTGCGTTTTTATAAATATCTCCGGCAAGGGCATCCCTGTTGTCCAGAGCAAGATCATAGGAGGTATAGGTCTCCGGTTCCAGCTTCTCACCGCTATAGGCCCTGTTAATGTCATTCATGATAATGGCAAGGGAGGTACCGTCAGCAACAATATGATGAAGGTCAAGGAACAGATAATTACCTTCGCAGGTTCTGTAGATCTCAAACCGGAAAAGCTTCTCATTAAACAGCATGTACGGACGGACCAGTGTCTCTTTATTCATTCCGTTTATGATCTGTGTTTTGTATACAAGATCATCATTCCGTTTCTGAAGCACATTGCCATTATCGTCCATAAAAAGCTTTGTTTTCAGATAAGAATGAGCTTCTATTGTACTGTCAATGGCTGCTGCAAGTCTGTCCAGATCCACCTTTTTATCAAGCTTCAGCAGATATGGGATATTGTAGATGGTTGAACCCATATTTGCAGTACATTCAATGAAAATTCCCTCCTGTGTGTTGGTGAGAGGATAACTTTCCTGTACTTCTCTCTTTGTTTCCTTGCCTGCAGTTTTTACAAAGTCCTCCAGCATCTGGATGGTCGGATGATTCTTTACATCCGATGTTTTCACAACAATGTCAAAGGCCTTTGAGATCAGAATATTCAGCCGGATGGCTGTAATAGAGGTCAGTCCTGCCTCATAAATATCTGTGGTGATTCCAAATTCTGTATAACCCAGAACCTCTGCAATGCAGTCAAATAATTTCTGCTGCACTTCGTTTTGTGGCTTGATGATCTCTGCTGCCTTTCTCTCAGGCATTGGGAGAGCCTTCTTGTTTACCTTCTGGTTCTGGTTCAGTGGGATCTTGTCAATCTGCATGGTAACAGCAGGAACCATATATGGAGGCTTTGTCTCCTTGATAAAGTTATTTAAAGCATTAATATCTACTTCGCTGTCAGATACCACATATGCAGCAATATATTTGCCGCCACCCTGCTCATCAAAGGCAACCACAGTGGCATCCTTGATACCAGGATATCTTCTGATCACTTCTTCCACTTCTGAAAGCTCAATTCGGAAACCTCTGATCTTAACCTGGGAATCCTTTCTGCCAATGATCTGGATATTTCCGTCAGGAAGATATCTGGCCACATCACCGGAGTGGTACATTACCTCATAACCCGGAGTATCATCGTAAATATTCTTTGTGTAGACCTCAGCTGTTTTCTCAGGCTTATTAAGATATCCTCTTGAAACCTGCCATCCGGTGATCATCAGCTCTCCGCATGCACCTGGGGGAAGCATATGTCCGAACTTGTCTGCAATATAAAGCTTGGCATTATCCAGTGCTTTTCCGATAGGAACATTAGGATAATACTTATCTACCTTAAACAAAGTAATGAAAATGGTAGTCTCTGTAGGGCCATAAGCATTTATAAAGGTATAACCCTTTGGCGGTTCACAGGGAACAAGCTTTTCTCCTCCTACGGAAAGATATTTCAGGCTCTTGCATTCCATCTCAAGTGCAAACTGTCTTCCTACCTGTGTGGTCATAAAGGAATGGGTAATACCGTTCTCATCAAAATAACTCTGAAGTCCCATGAAATCCAGACGGATCTCTTCTGGAATAATATGAAGCTGTGCACCATTTGTAATGGCTCCGTAAATATCCATCATGGAAGCATCAAAGCCAAAGGATGCATAGGCTGCTATCCTGGAATCAGAATCTATACCATAATACTTTCTGTACCAGCGGCAGAATGCAGTGATATTTCCATATTCAATCATACAGCCCTTTGGCACACCTGTGGAACCTGAGGTATAGAGAAGGATAAACAGGTCATGTAACTGCGGTTTCTGAAGTTTGGTTTCTGTGTCTGCAAGTCCCGGGATCTCATCTGTAAATAACACAGGTCCCTGATAGCCGTCTACCAGATGTAAAAGCTCTCTGTCTGCGATGAGAAGCTTGGCAGCAGAATCCTCCAACATGTACATGAGACGATCCTTGGGATAAGTGGGATCCAGAGGCTGATAAGCTGCTCCTGCCTTGATCACACCCATAGGTGCAATGGCCATATATTCACAGCGTGGGATCAGGATGGATACTACATCCTCCTTACCGATTCCCTGAGATACAATATATTTTCCAAGTCTGTCACTGATCTCATCCAGTTCTTTATAGGTATATTTTCTGTCTTTAAATACAACTGCAGTATGATCCGGAATGGTCTCCACCATTTCATCAAACATATCAGAGATCGTCTGGCTTCTGTCATATTCATGAGCGGTATGATTAAACTCTGCGATTTTATCTGCAGCATTTCCGGACAGAATGGAAATTTCAGAAATATATTTTGCCTTCAGCATGGAATCCATTGCCGCTTCATAAGCATCCAGAATTCCCTTTACAAATTCTTCACTGTACTTATCGCTGCGATATTCTGCAGTCAGTACATATTTGTGGTCATACTCTCTTACCTGGATAAGCAAAGGCATTTTAGACATATCCGGGGAAAGGTCATGGCCTCTGGCAATGGTATCACCGATGGGATAATCGTCACTGAGCTCTGCCTGGTACGCAAAAACAAGGTCAGAACTGAAGCCATATTTTGCACAGATGTCAGAGAATGGGAAAATATCATTGGCCATGGAGGACAGAAGCTGTTCGGAAAGCTCTGTCATATAGGCCTGTATAGTAGCCTTTGGATCACAGGAGCAATAAACAGGCAAGGTCTTTACAAGCATACAAACGGTATTCTCAAGTCTGGAGTCATTTCGCCCGTTATAGATGGTGGCAAAAAGACTGTCATCAGAATTGGAGTATCTGGTCATGAGAACGCCGAACAGACCTGTAAATAAAATATTAGGGGTAACACCCAGCTTCTCGCAGGTGGAAAGAATCACAGATTCCCTTGTGTCCATCTCTTTTGACAGATAACCTCTCTCAGGGATCTCACCGTTTCTGTCAGGAAGAGGAAGGGATTCTGTCTCGACTCCTTCAAAAATACTGTCATAGTATTTCTCAGCCTTCTTATATTTACCCTCTTTCATCTGCTGCTCTTCATCCAGCGCAGCATCAAAGCCGGTATAGGATTCCTTTTTCAGTTTCTCACCCATATAGGCACTGTTGATATCTTCAAAAATAATATCATAGGAGTTACCGTCTGCAAGGATATGGTGGAAATCTGTAAAAAGATATTTCCTGTCTTCAGTAATATAGATCGCTGCCCTGAGCAGACAGCCCTTTTCAAGCTTAAATGGACGCACAAGCTGAGCCTTCAGTTCCTCAAACTGTTCATTTGTGGTCTGGACCACCTCAGGTACAAAGGTTTCATTGTAAGGCTTCTGTACCATTTCACCTCTGTCATTCAGATACACCCTTGTGAGCAGATAGGAATGTGCACTTACTGTACTGGTAATGGCATCTGACAGCTTCTGTACATCAATGGCAGGCTCCAGATCAAAGAGGAAAGGAATATTATATACAGTGCTTTCAGGATTTTTCATACACTCTGCAAAAATTCCCTTCTGGGAACCTGTAAGAGGATAAACCTCTCTCTTTTCATAGGTTCTGATCTTAGGTGCCAGCATAATATATTTTTCCAGCTTCTCCACTGTATTGTTTTCGTGGATATCACTGGTTTTCACTGTAACTCCGAATTCATCAGAGATGAGAATACACAGCTTCATGGCACTTATGGAAGACAGGCCTGCCTTATAAAAGCTTGTGTCAATACCGAAGAAGTCATTCTCTACGACCTTTGCAACGATCTGGAAAATTTTCTTCTGCATTACGGTCTCAGGCTCTTTCAGATTCTTTGGCTGGGCAACAGGCTTTGGAAGTGCTTTTTTGTCAATCTTACCGTTCTGAGTGATTGGCATTTTCTCCAGCTGGATAAATACCTCAGGAACCATATAGTGTGCCAGGGATTCTGCTGCATAATCGGAAAGCTCCTCAGGACTGATCTCACGGTCTGCTATAAAATAGCAGCAGAGATATTTATTATCCACAGGTACAGTAATGCTGGTAATAATTCCTTCATAAGAATTGATCACCTCTTCAATCTCACCAAGCTCAATCCTCAGTCCGCGAAGCTTGATCTGGTTATCCATTCTTCCGAAAAACTCAATCTCACCTTCAGGGCTGATTCTTGCAAGGTCACCGGTCTTGTAGGCTCTCTCTCCGTTCAGATTAATAAAGACAGCAGCTGTCTTTTCCGGCAGATTCATATAGCCTCTGCCTACTCCAAGACCTGCGATCACAAGCTCTCCTGTCTCTCCGTCAGGAACAACATGGTTTTCCTTGTCCACGATATAGACCTTAACATTACCGTTAGGAACACCGATGGTAATGTTTTTGCTGTCAGTGATCACCTTCATGGTACAGCTGATAGTAGTTTCTGTAGGACCATAACCATTCATAATGTAGGCATCCGGATTGACTGCATAAATTTTATCATAGAGAGCCGGCGGGAATGCTTCAGCACCTACGTCAAAAACCTGGATCTGGGAAACAGCATCTTTAAGCTGAGGCAGATCGATCATATTTGACAGATAAGTAGGGGTTGTGGTCATAATGTCCACTTTATGTTTCAGGATCAGCTCACCCAGCATGAGAGGATTCAGAATCTCCTCATCTGTTGCGATTACTGCAGTAAGCCCATTGGTAAGAGGCACAAATTCCTCCAGTATAGACACATCGAAGGTCATGGCTGCCATGGAAAGAGACACGCTTCCTCTGCTTACATAGCCATAGGTTTCTGCATTTTTCGGATCCGGATTTACAAAGTTGGCAAGGTTGATATGCTCGATCAGAACACCCTTTGGTTTGCCTGTAGAACCGGAAGTATAGATGCAATAACAAAGATCATGCTCCCCGATCTTTACCTGGGGATTGTCTGTATTCTCGTTCTCCAGCAGTTCCTCCAAAAGAAGTATCGTACAGGGAAGCTTTGCAAACAGCTCTTTTCGTTCCTCTGCGATCTCTCTGGTTGTGATAATAAAAGGTGCTCCTGAATCCTCAAAAATATACTGGATTCTGTCATCCGGGTAATCCGGCGTAGCAACTGCAAAGGCTCCTCCGGATTTCAGGATACCCTGTCGCACTGCATAAAAATCACAGCATCGCTCAAGGATCACACCTACAATAATCTCCCGTCTGACGCCTTTTTCCACAAGGGAGTTGGCAATCCTGTTTGCCCGTTGGTTGAGCTGCGCATAGGTGAAGCTCTCCTTACCGGAGACAACTGCACATTTCTCAGGATGAAGCTTCACCTGTTCCTCGAACAATTCTGTTACCGGTCGAAAACCAAAAGCAAAATTGCTCCTTTCATTCATATTTTTCATTTTCATGTACCTCCTAAAAAGATATTATGGTATTATTCATATCAATTGCACGGATATAGTCCATGGATTTTGATACTTTCTTGACAAGTTCAATCCCATGTATGTCAAAATCTTCACTGTCATACTGATATTCCAAAGGATTGAAGTTCACACCGTTATCTCTGATCCTCAGTCTGCAGAGATCATCCTCCAGACAAAGGTTAATGTCGATCCAGTTGGAGGTTTTTCCCCCGAATCGGATAATATTTACAGTCATCTCCTCCGCACACACTGCGGCAAGATTTGCCTTGCTTTTAGAAGCGCCCTGATCCTGGCAAAACTCTATGATCTTCTTATGAACTGTTTCTGCTTCCTCCATGGTACTCTTAATGGAAAAATCCAGATTAATTCCCGGATTTTTGTCAGGAACAATATAAAAGCTTGTATTCTTATGTTTGATTTTTCTGAAAATATAGGTTGCAATTACAGTTATGATCTCAGTGGCAACAAATCCAACTGCAATTCCGTCGATTCCGATGCCGTCAATCTGTTTCCATACAAGGATTCCTACCAGAGTTGCAGGTAAAACTACTACTGCATTCTCCAGGAATGTGGCAAAGCTTGCAATGGCTGTCTCCTCAATGGATTCGTAATAGCTGATAATAAACTTATTCCACAGGTAAGGGATCACACATAAAGCAAAGATGCGCAATGCCTGGACCATATGGTTGCCCAGTTCTCCACCACCGCTTCCGAACAGAATGGTGATCTCTTCGGTAAACAGCATAATCAGGACAAAGATCACAGCCAGCAGGATGTAGCTGTATTTCAGCATTTTTTTGCAGAGAACCCGGATTCCCACGTAGTCCTTCTCTCCGAAAAGAATTCCTGCCACATTTGGGATCACACCGATGATTCCGCCTGTAAGCATCTCAACGATCAGCAGTACATTGTCGCAGACAGTAAATACTGCCATACCTTCCTCGCCCAGCTGATTCATGATAATGGTATTCAGTCCAAGTGCTTTTATAAAATTGGCTGCCATAAAGATCAGCATAGGAACGCCGGTAACAATGGCTTCCTTTGTTATCCCCAACTCACTGAGCTTCAGTCCCATCAGACGGAGATTTCGTTTGTCAGAACGGATATAGATCAGGAAAATTCCCATGGCAAACAGGAAACCAAGTACAGTTGATAAGGATGCACCTGTGATCCCCATAGGAGTGAATCTCAGGAAAATATAGTCCAGTACAAGGTTGATCACATTGGCGGCAATCAGATAAGCAGATGCCAACTCCGGATGATTCTCTACTCCAAGGTAGTTGACCATCATCAGGCCAATGCCGATCACCGGTGCACCCAGCATACTTACACGAATGTAATCTCTGGTATAATGGGTCAGCACACCGTCACCGGCTACCAGAAGCCTGGCAATGGGACCGGCAGCAGGAATGGCACAGATTGCAATTATAATTCCCACTACAAGTGTTACGATAAAGGTGGCGGAAAATAGCTTTGACGCACCTTCCTTGTCTCGCTTGCCAAGCATGTTTCCCACAGCTATAGAACCGCCGATACCCAGGCAGTAGCCGGTCAGCTGAATGATCGTTTCCACCGGCAGACTCAGGGTAACTGCAGACATTGCTTCCACCCCGATCAGATTACTTACAAATATGGTATCTACGATATTTCCCAGCTGAAGTGCCAGAGACATCATAATCCCCGGAATAATATACTTATTCAGCTTTGCATTCAACAGTCTGTTATTTCTCTCTTCCATCGCTCCATCCCCTTTGTTTTCAGTTTTTTCAAAATTTTTGTCACAAACTGTAAGATATTTAGATTTTACCATTTCACAGGGCAAATAGCAAGTTAATACAGGCTAAGATAAAAAAATAAAACCCACTGTTCTTTGCTTTTCGCAATTGGAACAGTGGGTTTGCCTGATTAATTAAAGAAGCTGTTTAGAGAAAAAATGATTTTTCAAGAATTGTGAAAATAAATTTTCAGGTATTTTACATCATTTCCATTTATGATTGTGGTTTTGATTGAGGCGGGGTAATGTCGTACCAGGTTGATCCGCCATCGTAGGAACGGTAAACGCTTTCTGTGCTTACATAAGTAAACTCTTTGATGGAACCCTCAGGGCCGTAGGTGTAGTAGGCGAAGCAATTCTGATTTAGTTTTTCAGCATAAATATTAGCTTGCAGCTTATAAAATGGGCTTTTATTATAGGGAGCAGGTGTAGGAGTATAGGATTTAAGTACATCCTTAAAGGCCGCGGAATCTGCATAGTATATACGTACGTCGCTAAAAGTCTTCTTATTAATTGTAAAACTTTGGTTGGAGTAGAATGCTTCATTGTTCTGCATATTATTATTATTACGAAAGTTATATGCCGCATGAAGGGTTCGATAAGCAGTGTCTCCATCAGTACTACTATCCAGACTTCCCAGACTTCCTTTGCATGGCGCCTTATCCGTCCATGTGAAGATTGCCCCCTTGCTTTTATCATAGGAAACCACACAGTATCCATTGCTGCCAGGTGTTCCGAACCAGTTTTCAGTCGGCGTACCATTATATGAAGCTCCTCCGACTGAGACCGGAAGGGGACTCTGCCAGTCCGATACCTTTTGCTTTAAATCAAATATAATGGGTGCTGGAATTTCATCTTTTTCAGCCACAGTTATCATCAGCTCTGAATAAGCGGATTTGGCATTGGCCAGATCCGTTGCCTCACGGCTTCTCTCCACATATTTTGTGTAGGCGGGAGATAAAATTCCTACAAGTACTGCAAGGATTGAAATAACCACGATCAGCTCTACAAGCGTGAATCCCTCATTCCCTCTTCTTTTGTATCCCATGTTTCGCCTCCATAAATATCATTCGAATATTTCCCCGTTTGATGCACCCAAAAAAGAAAACAGGAGAATATTCAATAAGTATTACCATATTAACATAGAACCACAGATTAATCCATAGGATACTTAATAATATTTTAAGAGTATAATATTTCAGGGATAATAAAGCAAAACGCACTCCACAGAAATGAACTCCTGTAAAGTGCGTCTCATTTTATTTATAACTCAATACTTGTAAGAATATGAATTATGATCCATTTTATACTTGTCCCTATTATTCAGCTGCTGCTGTCTCTTCCGGTGCTTCTGTTACTTCTGCATTTTCTGTATCATCGGATGCTGCATCTGCATCTGTTGTATCCGCTTCCTCTGCATCTTCTGCTGCAGAATCTTCACTGTCTACAACTCCGCCTTCCACAACAAGGTCTTCAGGATTAATGTTATCGCCATATACCGGTTTCAGAGTTTCTTCAAAGTCTTTGTGGAAGAACTGTTCGTCTGCCAGAGATTTGATTTCATCATTGATCGCGTTCAGAAGATCTGCATTTCCTTTCTGTACTGCAGGAGCGATTGTATCGATATCACCCAGAGATTCGATTCCTACAGAAAAGCCTTTGTTCTGCTGTGCCCATGCAAGTACCTCTGTGTTGTCTGTGGAGAATGCATCTCCTCTTCCATCAAGAAGTGCATCATAAGCTTCCTGATATTCATCAAATTTTACAAGTTCAATATCCGGATAGTTTTCTGTGAAGTATGTTTCTGCTGTTGTTCCCTTTACTACGATCAGCTTCTTACCTTCCAGATCTTTTACATCTGTGATCAATGCATCATCAGGAGAAACAACGCCGAGAGCCACTTTCATATATGGAAGTGCAAAATCTACCTTTTCTGCTCTTTCATCTGTTACTGTGAAGTTTGCGAGGATTACATCAACTTTTGCAGACTGCAGATATTCTACACGGCTTGCTGCCTCTACATATGTAAATTCTACATCATCTTCGCTTCCGAGAAGGTCTTTTGCAAGTCTCTTACCAAAGTAAACATCGTAACCCTGAACCTCACCGTTTTCATCTACATATCCAAATGGGTTCTTGTCACTGAATACACCGATCTTAATCTTTCCGTCTTTTTTGATCTCATCCAGAGTACGGGCCTGTGCAGTGTTTCCGCCGTCATCTGCTGCACTTACAAGAATACTTCCTCCAAGCAGTGTTGTTGCTGCTACACCTGTTGCTAATAAAACTGCTAATAATTTTTTCTTCATGTCCTTTTCCTCCATGTCTTAAAATTTTAATTATATCATAAATTTTATAATTACCTGTTGTGATCCAGCCTTTCAAACACGCTCTAATTTGAGCAATGTTCTTTAGCTGTTACTTTTTAACAGTTTCATAATGGAAACTGTTCAGGAACTGCTTTGCCCTGTCTGTCTGTGGATTGTCAAAAAACTGTTCCGGAGTATTCTCTTCTACAATATTTCCTTTATCCATAAAGATCACCCTGTCTGCCACAGATCTGGCAAATTCCATCTCGTGAGTTACGATCAGCATAGTCATTCCTGTTTTTGCAAGTTCCAGAACTACCTGAAGTACTTCCCTTACCATCTCCGGGTCAAGAGCTGCTGTAATCTCATCCAGAAGCATAATTTCCGGATGCATCAGCATGGCACGTACAATAGCAACTCTCTGCTTCTGACCACCGGACAGCTGTCTTGGATAACTGTCTTTCTTATCCAGAAGTCCAACTCTGTCCAGAAGCTGTTCTGCTTCTTTTTTTACTTCTTCTTTATTTCTTTTCTGCACTTTCAAAGGTGCCAGAAGAAGATTATTTAAGATTGTCATATTTGGAAAAAGATCATAACTCTGAAAAACCATTCCGATTTTTTCCCTGACTTTGCTGATATTCTTTTTTTCGTTTTCATAGCTTACACCATTAAGCTTCAACACACCGCTGTCTGTCTCTTCCAGGCGGTTGATACATCGCAGGAAGGTGCTTTTTCCACATCCGGAAGGTCCTACAATTACTACTACTTCTCCTTTTTGCATGGAGAAAGAAACATCATCCAGAATAGGAACATTATTTACATATGATTTCTTTAAATGCTCTACTTCTAAAATCGGCTGTCCCATTCATTTATCCTCATTTCTATTAGTCTG
>CAKRYE010000018.1 GCA_934426285.1 uncultured Blautia sp.
ATCGCACCTTGAAAATTGAATATGGTCAATCCTGCAAGGACGTATGGAACAGTTGAGCCAGATAGCAGATACGCCAGGACTGCCTGTTCCTGAACTTCCCGACAACTTGTCGGGAAGTCTGGGAATGAAAGCGAAGAAATACTGATTCGGGTATTGAAGCAAAGGTACGAGCGAGAATTATGCTGTTATGAGCAGAGGATAGGAACTTTGCGGCCACGATGCTGTTTTTGATAATGATACTTCCGGCAATAGTCCGGTCTGAAGAAGATGGTGCAATTCCAATGGGGCCACGCCTGATGGCCACTTGCAGGATTATTTTAAATGTCTGCCAATAAAAAGGCATTTTTAATAGAAAGTGTTTTTTTATTGGTAGACATATCAGGTAAGTTTAACATATAGCGAAAGGGAATGATAACAACTATGAATGAGAAAAGTGAAAAAAATCAGAATGTTCCAATATGGCAAAAATATATGCTGACTGTTGACGAGGCAACGCAGTATTTTGGAATTGGTGAAAAGAAGATCCGGAACTTAATTTCAGAAAATGTAGATGCAGATTTTTGTTTTACAGTACAAATAGGAAATAAATCTTTAATTAACCGGAGAAAATTTGAAGATTTTTTGAATCAGATTACTTCATTGTAGTGTACCCCAAGATACAGAGAGTTAACATAATATGGCATATTAACATATGGAAAATCAGCCCTGGCTATGGTATAATATCGGTATCGTGCTAGGGCTTCTTCGGATGAAGGGAGCGATGAATGTTTTGAGTAAAAGACGAGATAAGAAAGGTCGTATTTTACGAAACGGAGAAAGCCAGAGAGCAGACGGAAGATATGCGTTTGTATATACGGACTGTTTTGGAAAACAGAAGTTTTTATATAGTTGGAAACTGGAAGAAACAGATCCGTTGCCTGCCGGGAGAAGAAAGTGCAAGTCTTTACGTGAAAAAGAAAAAGAAGTGCGTAGAGACATTGATAATGGTATCATCCCCTATGGAGGAAATCTGACAGTCCTGGAGTTAGTACAGAAATATATTTCACAGAAAACAGGTGTTAGACATAATACCCAGGCGAATTACAACTTTGTTATCAACATTATTAAAAAAGAGAAATTTGGAATGATTCGAATTGATAAGGTCAAACTGTCTGATGCAAAAGCGTGGCTGATAAAGCTGCAGAAAGATGGCAGAGGATACAGTACCATTCATTCTGTCCGGGGAGTTGTAAGGCCGGCATTTCAAATGGCAGTGGATGATGATTTGTTACGCAAGAATCCGTTTGAATTTCAATTATGTACAGTAGTTGTAAATGACAGTGTTACCAGAGAGGCAATCACCAGAAAACAGGAGCGGGCAATGCTCGAATTTGTTCAGAAGGATGACCATTTCCGCAGATATTATGAAGGAATCTTCATTCTTTTTAAAACCGGACTTCGAATTTCAGAATTTGTTGGTCTGCAAAAATCGGATATTGATTTTGAGAAAAACACAATAAAAGTAGATCACCAGCTCCAGAGAAAAAGAAATATGGAATATATCATTGAAGATACAAAAACGCCGGATGGAGAACGGTATCTTCCGATGTCACAGGAAGTGAAAGAGTGCTTTCAAAAGATTATTGCAAATAGGCGTAAGCCAAAGTGTGAGCCTGTGATCCGAGATAAGGACGGAAAGCTGTATCATGGTTTTTTGTATCTGGATAAAAATGATATGCCGATGGTAGCATTACACTGGGAAAAATATTTCCAACACATTATAAGTAAATACAATAACATCTATAAAGAAGAATTGCCGAAAGTGACACCTCATGTATGCAGACATACTTATTGCAGCAATATGGCAAAGTCAGGAATGAACCCGAAAGTATTACAGTATCTTATGGGACATGCAGATATAAGTGTGACGATGAATACATATACGCATTTGGGATTTGACGATGCCAAAGACGAAATAGAAAGAATTACAAGTATGGCATAGCGTAAAAGAGGTCGCAGGGAAGCAAAATTCTAGGTTGAAAAGTCTTTAGTAAAATCAAAAAAATGTGTCATTTTACTAAGATTTTTACTAAATTTGGATGACAAAATATACCAACTTATGCCACGATATGCGGGAAAACAGAGGAAACTCCTCTATCATGAAAATACCGGAAAGTGGCGTAAAATAAGGATTTAAAGGAGTTTTAGAGGCTTGATAAAGATTTTATTCGTTTGCCACGGCAATATCTGCCGATCAACTTTAAGTGAGAGTGTCTTTACCTACAAGGTAAAGTCCATGGGCTTAGCCGATCAATTTATAATTGATAGTTTTGCAACAAGTCGTGAGGAGATTGGTAATCCTCCGCACAGGGGAACAGTAAACAAATTAAGGGAGGTAGGAATCCCTTTAGTGCCCCATAGAGCTAAGCAGATTACTTTAGCTGATTATGATAAAGCGGATTATATTATTGGCATGGATACCGCCAATATACGAAACCTCAACAGGATGTTAAAGGGAGATCCAGAGGGGAAGATTTATAAGCTTCTGTCATTTGCCGGGTCAGGAAGAGATATAGCGGATCCATGGTATACCGGTGATTTTGATAAGACGTATGATGATGTACTGGAAGGCTGTGAGGGCTTTTTGGAATATTTGTATGAAAAAGGAGAAATCCATAGATAAGAGGGAATAATACCTTGCAAGGACAGCTGTTTCGGTAAGGTTTTGTCGATGAGTTTTACTTTACAAATGACAGAGAGTATTTTATACTTGGTCTACAGCAACTCTTAAGGGAGCTATCTGCTCCCTTCTTTTTTACCCTGAACATAATTGTCGGGGAATTTCAATCAGGGCGTCCTGCCCGAATATGTTTCCAATTTTTATTCAGTTAAAAAAATAATAGAAAGGAAAAATTATATGCAGAAGGATTATGAAATCTTTATTGAGGATCTCCAGGAAAAAATTTATCAGAAGGGAGAAATCCCGCGGGAGAATATGAAGTTTGAAAGGGAGGGCGGCAAATATGCTATTGGCGGTGACAGGCTTTTAGTAAAATTTGCAGAACATGAGGATGCCTGGGAGATGTGCGGAGTGTATACCCAGGAGCTTTTTCGAGCGTTTCAGGAAGGCAGAACCATAGAGGACATTGTGGAAGAAATTGTCAGAGATATATCAGGAATCAGAAAAGCTGATATTTATGAAAAGACTAGGGATATTTTGGATTATGAGAAAACGAAAAAGAGACTTTTTATTAGATTATTAAATGCAGAAAAATATGAAGCTGAATTAAAAGACGCAGTTTACAGAACTCTGGGAGATGTGGCATTGGTACTCTATATGAAAGTTTCTGAGCAGGATGACTGCATTACTAGTACTAAAATTCGCCAGAGTATAGTGAAAAAATGGAATAGAGACTGCGATACAGTAATAAAAGAAGCACTGGTGAATACTTACCTTATGAGTCCTCCCAGAATTTACAGATGGGAACAGATGATTTTTGATCCGGAATATGAAGGAGAGAATTTTATGGATCTGACGGGGATTCATGAATTAAAAAAGGATGCCATGGGAAACTGTTTAAGTACTTCAAAAAAGACAAATGGTGCAGTGGCTGTATTTTTGCCGGGAGTGGCAGAAAGATTGGCGGCACTTCTGGAGTCGGACTTCTATATGGTATTTACCAGTATTCACGAAGTGATGATCCATAATGACAGGAATGTAGAACCAGAGGATCTGAAAGAGGTATTGCAGGAAACCATAAAATCTGCAACTCCTAAAGAAGACTACCTTACTTCCAGAATCTATCATTACAGCAGGGCAACACATAATTTTACCTGTGTGTCAGAAGACTAAAAAGAAAAGCCGTTTCGGCCAGAGACTTTAGAAGTTTCTGGCCGAAACGGCATAATGATTAAGATTATCATCCTAATAAAGCGGAATCATTACTGAATTCTTTTCCACTTGCTTGTTCGAACTGATCCAGGAGATCTTTCACTGTCAGTTTTTTCTTTTCTTCACCCTGAATATCCAGGATAATTTTTCCTTCCATCATCATGATCAGGCGGTTGCCATGAGCAATTGCATCTTTCATGTTATGGGTGATCATCAGGGTTGTGAGATGATCGCGGTTAACAATCATATCTGTGATTTCCAGAACCTTAGAAGCTGTCTTGGGATCAAGCGCTGCAGTATGCTCGTCCAGAAGAAGAAGCTTTGGTTTCTGGAGGGTTGCCATTAACAAAGTTAATGCCTGACGCTGTCCACCGGAGAGAAGTCCTACCTTGGAGGTTAATCTGTCTTCCAGGCCAAGTCCTAGGATTTTAAGCAATTCCTTATATTCTGTACGTTCAGCTTTTGTGATACCGGGACGGAGCAGGCGGGATTTGCCGCGACGCTTGGCAAGGGCCAGATTTTCTTCAATGCCCATGGTAGCTGCTGTTCCGGTCATAGGATCCTGGAATACACGGCCAAGATATGCAGCACGTTTGTGCTCAGAAAGCTTTGTGACATCAATATTATCAATCAGGATCTGGCCTTCGTCTACCAGCCAAGTGCCGGCTACTGCATTCAGCATAGTAGATTTACCTGCACCATTTCCACCGATGACTGTTACAAAGTCTCCTTCGTTTAGTTTCAGATTCAGCCCGTTTAAAGCCCGTTTTTCATTAATGGTTCCGGGGTTAAAGGTTTTATAGATATTTTTCAGTTCAAGCATTTTTATTTACCTCCCCTTTTGACTGGTTTGTTGAAATATTTGCCCTTCCAGTATGGGAATGCAAGGAAGAGGGCAACTACGATAGCGGAGAGCATCTTCAGAAGATCTGTATCAATGCCCATCCAGATTACTGCCTGAAGAACCAGGTAATAGAGAATGGAACCAAGGATTACAGCTACCATGCGCAGGGCAAAGTTGTGGAAAATACGTCCGAAAATTGCCTCACCGATGATAACAGCAGCAAGACCGATAACGATGGAACCACGTCCCATATTTACATCGGCAAATCCCTGATACTGTGCAAGCAGCGCACTGGAAAGTCCTACAAGACCATTGGAGATCATAAGACCGAGAACTTTGCACAGATCTGTATTTATGCCCTGTGCCCGGGACATGTTGGGGTTACATCCCGTGGCGCGCAGGGAGCAACCGAGTTCTGTACCAAAGAACCAGTAGAGAACAGCAATAAGAACAATACATATCACTGCTACAATAAAGATAGCGTTTTTGGTCAGATCGGAGTTTTTAATATGGCGCAGGGAAACCAGAAGATTATATTTATCTACGTTAATTGCTTGGTTAGCTTTTCCCATGATTTTTAGGTTGATGGAATACAGGGATAACTGAGTCAGGATTCCGGCCAGGATTGCGGGTATTCCCATGAAAGTGTGAAAAATGCCGGTTACAAGTCCTGCCAGCATTCCGGCAATTGTTGCTGCCAGCATTGCAGTCCAGACATTGTGTCCTGACAGCATCATCATGATACAGACAGCGCCTCCGGTACACATAGTACCGTCTACTGTAAGATCGGCAATATCAAGAATACGGAATGTCAGATAAACTCCGATTGCCATGATTCCCCAGATCAGACCCTGAGCAACAGCACCGGGGAGCGCTGCGATTAATGTCATTATTTGCATTATACTTATTCCTCCTGTTGAACACGAAAAGCGAGAGAGGCACATAGCCTTTCTCGCTGATCAATTTTTAATTAATTTGTGAGTTGCTTCTTTATTCTGCTGCTTCTGTATCAGCAGTGTCGTCAGAAGCTTCCTCAGAAGTGCTATCGTCAGATGCTTCGCCGATTGCTACATAATCGTCCGGGACTTCAACTCCAAGCTCTTCACAGATATCTTTGTTATATTCCTTGGTGAAGTTTGGTGCATATTCAATTGGCATCTGAGAGATATCTTCTCCGTCTTTCAGGATTTTTACAGCCATTTTACCGGTTGTAACACCAAGGTCATAATAGTTAATAGAAAGAGTAGCAACACCGCATCCGGCACAAATTCCTTCTTCTCCTGTGATTACCGGAACTTTTGCTGGAAGACAGATATTGTTGATGATTTCTGTGTTGGAAGCGACTGTATTATCTGTAGGAACGTAAATAACATCGCTGTCATTAGCTGCTGTTGTTGTAACAGAAGATAAATCATTTGAATCAGAGAAAGCGTAGTATTCACATGTATATCCAAGTTCCTCCAATGCAGCTTTTACAGTATCAACCTGATACTGGGAATTTGCTTCTGCTGAACAATAGAGAAGACCAACCTTCTTTGCATCAGGGAAAAGTTCCTGGAGCATGGCTGCCTGCTGATCCAGTGGAGCAAGATCAGAAGTACCGGAAATATTTCCGCCTACTGTACCATCAAAATCCTTCAGATCCAAAGCAACACCATATTCTGTAACTGCTGTACCAAGAATGGGGATATCACTGGTTCCTGCGGCTGCTGCCTGAAGAGATGCGGTAGCGTTTGCGAGGATCAGATCCTCGTTATTGGAGACAAAACTGTTGATGATAGTAGAACAGGTATTGGAATCACCCTGAGCATTCTGCTCATCAAAGGTAACTGCATCTTCACCCAGTTCTTTTACAATTTCATCTTTAAATCCCTGAGTTGCTGCATCCAGTGCTTCATGCTGTACAAGCTGACAGATACCGATTGTATATTTGTCACCATCTGCAGCATTGGCTGTAACTGCACAGGTTCCCATTGCCATAACAGCAGCAAGCGTAATTGTTAATGCTTTTCTTTTCATATATTATAACCTCCTAAATAATAATCACTTTAAAGTAGTTGATTTTTGAAGTATAACGCTTTAAAGCAAAAAAGTCAAGACGAATTTATAAATAATTTCACAGGAGGGATTTTGTGTCATATATTAAAGTGAAAAGTTATTACGATAAAAGTCAGAAAGGTTATTGGTTATGGCATATTCAATCATGCTGGACGCAGGCCATGGAGGTCAGGATCCGGGAGCGGTATATAAAGGAAGGCAGGAAAAGGATGACAATCTGAAGCTTGCACTTGCTGTAGGAAAAATTCTGGAAAATAATGGAATTAATGTGTTATATACCAGAACCACAGATGTTTATCAGACTCCTTTTGAAAAGGCTCAGCTGGCAAATCAGGCGAAGGTGGATTATTTTATTTCATTTCATCGTAACAGCAGTTCGGGTGAGGATAAGTACACAGGTGTGGAAGTCCTGGTTTATGATAAAAGTGGAATCAAATATCAGATGGCAGAAAACATTCTGGGGGCTCTGGGCGAAATTGGTTTTAGAGAAATCGGAGTAAAAGAGCGGCCGGGACTTGTTGTGCTCAGAAAAACCAGGATGCCAGCTCTTCTTATTGAAACAGGATTTATCAATTCTGAAAAAGATAATCAGTTGTTTGATAAGAAGTTTGACGAAATCGCACAAAGTATTGCAGACGCAATTTTGGGAACCTTAGATAAAGAGACAATAGAAGAACCATTGTATTATCGGGTACAGACCGGTGCTTTCCGGAACAGAAAAAATGCAGACCGTATGTTGTATCAATTGCTGGAAAAGGGATATCCGTCATTCCTGCTTCATGAAAACGGGCTATTTAAGGTGCAGACCGGTGCTTATCGTCAGTTGGGAAATGCAGTCCGTATGGAACAGAGATTGCGGGAAGACGGGTATCATACAGTGATCGTGACGAGATGAAGGTAAGTGTGCGGAAACATAAAAAGCTAAAGACAAGACTTTGATAATATGATAGAATCTATACCAGGTTAGGAAGACAAAAATATCTTTTTATCCTGGTATAGACAAATTAAACTATGAAAGAAGAATAGAATAATTATGATAAAAGATACATACCCACAATTTCTGGCTGATGTGGAAGAATTTATTTTTGCTGAAAATATACCACAGAAAGCAGATATTATTTTTGTACCTGGAAACGGGTATCCTCAGATGGCAGAAAGGGCAGCGCAGCTTTATAAACAGGGACTGGCAGATTTTGTTTTGCCCAGTGGCCGATATAGTGTGGTGAATCAGAAGTTTTCAGGTGTTATGGCAAAACAGGATGTTTATAATGGAAATTATGAAACGGAGTGGGAGTTTCTTCAACAGGTTCTGATTAAAAACGGTGTACCTTCAGAATGTATTTTGAGAGAAGATATGGCGACCTTTACTTATGAAAACGCTATTTTTTCCAGACAGGTTACAGATAAGGCGGGACTTAAGATAAAAAAAGCCATTTTGTGCTGTAAATCTTATCATAGCAGAAGGTCATTGATGTATTATCAATTGTTATTTCCGGATACTGAATTTTTTGTAGTACCTGTGGATGCAGATGGGATTACAAGGGAAAACTGGAGAAAAACAGAAGAAGGGATAGAGGCAGTTACAGGAGAAATAAACAGAATTATGAAACAGTTTTCGTTAATGCTTGCATAAAAAGGGCTCTGGCAAATGTCAGAGCCTAAAATATTCAGAAAAACAGGTATTTAGTCTTGTTCACTGTTAGCATTCTCTGACTTTTCAGGAAGCCAGATATGAACAAGTTCAATTCTGTTTTTGTCAAGAAGATCAACAACCAGACGGGTTCCATTTTCCAGAGTGACGGATTGACCCTCAGAGGGGAGACAGTCAAGCTGTTCAATGATATATCCACCGATGGAATCATAATCTTCGGATTCTAACTGTGTTCCCAAAGCCTCATTAATATCATCAAGCTTTGCGGAGCCCTGAACTACATATTCCCTGCCAGGCTGAATTTCTTTGATATCTTCAACCTCATCTTCATCGTATTCATCACGGATTTCGCCTACGATTTCTTCCAGAAGGTCTTCCAGAGTGACCAGACCGGTAGTGGCACCGTATTCATCCAGGACAATAGCAAGATTTACGGATGCTTTCCGCATTTCAATCATAAGATCGGCAGTTGCCTTATATTCGTAAGTAAAATAAGGTTCGCGGAGAATCTTTCGTATGGAAAATGTCTGATCCTTTGGATAGACAAGGAGATCTTTCATGTTAATGATGCCGATTACATTATCTGTATTATCTTCATAAACAGGAAAGCGTGTATGCATGACTTCACGGAATATTTCCATAAGTTCTTCATAAGTAGAGTCTACATTGACAAAAGTCATATCTATACGTGGAATCATTACATCTCTGGCTGCAGAATCTCCAAAATCAAAAACATTATAAATCATCTTCTTTTCTTCATTTTCGATTACACCTTCCTCCTGACCTACGTTGACAAGGGTACGGAGTTCATGCTCGGTCATTACATTTACCCGGGTATTGGGATCAATGTGAAGAAGAGCCAGCACACCGGAGGTTATTTTTGTAATAATAAATGCGGCAGGTGTGAGAAGGACGATCAGGAAATATATGATACGTGAGTAGGAGAGTGCCAGCTTCTCAGCATGGATTGTAGCCAGATTTTTTGGGGTGATCTCTCCGAAGATCAGAATCAGCAGTGTCAGGATTCCGGTAGCAATACCTACATATGCATTTCCGAAAAGCTGGATAGTGAGTGTGGTCATTAAGGCGGAAACGGACATATTTACAATATTGTTGCCGATAAGGATCGTGCTGAGCATTTTGGGAGAATTGGAAATGATTTTCTCCAGGATTATGGCTCGCTTATCTCCTTGAGAGGCAAGAGATTGTACCCTTATCTTATTGACAGTAGTCATAGCAGTTTCTGCAGAAGAAAAGAATGCAGAAAGTAAAATAAGGATAATAACTGCAGTTAATTGGAAAATAGTACTTGAATCCAAAGTGGTGTCACTCCTTCTTATATTATTAGACGTTAGTGTTTGACAGAAAATATACCGTATTTTTTACGGAAAATCAAGAATAAAAATAGAAAAAGGGGTGTTTAAAAAGCTAGATTTGTGCTATAATGCATTCGACAAAAAGCGAAAAAAATAATGTTACAGATTCTTTACAAAAGAATAAAGATTTGATAATATAAAAACGTACGATATCATCGTGTTATATAAAATTGATAAATACAAATAGATTTGTTTAAGAATACAGAGGTGCAAAATGTCTAATAGAAATAAAAAAATGAAAAAGAATTACATGTTAACCGGAAAAAAAGCAGGATTTCTTGCTGTTGCAGCTATGTCTGCAGTATTAGTGGGAGGACAGGTTTCAGCAGGTGCGGCTTCAGCCGGTGCTGCACAGGAGGCTTCTGTTTCCAGTATGATTCCAGATAATATTACCATAGACAAACCTGTTCAGCTGGCAGATATCAGTCTTCCGGGAAATGAATATGGTTCTCTGGAGTGGCTGGATGGAAGTTATGTTCCCTCCAATCGCGTAGAATCCTGTAAGGTGATTCTGAAGCCGGCAGAGGGACAGGATCTGAGTCAGGTACAGGGCTGGGATTCAGAAGCCGGCGGAGTTATAGGATATATTAATGTGATTGTCAATGACCCGGAGGAAGATGGGGATGATGTGAAGGATAACAGTGCAGACAATCAGACAGAGCCCACAGTGACACCTGAAAATATTCAGCCAACGCAGAAGCCGGATTCAGAGACTGATAAAGAAGATAATAAAAACAATAACAAAAAAGAAGAAGATCAGAAACAGGATAAAGAGGAACTTAAAGACGGCCAGAAGGATGAAGTGTCACCGGCAGAAAAAACGGATACAGAACTTTCAGTAACTCCGGAACCGGAAAAATCAGAAGCTCCGGACAAAGAAGGAGAAGAAACTGAAGAGGAAACAGAAAAATCAGAAGAAATAGAGGGAGAACTGGAACCTGAGGAAACACCGGCAGAAGATGAAAAAACAGAGGATAATATTTTTGATAATCCTGTGAAACCGGATCAGGAGGACGACCGTCCTGCAGAGGCTGAAGAGAATCTTACTGAAGAGGAAAAAGAAGCGCGTGCCCAGATGAACCATACCTGTGATGGAATTACGGTAAGTGGTATTGATCTGCCCTGGTATGTGCAGTTCAGAGTTTCCAGTGGGGACAGCTACCAGTTTACAAATGAAACAGATGCAATGATTTTTCAATCCTTTGAGTTTGAACTTTGGGATTTGCAGAATAATACCGAGTATGAGATTCCAAATGGAGAGTATATCAGTGTGACAGTACCGGTGAAGGCTGGATATGAGTATACCATTGAGCATTTGCTGGACAATGGGGCTACAGAATCAATTATTCCTACTGTGGAGAATGATACTATGGTATTCAGTACTCATTCTTTCAGCCCGTTTGGGATTGCAGGAAGCAAGCAGCTGGTTGGACCTGATGACAGTGGCGATACAGATGTTACGCCTGCTGCTGATTCTACAGTAACTGTTACACCATCTGCACAGAAAACAGAAACTTCTGCGCAGAATTCTGATAATGCAGGAGCGGTCAGTGAGAATTCCAATGGCAATGCCGCATCTGACGAAAAACAAGCAGATAGCAACTCTTCCAAATCTGATCATGCGGTAGAGACAGGTGATACAACAACAATCATGCCATTTGTAGTACTGATCGCAGCAGCGGCGGTTATTATTGGTGCAGTTGTTTTCCTGAAAAAGAAAAAGAAATAAGCGGAATATCATAAGAAATCTTCTCATAATATTTTATAGAAATTGAAAAAAGAAATCTGTAAAACATATTTTTAAAGCTGGGAGAAAGCTTATGAAGATGAGAAGTATTTTGAGCTCACTGTTATTTGCATATGCGCTTACAGGGGTGAGCTTGTTACTGTTGGCTTTTTTTCTGTATGTTTTTAAACTGGGAGAGACAGCAGTAGATGTGGGTATTATTTTGATTTGCATTTTCGTTTGCTTCATGGGCGGACTTATGACCGGAAGATTTCTGCGGGAAAACAGAGCATTCTGGGGAATGTTAACAGGTTTGGCATATTTTCTTTTGCTTCTCATTGTTTCTTTTGCAGTAAAACGATGTTTGGATATGAGAGCTGTTCATGCCATGACCACTTTTTGCATGTGTCTTGGGGGTGGAACTCTGGGAGGAATGCTGTCGTAAAAAAAAGCTTTCATAATTTATAAAATTATGGTATACTATGCCAAGAATATAATTACATAAGGAGGATAGAGTGATGGAACATATCAAAACCCTGAATACAAAGAATTTACAGAACACAGTAAAAAAAGGTGGATGCGGTGAGTGCCAGACTTCCTGCCAGTCCGCATGTAAAACTTCCTGTACAGTAGGAAACCAGAGCTGCGAGCATAAATAAGATCAGCTGTGGATACAGAGAACCTGCCACCGGCAGCTTCTCTTATATGCTGTGGCATAAAAGAGATAAGCAGCGGAGTAGATTACTTCGCTGCTTATCTTACGCTTAGAAAGGATTTAGTTAGAAATGAGTCTGATTCATCGTTACAAAAGCAATGGCTTTAATATTGTGCTGGATATAAACAGCGGATGCATTCACCTTGTGGATGATGTTACATATGAAGTGCTGCCTTATCTGGAGGAAGGACTTTCGTCAGACGCCATTGTTGAGAAACTAGGAGACCAGTATAAAAAAGAAGATATTGAGACATCTGTAAAAGAGTGTAATAAGCTGAAAGAAGATGGAATGCTTTTTACCCGGGATGTCTATGAAAATGCAATTGAAGAATTTTCCAATAACCGGCAGACCGTTGTAAAAGCATTGTGCCTGCACATTGCTCATGACTGCAACCTGGCCTGTCGTTATTGTTTTGCCGAGGAAGGGGAATATCACGGAAGAAGAGCATTGATGTCCTTTGAAATTGGTAAGAAAGCTTTGGACTTCCTTATTGCCAATTCGGGATCAAGGAGAAATCTGGAAGTGGATTTCTTTGGCGGAGAGCCGCTGATGAACTGGCAGGTTGTAAAAGACCTTGTAAAATATGGCCGTGAGCAGGAGAAAATCCATAACAAGAATTTCCGTTTTACCCTTACTACCAATGGTGTATTACTGAATGATGAGATTATGGAATTTTGCAATAAAGAGATGGCAAATGTGGTACTTAGCGTGGACGGACGTAAGGAGGTTCACGATTATATGCGTCCTTTCCGCAAAGGTGCGGGAAGCTATGATCTCATTATCCCGAAATTTCAGAAATTTGCCGAGTCCCGTAATCAGGAGAAGTATTATGTGAGAGGTACTTTTACTCATCATAATCTGGATTTTTCAAAGGATGTGCTTCATCTGGCAGATCTTGGGTTTGAACAGATTTCTGTGGAGCCTGTAGTTGCGGCAGATACAGAGGAATATGCAATCCGTGAGGAGGATATTCCGCAGATCATGGCTGAATATGACGCATTGGCGAAAGAAATGATCAGGAGAGAAAAAGAAGGAAAAGGCTTTAACTTTTTCCATTTTATGATTGATCTTACCGGTGGTCCCTGTGTTTACAAGAGACTTTCAGGTTGTGGGTCAGGTACAGAATATCTGGCAGTAACCCCTTGGGGAGATCTTTATCCCTGTCATCAGTTTGTGGGAGAAGAAGAATATCTTATGGGAAATGTGGATGAGGGTATTACAAAGCCGGAAATCCAGAAAGAATTTGGCGGCTGCAATGTCTATACAAAAAAGGATTGTAAAGACTGTTTTGCACGTTTTTACTGTAGTGGCGGATGTGCTGCTAATGCTTATCATTTCCAGGGAGATATCAAAGGTAATTATGCAATCGGATGCGAACTCCAGAGGAAGCGTGTGGAGTGCGCTATCATGATAAAAGCTGCCCTGGCATGTGAATGATCAGATGACAGCCTAAATAAATCAAGAAGGGAAAAGAACTATGAAAAAAAGTAGAGGAATCGTAGTGCTGCTTCTTACGGTGATTCTGACAGTGTTCTTTTGCTTTACTGCAGCCGTAGGTATCGGTCCTACTGGAACCGGCGCAGCAAAACATATTAACACAGGTCTGGATCTTTCCGGTGGTGTCAGCATTACCTATCAGACCAAGAAGAGCGATCCTACCAAAGAGGAAATGTCAGATACTATCTATAAGCTGCAGAAGCGTGTAGAGCAGTACAGTACAGAAGCACAGGTATATCAGGAAGGCTCTGACAGAATCACTGTTGAAATTCCTGGCGTAACAGATGCAGATGAAATTCTGAATGACCTGGGCAAACCTGGATCATTATATTTCATCACACAGGAGGATGCAGACGGCAATCAGAACTTTACCACAGGACAGAATGGTTATGTGCTTGCAAGAAGCATGGATGAGATCAAGGAATCCGGCAGTGTTGTTCTGGAAGGTAGTGATGTAGCTGACGCAGAGGGCGGAGCTATTCAGAATCAGAGTACCAGTGCCAAGGAATATGTAGTCAGCCTGACACTTACATCTGACGGCGAAAACAGTGGAAAAGAAAAATTCTCTGAGGCAACCAAAGAAAACGTAGGCAAGCAGATTGCCATCATTTATGATAATCAGGTTGTAAGTGCTCCAAATGTAAATGAGCAGATTTCCGGTGGAAAAGCACAGATCAGTGGTATGAAGGATCTGGAAGAGGCACAGAATCTTGCTTCTTATATCCGTATCGGTTCTCTTAGCCTTGAACTTGAGGAACTTCGTTCCAGCGTGGTAGCTGCACAGCTTGGTGAAGAAGCGATCTCTACCAGTGTTATGGCAGGTGCTATAGGACTTATAATCGTAATTGTGTTTATGATTATTGCATATCGTGTTCCGGGTATTGTTGCAGGAATTGCATTGATTCTTTATACAGTCCTGATGCTGATCACACTGAATGCTTTTGACATTACCCTGACGCTTCCGGGTATTGCAGGTATTATTCTGGGTATTGGTATGGCAGTAGATGCCAACGTTATTATTTATGCCCGAATCCGAGAGGAAATAGGTGCAGGTGTTTCTGTGCGGAGCGCTATCAAGGCTGGTTTCAGCAAAGCTTTTTCTGCTATCTTTGATGGAAATATTACAACATTGATTGCAGCTTTTGTATTAATGTGGCTGGGCTCAGGTACAGTTAAGGGATTTGCTTATACGCTGGCACTTGGTATTGTTATTTCAATGTTCACATCACTGGTTGTATCCAGACTGATCGTGAATGCACTGTATGCAGTAGGTATACATGATCCTAAGTTTTATGGAAGCACCAAAGAGCGTAAAGCAATTAATTTTGTGGGAAAAAGAAAAGTATTTTTTATTGTTTCTATTATCCTGATTCTGAGTGGTCCTGCTGCAATGCTGATCAACTCTCAGGCAGGTAACAAAGCATTGAATTATAGCCTTGAGTTTTCAGGCGGTACTTCAACAACAGTTACATTTAATGAAGACATGGATATTAAAACCATTGATTCAGAGGTGACTCCGGTCGTTGAAGAAGTGACCGGTGACAAGAATGTACAGCCTACTAAGGTTGTGGGAACCAATCAGGTAGTGATCAAAACACGTTCTCTGACTCAGGAAGAACGTGAAGCTTTACAGAATGCCCTGGTTGAAAAATTTGGAGTGGATGAGAATACTATTTCCACAGAGAGCATTTCCTCTACAGTAAGTAAAGAGATGCGTCAGGATGCAATCGTAGCTGTGATTGTTGCAACAATCTGCATGCTTCTTTATATCTGGTTCAGATTTAAGGATATTCGTTTTGCCAGCAGTGCGGTTCTTGCCCTTCTCCATGACGTTCTGGTAGTGCTTGCGTTCTATGCGATTGCCAGAATATCTGTAGGTAATACATTTATTGCCTGCATGCTGACGATTGTAGGTTATTCTATTAATGCGACTATCGTTATCTTTGACCGTATCCGTGAGAATATGCATGGAAGCCGTAGAATTGATAACATTGAAGAGGTTGTTAATTCAAGTATTACCCAGACACTGACCAGAAGTATTTACACTTCCTTTACTACCTTTGTTATGGTAGCAGTTCTTTATATCATGGGTGTTTCTTCTATCCGTGAATTTGCTGCACCGTTAATGGTTGGTATTCTGGTAGGTGCTTATTCTTCTGTTTGCGTAACCGGAGCTCTGTGGCTGGTAATGAAGAAGAATATTAAAAGAAAAGGTCAGCCGGCTGTTGCGACGACAGCTGCAGGAAAAACTTCTGGTACAGCCTCTGTTCAGAAGAAAACAAGAGATGTATCTCAGAAAGATCCTGCTCAGCCGAAAAAGAAAAACAGAAAAAGAGTAGCTGAGCGTCTGGCTGCACAGGAAGCAGCTCAGAATAAGACTGAGGATGAGAAATAAAAAATGAATCAATAATAAGAAGACTGTTGAGCATGAGCAGCTGTCGTAAAAAGCTGCTTATGACAACAGTCTTTTTTTATGTAAAAATAATAGATGCACGTGACAGAATCTTTTTTGTGCGGTAGAATAGGATGAGATTATGATGAAAACAGGAGATACAAAATGGAAAAATGGGTTGTGGCTGCAAAAAGGGCGGATTTTAATTCTATAGGACAGGAATTTGAAATTGATCCGGTAATAGCCAGGCTGATCAGAAATCGTGATGTGACAGGACGAGATAATATCCGAATGTATTTAAAAGGGTCAATAGAGGATATTCCCTCGCCCTGGCTTATGAAAGATATGAAAAAGGCAGTGAAAATTATAAAAGAGAAAGTATCTGAGAAAGCAAAGATAAGGATTATTGGAGATTATGATATTGATGGTGTAATGTCCACATATGTCCTGTTAAGAGGACTGATAAGAATTGGTGCAGATGTAGATACATACATTCCGGACAGAGTGGCAGATGGTTATGGTATTCATGAGCATCTGATAAACAGAGCGGAAGAGGATAAAGTTGACACGATTCTGACCTGTGACAATGGAATAGCAGCAGTTTCTGAGATTCATCTTGCAAAGGAAAAAGGTATGACGGTAATTGTGACAGATCATCATGAAATACCTTATAAAGAGACAGAAAATGGACGGGAAATTATTCTTCCGCCTGCAGATGCTATTTTGAATCCTAAGCAGCAGGATTGCCCATATCCAGGCAAAAATCTGTGCGGAGCAGTAGTTGCTTTTAAATTGATTTCTGCTCTTTATGAAGAATTTTGCGTTCCCGGTGAGGAACTGGAGGACTTTTATGAACTGGCAGCTATTGCGACAGTGGGAGATGTTATGGATCTTCAGGGAGAAAACCGGATTCTGGTTAAAGAAGGACTGAAACGTCTGAAAAATACCAGAAATCCAGGATTGCGTGAATTGATAAGAGTCAATGGCCTGGAGGATTCAAAAATCACAGCCTATCATGTGGGATTTGTCCTGGGTCCCTGCATTAATGCAAGCGGAAGGCTGGATACAGCTGCCCGCTCGCTGGCACTGCTGAATGCTGAAAATCAGGACGAGGCTGCAAAGCTGGCCGGAGACCTGACTGCGCTGAATCAGAGCCGGAAATCTCTGACGGAAGAAGGAAAAGAAGTGGCTATCCATCAGGTGGAAAATACAGATTTGAAGGATGACAGGGTTCTGGTGATCTATCTTCCGGATTGCCATGAAAGCATTGCCGGGATAATTGCCGGTAGAATCAGAGAAAAATATCATAAACCGACTTTTGTGCTGACGAAGGGAGAAAACAGTGCTAAGGGAAGCGGACGATCCATTGAGGCTTATTCCATGTATGAGGAGCTTGTAAGATGTGCAGATCTGCTGATCCAGTTTGGAGGGCATCCTATGGCTGCAGGGCTTTCCATAGAAGAAAAGAATATAGAAAAATTCCGCAGAAGACTGAATCAGAACTGTTCACTTACAGAAGAAGATTTAAAACCTAAAATTGTAATTGATGTGCCTATGCCAATTTCTTATATCACTAAAAACCTGATCAGACAGATCGCTCTTCTGGAACCCTTTGGAAAAGGGAATACAAAACCATTGTTTGCTCAGAAAGGCTTAAGGGTTCTGGATGCGGTTGTGGTAGGGCGAAACAGAAATGTGGCGAAGGTCAGACTGATGGATCCTCAGGGGACGGTAATGGATGGAGTTTATTTTGGGGAAGCAGATGAATTTGTACGCTTTATCAAAGACCGGCCGTCTGTTTCTGTTACTTACTATCCGGAAATCAATCAGTTCAGAGGAAGAGAAGATATTCAGATTGTTATTCAGAATTATTGCTAGCGCAGTTTTTTGCAAAGGATTGATTCTGCAATGAAAAGATGCTATACTATAAATTATTTATGAGTTTACATTGTAAATTTCTGGAGGAAAATTAAGATGAAGAAAATTGAAGAGTACGTTAGAAGTATACCGGATTTTCCGGAACCGGGAATTATTTTTAGAGATATCACAAGTGTTCTGCAGGATGCAGAGGGGCTTCAGCTTGCAATTAATTCCATGCAGGAATTCCTGAAGGATGTGGATGTGGATGTGATCGCAGGAGCAGAATCCAGAGGTTTTATCTTTGGTGTGCCTATTGCGTATAATCTTCATAAACCATTTGTACCTATTCGTAAAAAAGGTAAACTGCCTCGTGAGACGGTATCTGCAAGTTATGATCTTGAATATGGCAGTGCTACCATTGAAATGCATAAGGATTCCATCAAACCGGGACAGAAAGTGGTAATTGTGGATGACCTGATTGCTACAGGCGGAACCATTGAAGCTGCGATAAAGCTTGTAGAGGAGCTGGGTGGTGAGGTTGTGAAAGTAATATTCCTTATGGAACTGGCTGGTTTACACGGACGGGAAAGACTTAAGGGATATGATGTAGAATCCGTGATTTGTTATGAAGGCAAATAAGCACAGCTGGTTGTGCAGGACAGGCAGGTGATACAGATGGCAGATACAATAAAAAATACAGAAGAAAAAAAAGATGGTATACAGACAGAACAGGAGAAGCTTGAATCTGTAAAGAGGGCAGATGCTGCTGTAAAATCCATGCATGATTTTACAAGTCCGGAAGTACTGTACAGAGAGCTGATAAACAGTGTGCTGAAGTATCATCCTTCCACTGATATTTCTATGATAGAAAAAGCTTATAAGGTTGCCAGTGAGGCTCACAAAGATCAGAAACGTAAGTCTGGAGAACCTTATATTATCCATCCGTTATGTGTGGCGATTATCCTGGCGGATCTGGAGCTGGATAAGGAAACAATTGTTGCAGGTCTTCTCCATGATGCAGTAGAGGATACATGGATGACTTATGAGGAGGTTGAAAAGGAATTTGGCTCAGAGGTGGCACTTCTGGTTGATGGTGTTACCAAGCTGGGACAGCTGTCTTATTCTGCAGATAAGGTAGAAGTACAGGCAGAGAACCTTCGTAAAATGTTTCTGGCCATGGCTAAGGATATACGTGTAATTCTTATCAAGCTTGCGGACCGTCTCCATAATATGCGTACGCTTCAGTATATGAGACCGGAGAAGCAGCAGGAGAAAGCCAGAGAGACGATGGATATTTATGCGCCCATCGCCATGCGTCTTGGTATTTCGAAGATCAAGGTAGAGCTGGATGATCTTTCTCTTAAATATCTGAAACCGGATGTTTATTATGATCTGGTAAAAAAGGTTGCTCTGCGAAAGAGTGAGCGGGAAAAGTTTGTTGGTGCTATTGTAAAAGAAGTTAAACAACATATGGAAGATGCGAAC
This sequence comes from uncultured Blautia sp., assembly GCA_934426285.1. Lineage (GTDB taxonomy): Bacteria > Bacillota > Clostridia > Lachnospirales > Lachnospiraceae > Blautia_A. The sequence goes on from CAKRYE010000018.1 coordinate 19,477, forward strand.
ATTAAGGCTCAGGTAGATGGTCGTGTAAAGCATTTTTTCAGTATATATAAAAAGATGGTCAATCAGGACAAAACGATTGATCAGATTTATGATTTGTTTGCAGTCCGTATTCTGGTGGATACAGTTAAGGACTGCTATGCGGCTTTAGGTGTGATTCATGAAATGTATAAGCCGATCCCCGGCAGGTTTAAAGACTATATTGCAATGCCAAAGCCAAATATGTATCAGTCTTTACACACTACACTGATTGGTCCCAACGGTCAGCCTTTTGAAATCCAGATCCGCACCTTTGAGATGCATAAGACTGCAGAATACGGTATTGCAGCTCACTGGAAATATAAAGAATCTTCGGATGGCAAAGCGCCTGTCGGCAAGAGTGAAGAGGAAAAGCTGAACTGGCTGAGACAGATTCTGGAGTGGCAGAGAGATATGTCTGATAATAAAGAATTTATGAGTCTTCTGAAGAACGACCTGGATCTTTTTGCAGACAATGTATATTGCTTTACTCCATTAGGAGATGTGAAGACTCTGCCAAGTGGTTCCACACCTGTAGATTTTGCCTACAGTGTTCACAGTGCGGTAGGTAATAAAATGGTAGGCGCCAGGGTGAATGGAAAACTGGTTCCTATTGAATATCAGATTAAGAATGGTGACCGTATTGAGATTATTACGTCACAGAATTCTCAGGGACCCAGCCGTGACTGGCTGAAACTGGTCAAGAGTACTCAGGCGAAAAACAAGATTAATCAGTGGTTTAAAAAGGAACTGAAAGAAGATAATATCCTGAAGGGTAAGGAGATGCTTACCCAGTATGCAAAAGCCAAGGGATTTAAAATCACTTCTTATACAAAAACGCAATATCTTGAGGCAGTGATGCGTAAATATGGATTCCGTGACTGGGACTCTGTGCTGGCGGCCATTGGTCATGGCGGCTTGAAGGAAGGTCAGGTTTTCAATAAACTGGTAGAAGCTTATGATAAGGAGAACAAGAAGAATCTTACAGATGAGCAGGTCCTTGAAGCTGCTGAAGGACAGGAAAAGCTTCATATTGCCAAGAGCAAGAGCGGTATTGTGGTGAAGGGAATCCATGATGTGGCAGTTCGTTTTTCAAAGTGCTGTAATCCTATTCCGGGAGATGAAATTGTTGGATTTGTTACCAGAGGACGTGGAATCACTATTCACCGTACAGATTGTGTGAATGTATTGAATATGTCAGAGATAGACCGTACACGGCTGATTGAGGCAGAATGGCAGCAGCCTGATGTGAAAGCAGTGGAGAAATATACGGCTGGAATTCAGGTTTATGCAAATAACCGAACAGGTCTGCTGGTGGATCTGTCAAAGATCTTTACAGAACGCAAGATTGATCTTCGTAGTATTAACAGCCGGACCAATAAGCAGGAGAAGGCAACGATTTCTATGAGCTTTGAAATTTCCAGCAAAGAGGAACTTAGATCTCTTATTGAGAAAATCCGTCAGGTGGAGAGCGTTATTGATGTAGAGAGAACTACCGGTTGATTTGGTTATGAGCGAATAATGAGATTGATTGTGTCATCTGAGAAAGGAAGTATATGAATAATTTAGAATTACAGAAGTGTATTCTGGGACCGGTTTATACAAACTGTTATTTTCTGAAAAATAAAGTAACCGGTGAGATGATCATTATTGATCCGGCAGACTGTCCGGAAAAGATTGAACAGAAGGTTATGCAGATGAACGGGAAGCCTGTGGCAATTCTTTTGACTCATGGACATTTTGATCATATTACAGCTGTGGAAGCGGTAAAAGAAAAATACCATATTCCGGTCTACGCCTGTCGTCAGGAAGAAGAGATGCTGAGAGAGCCCGCTATGAATATGACCTGTCACTACGAAAAAAGTTGTTCAATAGTGCCGGATGTTTTTTTGGATGACCTGGATGTATTCCGGACAGCTGGTTTTTCGATACAGATAATTCATACTCCCGGACATACAAAAGGAAGCTGCTGCTATTATCTGAAGGATGAAGGCGTCTTATTTAGCGGAGATACGTTATTCTGTGGCTCTGTTGGGAGAACTGATTTTCCGGGAGGCAGTGCTTCGGATATTGTGAGAAGTCTGCATAAGCTTCTGGATTCACTTCCGGAAGAGACTGAGGTTTATCCCGGACATGATGTATCTACTACTATTGGCTATGAAAAGAGGTATAATCCATTTGTATAAAATAGATATTTTATTTCTGGACAGAGAATTTGAGCATGATGTTTATGAACTGATAAAAGCATTTTATCCCGAAGCGGAGATACATACTCTATATGATGAAGCGGAAGCAGGAGAGTATGACCTCCGCTTCCGTGTGGAACGGGAGAATGAAACATATAAAATAAGCTATGATCGCAGGGAGAATGTAACAGCGGGTTTTACAGATAGAAAAGGTGTTGCTTCGGCAGATGTGATAGGAGAAGATAAACTGACTGTAAAAGATCCTCATGCTTTGCGAAAAGAGAATAAGGATGTGTTGAAATATGCGTTGTATCAGCTTCTGGTTAAACTGACCGGGCGTACTCTTCCCTGGGGAAATCTCACAGGAATCCGTCCGGCAAAGCTGGCAATGGGAATGATTGAGTCCGGGATGAAGAACACAGAGGCTGCCCGGGAAATGAGGGAGAAATATTTAGTCAGTCCGGAAAAAACTGCCCTTGCTGTTACAATTGCAAACAGAGAGAGGGAGATTTTAAAGGATATTGATTATGAGAATGGTTATAGTCTCTATATAGGAATCCCTTTCTGTCCAAGTATTTGTCTGTATTGCTCTTTCAGTTCCTATCCTTTGAAAGTGTGGGAAAAGAGAACGGACGAATATGTAGAGGCACTCTGCAAAGAAATCAGGGAAACAGCATTTTTAATGCAGGGTAGAAAATTGGACACGATCTATATCGGTGGGGGAACTCCAACAACGCTTCTGCCCCATCAGCTGCGTAAGCTTCTGGATACGTTAGGAGAGGCGTTTGGATATGAGGGTCTTGCTGAATTTACAATTGAGGCCGGCAGACCGGACAGTATTACCAGAGAGAAGCTTCAGGCAATCCGGGAGTATCCGGTAACCAGGATTTCTGTAAATCCTCAGACAATGAATCAGGAAACCCTGGACCTCATAGGCAGACGCCATACAGTAGAACAGACCAGGGAGGCTTTTTATCTGGCAAGGGAGCTGGGATATGATAATATCAATATGGATCTGATCGTGGGACTTCCGGGGGAAGATATTTCTATGGTTGAACGTACACTTGAGCAGATACAGGAGCTTGCACCGGATAGTATGACGGTTCATTCGCTAGCTGTAAAACGTGCTGCCCGTCTTAATATTTTTAAAGAAAAATATCAGGAAATGTCCTTTGAGAATAATCAGGAGATCATGGATCTGACCATGAAAACTGCATACGAAATGGGAATGGGACCATATTATCTGTACAGACAGAAAAATATGAAGGGAAATTTCGAAAATGTTGGCTATGCAAAGGTTGACAAAGCCGGAATTTACAATATACTGATTATGGAGGAAAAACAGCCGATCATTGCTCTTGGAGCAGGAGGCTCCTCCAAGTTGGTTTTTGATCACGGAAAAAGAATTGAACGAGTGGAAAATGTAAAGGATGTTTCCAATTATATTTCCCGTATTGATGAGATGATCCAGAGAAAACGGACAGCAGTTGATAAATGGCTTTAAATATTTGGAGGTAAGGTTTTGAATGCAGCACTGAAGACGACATCCGGATCAGAAAAGCGTATTCTTGAATTTGACCTTTCTGCAGAACTGCATCACGGAGTTGTAGTCAGCAATCTGGCTTATGCAGTGGCAGAAGAGTTGGGATTGCCCCATGACCAGTGTTACCAGCTTGCCATTGCCGGAATGCTTCATGATATTGGTAAATTGAAACTTACAGGGTATATTAATGGACAGGAAAGAGACCCACTGGTTATTGAGGAACTGAAATATGTACGGATGCATTCCACACTGGGATATGAGGAACTAAAGGGGCAGGGGTATTCGGACTTTGTTCTGCAAAGTATCCTGTATCATCATGAGAATTATGATGGCAGCGGTTACCCTTCCAATAAAGCTGGGAAGGAAATTCCTATAGGAGCTCGAGTCCTCAGAGTCTGCGATGTATATGCAGCTTTGACCTCTGACAGGCCTTACAGAAAAGGGTTTGATATGGGGACAGTGATGGAACTGATGATTGATGAAGTGAAAAATTTTGATATGCAGGTTTTTCTGGCATTCCAGAGAGTTGTTCATAAAGAGAAAGCCTGACAGGATAAGAGGAGGAAAAGATGGCATTAAAGAAGAAACCGGTAACCGGTATGAAGGATATTTTACCAAGAGAGATGGAAATCAGGAATTATGTGATGAACATGATTCGTGAGACTTATGGAACATTTGGATTTTCTGCAATTGAGACCCCATGTGTAGAGCATATTGAGAATCTCTGCAGTAAACAGGGTGGCGAGAATGAAAAGCTTATTTTCAAGATATTAAAACGTGGAGAAAAGCTGAAACTGGATAAGGCAGAATCAGAGGCGGATCTGGTGGATTCAGGTCTTCGTTATGATTTAACTGTTCCACTTTCCAGATATTATTCCAATAATGCCAATGAGCTTCCTGCTCCTTTTAAGGCACTTCAGATGGGAAATGTATGGAGGGCAGACAGACCTCAGAGAGGACGTTTCCGTCAGTTTATGCAGTGTGATATTGATATTTTGGGAGAGCCTACTTATCTGGCAGAAATTGAACTGGTACTTGCAACAACTACACTGCTGGGTAAATTGGATTTTCATAATTTTACAATTCGTATCAATGACAGAAAGATCCTGAAAGCAATGGCACAGTACAGTGGATTCCCACAGGAGAGCTTTGACACAGTATTTATCATTCTGGACAAAATGGACAAGATCGGTCTGGAAGGTGTGGCAGAAGAACTGGAAAAAGAAGGGTTTGCAAAGGATTGTATTGATACTTATCTGGGCATGTTCCAGGAAATTACTTCAGATATTCAGGGCGTGCGTTTTTGCAAAGATAAATTAAAGGATGTATTGGATCCAAAGGTTGCAGAGGATCTGGAAACAATTATCACTACAGTGGAATCTGTAAAATCAGCAGACTTTAAAATGGCATTTGATCCCACACTGGTTCGTGGAATGTCTTATTACACAGGTCCGATTTTTGAAATTTCCATGGATGAGTTTGGCGGCAGCGTTGGCGGCGGCGGACGTTATGATGAGATGATCGGTAAATTTACAGGCAACAATACTTCTGCCTGTGGATTCTCTATTGGATTTGAGAGAATCGTTATGCTGCTTCTGGAGAGAGATTACCAGATTCCTACAAAAAATGGAAAGAAAGCATATCTTATCGAGAAAAATATGCCTGCAGATAAGCTTCTGAAGATTCTGGAACAGGCCAGAGAAGAAAGAAATGCCGGAACACAGGTTAATATTTCGATTATGAAGAAAAACAAGAAATTCCAGAAGGATCAGATGAATGCTGAAGGATATACAGAATTTGTAGAATTTTTCAGAGATAAAATGTAAGCCTACTGAACAATTATTTATAAATTATAAAATCAGGAAAAGAGGAAGAACCATGGCAGAAAGTATGCAGGGACTGCACAGAACATGCCGATGTGCAGAAGTGACAAAAGAAATGAAGGGCAAAGAAATCGTTCTTATGGGATGGGTTCAGAAAGCCCGTGATAAAGGCGGCATTATTTTTGTGGATTTAAGAGACCGTTCAGGAATCATGCAGTTGATTTTTGAGAATGGCAGCATTGATGCAGATGGATTTGCAAAAGCAGGAAAACTTCGCAGTGAATTTGTAATTGCAGTTACCGGTGTTGTAGAAGAAAGAGGCGGTGCTGTTAATAAAAATCTGGCAACAGGTGAGATTGAGCTTCGTGTAAACTCTCTTCGTGTATTGTCAGAAGCAGAAGTTCCACCATTTCCAATTGAAGAGAACTGCAAGACAAAAGACGAGATCAGACTGAAATATCGTTATCTGGATTTGAGAAGACCTGATATTCAGAAAAATATTATGCTGAAGAGCAAAGTAATGATGCTTACCAGACAGTTTTTTGCAAAAGAGGGATTCATGGAAATTGAAACTCCTATGCTTGGAAAGAGTACTCCTGAGGGAGCCAGAGATTATCTGGTACCGTCCAGAGTTCATCCGGGACATTTCTATGGACTGCCTCAGTCTCCGCAGCTTTACAAACAGCTTCTGATGTGTTCCGGATATGACCGTTACATTCAGATAGCAAGATGCTTCCGTGATGAGGATCTCCGTGCGGACAGACAGCCTGAATTTACACAGATCGATATGGAACTTTCTTTTGTAGATGTGGATGATGTTATTGATGTAAATGAGAGATTCCTGGCATATCTGTTTAAAGAAGTTCTGGATGTTGAGGTAAAACTTCCGATTCAGCGTATTACCTGGCAGGAGGCTATGGACAGATTTGGATCTGATAAACCGGATATGCGTTTTGGCATGGAGCTTCATGATGTAAGCGACGTAGTTAGAAATTGTGGTTTCAGCGTATTTACTTCTGCTCTGGAGAATGGCGGAAGTGTCCGTGGTATCAATGCAGAAGGACAGGGCGCTATGCCACGTAAAAAGATTGATAAGCTGGTTGAATTTGCAAAAGGATACGGTGCCAAAGGCCTGGCATATATTGCCATTGCGGAAGATGGAACAAGAAAATCTTCTTTTGCAAAATTCATGACAGAGGAAGAGATGGATGCGCTGGTTGCTACTATGGACGGAAAACCGGGAGACCTTCTTCTCTTTGCTGCAGATAAAAAGAAGCTGGTTTATGATGTACTGGGTGCCCTTCGTCTGGAGCTTGCAAAACAGATGAATCTTCTGGATAAGAATGAATATCGTTTTGTATGGGTAACAGAGTTCCCGCTTCTTGAGTGGAGTGAGGAAGAGAACCGCTTTACAGCAATGCATCATCCATTTACAATGTTGATGGAAGAGGATCTGCCATTACTGGATACAGATCCGGGTAAGGTTCGTGCAAAGGCTTATGATATTGTTCTTAATGGTAATGAGATTGGTGGCGGAAGTGTTCGTATCCATCAGGATGACATTCAGGAAAGAATGTTTAAAGAACTTGGATTCACCAAAGAAGAAGCTCATGAGCAGTTTGGATTCCTTCTGGATGCATTCAAATATGGAGTTCCGCCTCACGCAGGACTGGCTTATGGACTGGATCGTCTGGTTATGCTTATGGCAAAGGTTGACAGTATCCGTGATGTAATTGCATTCCCGAAGGTAAAGGATGCTTCCTGTCTGATGACTCAGTCACCGAGTGTGGTAAGTGAAGCACAGCTTAAAGAACTGGATCTGGAGGTAAGACCGGAGGAAGAAGAAAACTGAAAATGACACTTACAATTCCGTGTTTTTTGATTGTATGCCCTATGGTTTTTCTTGCAGGATTTGTGGATTCTATTGCAGGCGGCGGAGGTTTGATCTCCCTGCCTGCATATTTGCTTGCAGGAGTTCCCATGCACAATGCCATAGCAACTAATAAGCTGTCTTCTGCAACAGGTACAGCAATTTCCACAGTTCGTCTGTGCAAAAACAAATTTGTAGACTGGGGATTGGCATTGCCCTGTATTTCCATGGCATTACTGGGCTCCTTTGCAGGGGCACACCTGGCGTTGACAGCAAGTGACAAACTTCTGAAATGGATGTTGATTCCCATACTTCCCATTGTGGCTTTTTATGTTTTGAAAAAGAAAAATCTGGAAGAAGATATTCAGACTGACATTTCCAGAAGAAAGCAATGGCTTCTGTGTGCTGTATGTTCTTTACTGGTAGGGTGTTATGATGGATTTTATGGACCGGGAACCGGTACATTTCTTCTGATTCTTTATACAGGAGTGGCAAAACTTCCAGTATCAAAAGCTTCGGGGACTATGAAGCTTGCAAATCTTTCCTCAAATGTAATGGCTCTTGCTGTATTTTTATTTAGTGGTAAAATTGTAATTCTTCTGGGACTTGCAGCTTCTGCTTTTTCAATTGCAGGACATTATGTAGGATCTGGAATGGTAATGAAAAATGGGAGCAAAATTGTGCGTCCGATTATTCTTGTGGTGCTGGCACTTCTGTTTATTAAGATTATTACCGGTATGTGAGAGAAGATTTCTGTATCATAAAAAATGGTTTCATAAACTTAGATGAGCTTGTTTATGAAACCATTTTTATTATTGTTTTTTGGATTCTGATTCTGAATCAGAAGAATCATCTAAGGGTGAGGTGGTCAAAGTGCCAAAAATCGCATCTCCCAGAGTGCGTCCTTCATCTTGTAGCTTCCATGAGGTGCCGTCATTGATCAGGACAAAATCCACATCGGAGGTGGCAGAGGCAGTGTTACTTTCAATGCTTTTCAAAAGTAAATCCAGAGATTTATCATATCGCTTCTGCGATCCGTCAATGACGGAATCCGGAGATGCAAGATAATCATCCAGGCTGTGCTGATAATCGCTGAGAATAGCATTGCTGTCAAAAGTTGTGATTTCCGTAGTGACAGTAGCATTATAGCCATTGACGCTGCTTGTCTTAATTTTGAAATTAAAATTCTTATGTACCTGTTCTACAAGTGCTTCTGCAATAGAGTTCTTTACAGAATCAGAGGTATTCATTATATCTACAACACCAAGATAAGAGCTCATTTCTTCAAGATTCATTTTTTTCAGTGTATTGAAGTATACGGCCAGAGTATCTTCGGGAGAAAGGATATCGGGATCGGCCAGATAGACCATGAGACCGCCGACAAGATCATTTTCCAGGGAATAACTCCGTCTGATCTCCCATTTCTCTTTTTTACCGTCACCTTTGTTGACCAGTTGAATGGTCGAGTCTGTTACTGTTGAATCATACTTGTTATTTGTGAGAAGCTGATTCAGTATCAGATAATGACCTTCCAGAGATTTGGAGGAATCTTTGATATTTCCTGTTTTTGCCTGGGCATCTTCTGTGATTTTGGTTCTGAGCAATTCTGCTGCAAAATCTGCTGCAAGAGATTTGGCATCAATGGTGGTAAGCTCAAGAGAAGCCTGGGCATTTTTTTTATCTTCGTCGACGCTGACATCCAGAATTTTATAATCAAATTGCTGGAAGAAAAGAGAAAATACATTCTGTATTTCATCGGACAGATTGGTATTTTCTGTTGCATCCGGAAACATCTCAGTATAGGAAATATATTTTTGAGTAGTATCAGAATCCAGATTTTTCAGTTGATCCAGTTCACTTTTGATTACTTCCTCTGCATCGGAGCTGTCTGTACGGGAGCAGCCACAAAGTATAGACGGAGCCAGTACGAACAGTAATGAGAAGAGAACCGGGAGGAGACGTTTGATAATCTTCATACGTATTCTTTCCTTTCAAAATAATTCCACACTATTTTACCAGATTTTTATAAAAATGTCAAAAATGTATAAATTATGAACGAATTTCATAAAAAAATAGTGAAAAAATTGTGAAATCTGCATCATTTGGCGTCAGAGCTTTCTTTTTCAAGAGGAATCTGCTATTATAGGAAAGTGAAGATTTCGGCTGCTGAAAAGAAAAAGTGTATAATAGCGAAAGTAGGCAGAAATACAACAGCAGCAAGGAGGTAATTATGAAAAAACGTATTCTTATCGTTTTGGGAATCCTTATCGCAGCCGGTGCCATTGGTACTGGTGTCTGGTATCGTTTTTACGGCAGCGGTCAGGGTGGAAATAATGATTCCATTGTATATGTTTCCAAGGTCAGCGTTCTTACCGGAGTGGAGTCAGCGGCAACGAATCGTTTTGCCGGAGTGGTAGAGCCTCAGGAAACGGTGAATGTTAAGATAGAAAGTGGACGTAAGGTAAAGGAAGTTCAGGTAAAGACCGGAGATGAGGTTAAGGCAGGACAGCTTCTTTTTGAATATGATCTCAGCAGCATTCAGGATGATCTGCAGCAGGCAAAGCTGGATCTGGACAGACTGAAAAATGAACAGGTGAGCCTTACAGAGCAGATTGCTACTCTGGAAGCAGAGAAGAAGAAAGCAAAGTCAGAGGATCAGCTTTCCTATACAATTGAAATCGAAACCAATAAGATGAATCTGAAAAAAAATGAATATAATCAGAAGAGTAAGACTGCAGAAATTGAAAAGCTCCAGAATGCTACCGGCAATACAGAGGTGAGAAGTGAGATTGACGGTGTGATTCAGAAAATCGATACATCCAAAATGACCAGTGATGACGGGGATACAGTGGATGACAGTGATTCTTCAGATGTAATGTCAGGCGGAAGCAGTAATTCTGACAGTTCTGCTTTTATTACTATTTTGAGTACCGGTTCCTACAGAGTGAAAGGAAAGGTAAATGAGCAGAACAGAGATTCTGTTGTTCCTGGAGAAGCTGTGATCATCCGTTCCCGGGTGGACAGCACAAAGACATGGAAAGGAACAATGGGAAGTATTGATATGAATAATGGAACATCTGAGAGTAATGATGACATGTATATGATGGGTATGAGCAGCAGCTCAGATGAACAGACAACATCTACTTCTTATCCGTTTTATGTGGAGCTGGATTCTTCTGACGGGTTGATGCTGGGACAGCATGTATATATAGAAAGAGATATCGGGCAGGATGAGCAGAAGGAAGGACTGTGGCTCAGCGATTATTATATTGTGGATGCTGATACCAATGAGCCTTATGTATGGGCTGCCAATGATAAGAAAAAGTTGGAAAAAAGATATATAACTCTTGGAAAGCATGATGATGATCTGGGTGAATATGAGATTATTGACGGACTGACCAAGAAGGACAGTATTGCGTTTCCTACAGATGCTCTGAAGGAAGGGGAAACGACAGAAGAGGGAGATATTACCCAGACTCTTGGTGAAGGTGAGGATGACCTCAGTATGGATATGACAGGTGCAGACAGTTATGCAATGCCGGATGATTCTGTGGATATGGAACCTATAGAAGAGAGTACTGACGAAGACTCCGAGGATCTGGGTGATTCTGATTCTGAGGATACACTGGATCCAAATGAGGATCTGATCCCTATGGATGAAGCTCCGGGTATAAGTGCGGATGAGGATACGGAGGGAATTCAATGATACTGGAATTAAAGGGGATTTATAAAGAGTACCAGCAGGGAAAGATGAAGGTTCCGGTATTAAAAGATGTGAATTTTTCTATGGAAGAGGGAGAATATGTAGCAATTATGGGACCCTCCGGTTCAGGAAAGACCACACTTATGAATATTATAGGCTGCCTGGATAAACAGACAGAGGGAACCTTTTACCTGGACGGACAGGACATTAAAGCCTGTTCCGAAAATGCAATGTCGGATATCAGACTTCATAAGATCGGTTTTGTATTCCAGAGCTTTCATCTTCTCCCAAAGCAGAGTGCGCTGGCAAATGTGGAAATGCCTTTAAATTATGCCAGGGTTCCGAAAAAGGAACGTAGAGAAAGGGCTCGGAAGGCATTGGAAAGAGTGGGACTTGCAGATCGTGTGGATTTTAAGCCGAACCAGCTGTCCGGAGGACAGATGCAGAGAGTTGCTATTGCAAGAGCAATCGTGAATAATCCAAAGCTTCTGCTGGCAGATGAGCCTACAGGGGCTCTGGACAGTAAATCAGGAGCTCAGGTAATGGAGCTTTTTCAGAGATTGAATGAGGAAGGGGTATCGGTGCTTATGATCACCCATGATGCAGAGATTGCTTCCCATGCGAAAAGGGTGGTTACCATAAAAGATGGTATCCTTCAGGAAAAGAGGTGATTTCATGGGAAAATCCAGAAAAATAATCACCGGTATACTGGTAGTGGCTCTGGCAGGTACCGGAATTGGTGCGGGACTGATGCAGATGAAGAAAAACAGTGTGAAGACAGTAAATGTTACACCAGTCAGTGGCCTTCTGCAGCAGTATTATTCCAGCAATACTACCATTGATGGAACCGTAACAGCCAGTGCTACCCAGACTGTAAGCGGGGATAAAGACCTGATCGTTGATCAGGTGTATGTAGCCAAGGGTGATGCTGTAAAAAAAGGAGATCCATTGATTTCCTTTGATACTACCCTTGTAGAGATGGAGTTAAATATTGCAAAACTGAAAAAACAGAAACAGGAACAGGATTTGAACAAAGCACAGGCCAGACTGAAAAGCCTTCAGAATGGCGGCCCGGTGGAAGAGTCTGACGGAGGAACAAATGCAGACAGTTCCGATATTCCTGATAGCAGTGCCGCAGATTCAGGGGATAATCTGGCTCCGGATACAACTTTATCTTCTACAGCAGATTTGAACGGTAATTATCTGGCTGTAGCATTCCGTCCCCTGTTGCTGAATGCTTTTACAGATGGTGGAGAGGTGGACGGAGAGACGGAAGCTGTTGAAGGCACAGAGAATGGGCAGAGTGAGGAAACGAATGCTGAAGAAGATACAGAACAGAGTATTAATGATACACCTTCTTATGGAGATCCTTCTGCCAGTGATTTCGGAGATGGAACAGAGAATTCCTTTGATGATTCTTCGCAGCTGACACCAACACCTACGCCAACCATCGATCAGAATATGACAGATGGTGAAGAGCCTTTTTATCAGAAACTGGATGGTAAGACTATCCCCTATACAGGAACCGGTACAGAGGAGGATCCATATATATTTCTGTGCAGCAGTGCCAAAGAAAAGGTTACTGTGACAGGTGGCTTTTTCAATAAAATGGCAGGCTACAGTGAGGACGGAACCCAGATAGAGCATCAGGGAGGATACTGGTATCAGCTGGAATTTCATCAGTCAGATAAAATTGGAAATTACGAAGACCGTAAGGAATCCTGTACAGGATATTATCTAATCAACGGAAGCTTGCTGGAGAAGTCGGTATATGAGTTTGCAGAGGTGGAATTCACTCTGGCAGATGCATCCAGGTATGAAAATACAGATGATGCAGATGACGATAACAATGGCGGCGGAAGCAATACCGAACCAGCAGGAACAACTGTTTCCAGAGCAGATGCAATCAAATATCAGAACAGTAAGATAGCAAGTCTGAAGCTGGATATTCAGGAGAGTGATATCAAGATCTCACAACTGGAAAAGAAAGCAAATAAGAAGCTTGTAAGCAGTAAGCTGGATGGAAGTGTTTCCTATGTGGGAGATGTGTCCAGTGGTACAACTACAGACGGCAAAGCGTTGCTCAAAGTAAAGAGCGCAGATGGTTACTATGTGGTAGGTGCTGTCAGCGAACTGATGCTGGATACTGTGAAAGAGGGTACAAAGCTGAGCTGTACCAGTTATACATCAGGACAATTTGAGGCAGAAATTATGGATGTTTCTGAATATCCGGTAGATTCTTCTAATTATTATGGAGATAATAATCCAAATGTGTCCTATTATGCATTTACCGCTGTTGTTGATGATAAAAGCCTGCAGTTTGATACACCGGATTATGTAATGGTGGAATTGCAGAATTCAGCAGCTGATAATGGTAGCATGGTTTTGTCTAAGGCTTTTGTAAAAAGTGAAAACGGAAAAAACTATGTGTACAAGGATGACAACGGAGTTCTGAAAAAGCAGGAGATCAGAGTAGGTGCTACTGTGGACAGCGGTTATGATATCATCATCAAGGGCGGCATCAGCAGCGATGACAAGCTGGCATTTCCTTATGGCAAGGATGTTGTTGAGGGCGCCAAAACCAACGAGGTAACTTTGGACTATATGTATAATCAATAGTAAGAAGGGAGAAATTTTATGATTGAAAATATACGCCTGGCTTTTCAGGGAATATGGTCACATATGATGAGATCCTTTCTGACAATGCTTGGCATTATTATTGGTATTGCTTCCATTATAGCAATTGTATCTACCATTAAGGGCACAAGTGAGCAGATTAAGGAAGATCTTATCGGCGCTGGCTCCAATACGGTAAATATATATCTGTATGATGGTGACAATCAATATGATTCAGAGTATGGATCCACTACAAGTCAGACACCGGTTCTCACAGATGATGTCAAAGATAAGATTCATGATCTGGATCACGTAGAGAATGCAACTTTTTATTACAACAGTTCCAATGCAACCATTTATAATAATAACAATAGTCTTCAGGGTGGAAGTGTCTATGGTATTGATGTGAATTATCTGGCAACCTGTGGCTATGTGGTTCAGTCCGGAAGAGGATTTGTGACGGATGATTACAAAAAATATAATAAGGTAGCGCTGATTGATGATAATGCTGCACAGAATCTGTTTCCCTCGGAGAATCCTGTAGGGAAAACTGTAGAAATTAACCAGGAACCTTATACAGTGGTAGGCGTGATCCGCCAAAATGAAAATTATCAGCCAACGATCAGTAATCTTACTGATTATTATACATATCAGGAGAATATTATTGGAAATGTGATGATTCCTGACAGCTGCTGGCCGATTTCCTTTAAATTTGATGTGCCCCAGAATGCAGTGGTAAAAGCTGACAGTACGGATACTATGAGTACAGTGGGAAATGATGCGGCTGAGGTGCTGAATGAGGTGATTCCTTCAGCAGGAAACGGAAAGACATCTACTTTGAAATATAAGGCAGATGATATTATGAAGCAGGTAAGAAATATGCAGAAGCTGAGTGAAAGCACAAACAATCAGCTGATTTGGATCGCAAGTATATCCTTGCTGGTTGGAGGCATCGGTGTTATGAATATTATGCTTGTGTCAGTTACAGAGCGTACCAAAGAGATTGGTTTGAAGAAGGCTATTGGTGCACGCAAAAAGACAATACTGGGTCAGTTTTTGACAGAGGCTTCTGTACTTACCAGTATTGGAGGCATTATCGGAGTTGTAACCGGCATCGGACTTTCCAAGGTTGTGGGAAAAGTAACAGGTTCGCCTACTGCTATCAGTATTCCGTCTATTGTGGTGGCGGTACTTTTTTCTACAGTGATCGGTGTGGTATTTGGTTTGCTTCCCTCTGTAAAGGCTGCAAATCTGAATCCAATTGATGCACTTAGAAGTGAATAAGATGAAAGGAATGCACTGATGTGAATGTCAGTGCTTCTTTTTTATAAATATACTATTTTTTATGATCTTAAAATTTTACGCTGTAAATTTTAAATTCCGGATTGAGATAGCCCCCAAATTATGTTAAACTAAACACAGTATGTATTTTTACATTGCATAGATGAAAACTATCAGCTGTTCACCTATGATCAGCAATACAGAAATTTTATTTATATGAAGGATGAATTAGAAGTAAAGGAGAAATGTATATGGGAAAAGTGGCCATTGTCACAGACAGTAACAGCGGCATAACACAGGATCTGGCCAGGGATCTGGGAGTTAGTGTGATTCCTATGCCTTTTTATATTAATGAGAAGCTTTATCTGGAGGGGATTACTCTTTCTCAGGAAGAGTTTTATGAGCGTCTGAAAAATGAGGAATCTATCTCCACTTCACAGCCGGGACCGGCAGATGTGTGTGGATTATGGAATACACTTCTGGAAAGCTATGATCAGATTGTGCATATTCCAATGTCCAGCGGACTCAGTGCTTCTTGTGATACAGCCAGCGGACTGGCCCGGGAATATGATGGAAAAGTACAGGTAGTGGATAATCAGAGAATTTCTGTTACACAAAAACAGTCTGTATTGGATGCACTGACATTGAGAGATGCAGGCAGAGATGCCCTGCAGATCAGACAGGTTTTAGAGGAACAGAAATCAGATTCCAGTATTTATATTACTTTGGAAACTTTGAAATATCTGAAAAAGGGTGGCAGGATCACTCCCGCAGCGGCAGCAATCGGAACGGTTTTGAATTTAAAGCCGGTATTACAGATCCAGGGTGATAAGCTGGATGCCTATTCCAAGACCAGAGGTAAGAAACAGGCTAAGCGGGTTATGGTGAAAGCTATGCAGAATGATTGGGAAAATCGTTTTGCTGAATATGTAAAGCGTGGAGAAATGTGTCTGCAGTCTGCCTATGCAGGAAATGAAGAGGAGGCTCTGGAGTTTAAGAAAGAACTGGAAGAGGCTTTTCCGGGGCAGGAGATAGTTTTAGATCCTTTATCTCTGAGTGTGGCCTGTCATATTGGATATGGAGCAGTAGCAGTAGCTTGTTCCAGAAGAGTCGTTGTAAAATAAACTTTTAGGAAAGACGTATTTCTGAGAGAATAATATTTAGTTGAGGAGTTAATAGAATGAAGAAACTGATGGAACAGATGGCGGAAGAACTTTCTGCAGCATTTGAAAAAGCCGGATACGACCCATCCTACGGAAAAGTAACCGTATCCAACAGACCGGACCTTTGCGAATTTCAGTGCAATGGTGCTATGGCAGGAGCCAAAGCGTACAAGAAAGCACCGTTTATGATCGCTGATGATGTAGTAGCATACTTAAAAGACAGCCAGGTTTTCTCCATGACAGAAGTCGTAAAACCAGGATTTATCAATTTGAAAGTAAAAGGTGAATTCCTTGCACATTACTTAAAGGAAATGGCAGCAGACGAGAAACTTTCCGTATCAGCAGCAAAAGAACCGAAGACGATCATCATCGACTACGGCGGACCAAATGTTGCGAAACCTCTTCATGTAGGACATCTTCGTTCTGCAATCATTGGCGAGAGTATTAAGAGAATCGGCCACTTTGTGGGACATAAAGTGATCGGTGACGTTCATCTGGGAGACTGGGGTCTTCAGATGGGACTGATCATTACAGAATTGAAACACAGAAAACCGGAACTGGTTTATTTTGATGATTCTTACACAGGAGAATATCCGGAGGAAGCACCATTTACGATCAGCGAGCTGGAAGAAATTTATCCATGTGCAAGCGGCAAGTCCAAAGAGGATGAAGCGTACAGAAACGAAGCTCTGGAAGCAACTCATCTTCTTCAGCAGGGCAAACCGGGCTATATGGCTCTTTGGAACCATATTATGAACGTATCCGTTACAGACCTGAAACGCAACTATGACAAATTAAACGTATCTTTTGATCTCTGGAAAAAGGAATCTGATGCACAGCCATATATTCCCGGAATGGTTGAGGAGATGAAAGAAAAAGGATTTGCCTATGTAGATCAGGGTGCACTTGTAGTAGATGTAAAAGAAGAGAACGACACAAAAGAAATTCCTCCATGTATGCTTCTGAAGTCAGATGGAGCTTCTCTCTACACAACTACAGACCTTGCAACAATTGTAGAGCGTATGAAATTATTTAACCCGGATGAGATCCTGTATGTGGTAGACAAACGTCAGGAACTTCACTTCATCCAGGTATTCCGCTGTGCAAGAAAGACCGGGCTTGTAAAAGATGATACAAAGCTTTCCTTCCTTGGATTCGGAACCATGAACGGAAAAGACGGCAAACCGTTCAAGACAAGAGAGGGAGGCGTTATGCGTCTGGAAACTCTCATTAAAGACATCAACGAAGAGATGTTTACCAAGATTGTTGAGAACCGCAGCGTAAAAGATAAAGATGCGAAAGAAACTGCAGAGATTGTAGGGCTTTCCGCAATCAAATATGGTGACCTTTCTAACCAGGCTACCAAGGATTATATTTTTGATATTGACAGATTTACATCATTTGAAGGAAACACGGGTCCGTATATCCTTTATACAATCGTTCGTATCAAATCTATTTTGAACCGTTTTAAAGAAGAGGGAGGCAACCTTGAAGCGGGTGCAATCCTTGATCCTGTAAACGACAGTCAGAAGAACCTGATGCTTCAGCTGACAGGTTTCGGTGCAACTGTAGAGAACGCTTTTGAAGAAAAAGCACCGCATAAGATCTGTGCATATATTTACGAAGTATCCAATGCATTCAACAGCTTCTATCATGAGACAAAGATCCTCAGCGAAGAGAACGAAGCACAGAAAGCTTCCTTCATCCAGCTGCTGAAACTCACTAAGAAGGTTCTGGAGACATGCATCGATCTTCTTGGATTCTCAGCACCGGACAGAATGTAAAAATAAAATTCAGCAATAAGTCAACTTATTGGCACACTAGGCCCTGTTTACATATATTGTAAATGGGGCTTTTCAAAAAGAACGAAGTGTGCTATTCTGTATTTATCTAATCTATACGTGATGAAATTCTTCATCATATTTTCCATTTTTAATTTAAACGAATT
>CAKRYE010000019.1 GCA_934426285.1 uncultured Blautia sp.
TCAAAGTGTCCTTTTTCCGGTTTGTTAACAAGGCTTTCTCTGATATCGCCGAATCCAACCTGAACTGCAGCGTATCCATCGTTCTCTTCTGTCTTAACCTGAGTTACGACACAAGGACCAGCCTGTAAAACTGTTACCGGAATTAACTGGCCTTCTTCATTGAAGATCTGAGTCATTCCGACTTTAGTAGCTAAAATAGCTTTCTTCATTTCTTTCTTCCTCCTTATAGCGGATTACCATAAAGGCAATCATATAGTTTTTTGAAATGCCCAAGGGACATTTAAAAACGAGTTAATTATTTGTTTTTCATCTTGATATCGATGTGAACACCTGCAGGCATTTCCAGTCTGGAAAGTGCATCTACTGTTTTCTGAGTTGGTGTCATGATATCGATGAGTCTCTTATGAGTTCTCTGCTCGAACTGCTCTCTGGAATCTTTGTATTTGTGAACAGCTCTTAAGATTGTAACAACTTCCTTCTTAGTCGGAAGCGGAACCGGTCCGCTAACTGTTGCTCCGTTCTTTTTAACAGTCTCGATGATTTTTGCTGCAGATGCATCTACTAACTGATGATCATAAGCCTTTAATGTGATTCTCATTACCTGATTTGCCATAAAAAAAGTCTCCTCCTATTCGTACTTTTCAAGCAGTACGACAAGCGGCGACTGTACACATCTCCGTGTGTGTCATCAAATTTTTCCACACACGCCCATCCCACGATGGTCTTTCTGAACTTGTACAGTGACTTGTCGTCAGTTTTTAAACTTGACATTCGCTCCACGGAAAACCTGCCAGCTTTGTGGCAGCAACCTCGCGCTTCATTGCTATCAATGTCACAACAAATAGGAGTATACACGACCTTTTGGGAAATTGCAAGTATTTTTTTTACTTTTTTATTTTTTGTTAATTCTACCCTGTGATCAGGTATTCGCACGAAAAATGCAGACATTTTGCACAATAACAAATGCGAAACCCGAATTTATATCAGATTTCGCATTTACTCATTTCTAATTCTGTTTTTCCCCAGATGCAGGTTTGTCGCCGGCTACAATATCTGAGTAATCAAAAAGTGTAACCTTTGTAATATCATCCTTCACTATATCAGGGGCATCTCCCTGGTTTTTGGCACTCTCTGCAATCTGTGCTGCTGACCACACCGGGATCGCCATACGTCTTATAGGAAGTGATTCTGTTTCTTCTTCCTCATCCACAGGTGCTTCCGGCTTCTGTTTTTCTTCTTCCAATGCTTCCTTTAGATGTGTCACAATATTCTCTGTAGGAGAAATCACTACTTCTTTCTCCGGTTCTTCTGGCTGCGCCTCCGGCTCATCTGCTGTCGCTGCTGCAATTTCCTTTTTCAGCAGCTCATGAGCCTCGCTGGTAGCAGTCTGTACTGTAACCGGCTTTTCGTTATCCGTTTCCAGTTCATCCTCATAGATTGTATCCACGAAACCACCGGTACGAATTTTTTTCCTGGGGGCATCTGCTCCCTTTCGGTTCTGCTTTTCTTCTTTTCTGATCTGTTTTTCTTCTTCTTTATATCTCCGCTGTCTGGCTTTTTCTTCCCGTTTCAGCTCTTTCTTGCTTTTCACATAACCGGGCTCTGTATCCATCTCATCATAATCATCCTGAGGATCTTTCTTCCACAGCTCTGCTATAATATAGAGGATAATCAGAAAAAGTACAGCCAGTCCCAGAATAATAAGTCCTTCAATACTTTCAGTGGCGATCAGAAGATATCCTACATATCCTATAGTGATCACTACCTTGGGGAAGTACTCCTTCGCCTGTACTGTAAGAGCTTTCTCTTTGGAATTGGAAGCATCGATGACCTGAAAGGTCTTATTCTCCTGGTCGATCTCGGTGATCATATATTTGTAAGCCTTGGAATCTCCCTGATAAAGAATGGAATCTCCCACAGCCGCTTCCTCTGTTTTCACAGGAATTGCATAGGTAACTGATCCCATCGGAAGATTGGTTTCCTTACTGGAGTCATCCAGGATCTCTGTTGTAATTCCCAGAAAAGGCGGAACAGCCAGGCCGACAACGCATATAATAGTACAGATAACAATAAAATGTACAATAAATTTCAAAAACTTCGACATAGGTAATGCCCCTCATTTCTTCTAATCTCTCAAAAACACATCCAGAAAGCGGTCTTCCTTTCCGGATGTGTTTTCAGTTTTCAGATCAATAATTACTGATTACTCAGATACTGCTCAATACTGTTCATAGCAGCCTCTTCATCCTCACCATTTGTTGAAAGGGTTATCTCCTCACCAGAATCAAGTCCCAGAGTCATCATACCCATGATGCTCTTTGCATTTACCCTTTTCTTTCCAATCTCTACATATATCTCGCTGTTAAACTGGCTTGCCACCTGTACCAGCTGTGCCACAGGGCGTGCCTCCAGACCGGTTGACAGGTTAATGGTGATTGGTTTTTTAATCATAATACTTCTCCTCCTTGTTTCTCCCGCAGTTCGTCAGCCAGTTCACTCAGCTTTCTGAGCCTGTGATTGACTCCCGATTTGCCCACCTGCGGATTCAACATCATCCCTAATTCTTTTAATGTAGCTTCCGGATATTGCATCCTCAACTCTGCGATCTGTACAAGACCCTCATTCAGCTGCTCAAACCCTATTGTCTGCTGAATCAGTCTAATATCCTCCATCTGCTTGACAGCCGCATTTACCGTTTTATTAATGTTCGCAGTTTCACAGTTCACTTTTCTGTTAATGGAATTTCTCATTTCCTTCAGAATGCGGATGTTTTCCAGGTCCATCAATGCCACATTCGCTTCCATTACGGCCAGCATGTCTACAATCTGTGCGCCCTCCTTCACATAGACCACATGTGATTTCTTACGCTGCACGATCTTGGCATCCACTGAAAAGCTACGAATAATTGTCTGCAGTTCTCTGGCCTTCCTCTCATTGGGATATACAATTTCAAAATGATACCCCTTCTCCGGATCACTGATGGAACCGGATGCAAGAAAAGCCCCCCTGATATACGCCCTCTTACAGCAATTCTGCTGCACTACCAGCAGATCCTGCAGAAAAAGCGAATCATGGTCTTTACTGTCCGGGGCCAGCTTTGCCGCCTGAAGAATTGCCTGGATCTCTTCTGGTCTGGATATCTCAATTGTGTATACCTTGACCCATTTCAGATGACTGCTCTCCCGCACAGATACTTCTTTCTCTATATTAAATGTTTTTTGCAATAATGTAAAGCACTTTCTTGCAACTGCTTCATTTTCTATCTGGATTTTAAGTTTATCCCCCTGAGGCAGATGCTGTAATTTTCCGCAGGAACAAAGAATAGCAGCCAGTTCTGCGATCATACAGTGTCTTGCCGTTCCCACCTGTCTGGAAAGTTCTTCTTTCACCATCCCTGAAAAAGACATTTCCCGGTCTCACCTCTCATGTTTTTTTAGCAGTCTGTCCTTGCCTATATCTCTGTGTTCCAGACGGAATCCATACCTTTCATTCCCGGACAGCCTGGAATATAATTCTCTGGCCAAAGTCACAGAACGGTGCTTTCCACCTGTACATCCAATGGCAATGACCAGATTGGTCTTGCCTTCCTTTACATAGTTGGGGATCAGAAAATTGATCATATCCTCCAGCTTATCTGCAAACTTCCTGGCAGTATCACAGTTCATTACATAATTGAACACTCCATCGTCCATTCCTGTCATAGGACGGAGTTCATCCACATAATATGGATTGGGCAGAAAGCGCACATCAAACACCAGATCCGCATCAGCCGGTATCCCATACTTAAACCCAAAGGAAAGCACAGAAACCATCATATTGCAGAAATCCTGATTTGCCACAAAAATCCTCTCTATTTCCTGCTTTAGCTCCCGTGTAAGCAAATGGCTGGTATCTATAATATAATCTGCCCTTTTTTTGAGGAACTGCATTTTTTCTCTTTCCAGGCGGATTCCGTCATCCACTCTGCCCCCCATAGCCAGAGGATGGCTTCTGCGTGTTTCCTTGTAGCGCTTCACCAGCACACTGTCCTCTGCATCCAGGAAAAGGATCTCAAACTCATATCCTGCTTTCTTCATCCGATCCAGCACAGCCTCCAGCTCATCCAGGGATCTGCCGCTGCGGGCATCAATTCCCAGTGCCACATTCTGTACATCCTCTCCATGTATTTCCGGCATCAGAGATGCGAATTTCTCCAACAACGGAATAGGAAGATTATCCACACAAAAATAATTCGCATCCTCAAGCATTTTCAATGCTGCTGTTTTTCCTGCCCCTGATACTCCCGTCACGATCACAAAACGCATGATTTATCTCCTGTTCTGTCTAAAATTCTCCAAGGAATTTCACTTCCGGTTCCAGTGTTACGCCAAACTGCTCCTGAACCTTTTCCCTGACATTCTCTATCAATGTAAGTACATCTGCTGCTGTTGCATTTCCTTTATTGATCACAAAGCCACAATGCTTTTCTGATACCTGAGCATCCCCTACCTGATAGCCTCTCAGGCCTGCATCCATGATCAGCTTCCCTGCAAAATATCCTTCCGGTCTTTTGAAGGTACTTCCTGCACTTGGATATTCCAGCGGCTGTTTGCTCACTCTCTTTTCTGTCAGATCCTTTGTTATGTCTCTGATCTTATCCATATCTCCCTGTTCCAGAACAAGCCTTGCCTCCAGGACCAGATAACCGGCTTTTTTGATCCGGCTGGTTCTGTAGCCCATCTCCAGCTTTTCCACAGGAAGTGTAAGGATCTCTCCCTGTTCTGTCATAACAACTGCTTCCTTCAGCACATCCTTCAGCTCTCCGCCGTAGGCACCGGCATTCATAAATACAGCTCCTCCCAGAGTTCCCGGAATCCCACCTGCAAATTCAAATCCGGTCAGGGATGCGTTCCTTGCAGCTGCCGCGATCTGGGAAAGCAGTGCTCCTGAAGAAGCACAGATTTCATTTCCTTCTACTGAAATATTGCTGAAATTACGGTACAGCTGTATGATCACACCTCTGTATCCCTTATCACTTACCAGCAGGTTACTTCCATTTCCCAGTATAAAATACGGAAGCTCCTCCTCACGACATATTTCCAGTATCCCCCTTACCTCATCTACCGTAGACGGAAGTAAGAAGAAATCCGCCGGACCTCCGATACGGAAAGTAGTATGGCGTTTCATAGGCTCATCTACAAGTACCCTGTCCTTTCCCAGCAGATTCCAAAATTTCTCTATTACTTTCTGATTCACAGATTCTATTCCTCATACTTTCTATTTTTATTTTTCCTGCCCATTCTCTTTCCCCTGGGCTGACTGTCCGATTCTTTCCCCAGAAGGTCTCTCACCACTGCTCCTGCCAGCATAAATCCTGCTGTCCCCGCTACAAAGGAAAGACTGTCCCCCTCTTGGCTGTTTTCTGTTTTCCAGTCATTTTTTTCTCTGGAACAAAGCACCTTTACCTTTCGGATTCCTTTTTTTCGAAGCTGGGTACGGACCACCCTGGCCAGCGGGCCTACACCGGTTCTGGAAATATCCATAACCTCAAGTCTGGACGGATCCAGCTTATCCCAGACATCCATACAGGAAATCACCGGAGTTTTGCTTCTTTTTGCATTTTCGATCAACAGCACCTTGGAAGCTGCATTGTCAATGGTGTCTACAATATAATCATAATTACTCAGATCAAACATTCCTGCTGTTTCTTCATTATAAAAGGTCTCATAGGTATGAACCAGTATTTCCTCATCAATATCTCTGATCCTTGCCTTGGCTACCTGCACATTGCTCTCGCCAACAGTAGAATGAAGGGCATAGAAGGTTCTGTTTATATCATTTACAGATACCTTTCCATTATCCACAAGGGTCAGACTTGCCACCCCACATCTGGCCAGTGCCTCAGCTACACAGGAACCTACACCTCCCAGACCGAAGACTGCGATCCTGGACCGCCCCAGTACATCAGCCACAGCAGTTTTGGCCAGAACCTTTGCCCCTGAAAATGCCTCCGCCATACATAAACCTCCTCCAACTCTCTTCATCTGCAATCAGACAAAGCTTTAGCAAAAGCCAGTCTGTCCATGCCAACGATATTTCTAATTATACTATCTATCCCTGTAAAAGTACAGTTTTTCATACATTCCCCTATATTTTCCATTTATGTATAGTTTTCCGGCATCTGTGCATACTGATTTCTAAATGGCAGCCGTCTTTTGAAGGGGCAATTTTCTTTACTACATCCATTTTTTTAGGAGGTATTTATGTTTCAATATATTTTTCTCGGCTTTGTAGGGCTCTGCTCCGGTGTGATCATAGCCGGCGGGATCACCGGACTTCTTATAGGCCTTTCCATTGTCCCCCGCTATGCAGGGATCACCCGGACTGCAGACCATATTCTCTTATATGAAGACCTGGCACTCCTGGGTACAGTTACCGGAAATCTGTTTTATCTTTTTCAGTGGAAGCTTCCTCTGGGATCTCCTTTTCTCATGCTGTACGGGATTTTTTCCGGAATTTTCCTGGGCGGATGGATCATGGCCCTGGCAGAAATGGCAGATGTTTTTCCCATCTTCACCAGAAGGATCCGTTTCCAAAAAGGACTTTCTATTGTAGTCCTCTGTGTTGCCCTTGGAAAAACCACAGGCTCCCTGATCTATTATTTCAACAGATGGCTGCCCTGATTTGGTCAGCAATAGCACCATTATAAATAGAATCCCTCAAAAAGTCAAAATAAGAAGTATATTCTTTGTTCTTTTTTCACACACTAAATAAAAACAGAAGGGAGGATGTCTATGACTTCTGAAAAAAAGCAGCAACAATATAAAAAATATGTAAAGCAGATAACTCCCACCCACAGCCTGGGACTAAATATGCTGAAAGCCTTCCTCACAGGCGGTCTTATCTGCATGTTTGGACAGCTGATCCTGCATTACGCATACAGCCTTGGCCTGGACAGGGAATCTGCCGCTTCCTGGTGTTCCCTGATCCTGATATTGATCAGCGTCCTGCTTACAGGCCTGAATCTTTATTCCAAAATCGGCAGGTTCGCAGGTGCCGGAAGCCTTGTTCCCATCACCGGCTTCGCCAATTCCGTTGCAGCCTCAGCGATTGAATACAAGGTGGAAGGCCATGTATTCGGAATCGGCTGTAAAATATTTACCATTGCCGGGCCTGTGATCCTGTACGGAATCCTGAGTTCCTGGATTCTGGGCCTTATCTACTATCTTCTGAAAATAACGGGGGTACTTTCATGACAAAACAATACACCTGCGGAGCTTCCAGTATTTCCTTTCAAGAACCTGTGTTTATCCAAAGCTGTGCCTCTGTAACCGGCCCAAAAGAAGGAGACGGTCCTCTGGGCTCCTGCTTTGATATGATCTGTCCGGATCCCATGTTCGGTACTTCCACCTGGGAAGCAGCAGAAAGCGCTATGCAGAAAGAGGCAGCCACACTGGCCATCGGAAAAGCAGGCCTGAAGCCCTCAGATATCCGTCTGCTTTTTGCAGGTGACCTGCTGGCACAGACAGCAGCCTCTTCCTTCGGCACTGCTGGTATGGGGATTCCCTTCTACGGTCTGTTCAGCGCCTGCTCTACCATGGGAGAAGCCCTCTCCCTGTCCGCCCTCTGCATTGCTGCCGGATACGGAGAACATATCCTGTGCGCAACCTCCAGCCACTTTTGCAGTGCGGAAAAAGAATTCCGTTTTCCCCTGGGCTACGGAAATCAAAGACCCTTATCTGCTACCTGGACAGTTACCGGTGCCGGTGCCTGCGTACTTGGCAGCCAGCCGCCTCTCCCTGCATCAGGAAAATCCCGTCCTCTCCGCAGCGGACACAGCTGTATCGCCATTACCGGCCTGACAACCGGCAGACTGGTGGATTACGGACTGAAAGATTCCATGAACATGGGTGGCTGTATGGCTCCTGCTGCCTGTGACACGATCCATCAGAATTTTCTGGATTTTCACCGGACACCTGCAGACTATGACGCCATTTTTACCGGTGACCTGGGAGCAGTAGGGCAGAAAATCCTGATAGATCTGCTGTATCAAAAAGGGTATGATATCTGTCCCTGCCACCAGGACTGTGGAATCCTGATCTACGACTCCCAAAAGCAGGACACCCACTCTGGTGGAAGTGGCTGCGGCTGTGCAGCCTCTGTTCTGAGCAGCTATATCCTGCCAAAGCTTCTTGTCGGAAAATGGAAACGGATTCTTTTTGTCCCCACCGGAGCCCTTCTTTCCAAGGTCAGCTTCAATGAAGGCGACACCATCCCCGGCATCGCCCATGCAGTAGTAATTGAAAAATACGAAATCACTTCATAATAAAAGGAGGTTCCTATTTTGGAATATTTTCATGCATTCTGGACAGGAGGCCTGATCTGTGCCCTGGTCCAGATCCTGTTAGATAAAACCAAGCTTATGCCCGGACGGGTCATGGTCCTTCTCGTCTGCTCCGGTGCACTTTTAAGTGCTGTGGGCATCTACCAGCCTTTCGTAGAATTTGCAGGTGCAGGTGCTTCTGTCCCTCTCCTTGGATTTGGGAATGTACTATGGAAGGGAACCCGGGAGGCCATTGACAGCCAGGGATTTCTCGGCCTTTTTACCGGAGGGTTCAAAGCCTGCGCTGTAGGAGTTTCTGCAGCACTGATTTTCTCATATCTGGCCAGTCTTATTTTCAAGCCCAAAATGAAAGGATAATTGCTATGAGCGATACCCTCTACCTGCTTCTGGACAAAAACATCCAGACCCTGCACCCCCACATCTATCTGCAGGACATTGCCAGTCTGTCCTGCAGCAACAGCAAACTTCTGAACCGCCTCCGTGTCATGCCTGTGGTAAATCTTCCCCCTGACAAACCGGGACGTTATGTGCTTTCTGTTATGGACCTGATCTCCAAAATCCAGCAAAAAGAACCGGATCTGGAGATCACACCTATGGGAGAACCTACTTTTATCATCACATACAAAAACAAACCCGGGCCCGGACTTTTGTGGGAATGGATCAAAATCCTGTTCGTAGGTTTCTCCACCTTTTTTGGTGCTGCCTTTTCCATTATGACCTTCAACAACGATGTAGATGTGGGAAAACTCTTTGCCTCCATCTATACCCAGGTTACCGGCAGGATTTCTGATCATTTTACGATCCTTGAGATTACTTACTCCATTGGTATCGGACTGGGAGTTCTGTTTTTCTTTAATCATTTTGGGCATAGGAAACTTACTGCTGATCCCACTCCCATGCAGATCCAGATGCGCCTCTATGAAGATGATGTAAACACTACCATCATAGAAGAAACAAACCGTACCCAAAATACTGACCCTGCACCATATAAGTAATATATGGAATTCCTCTGATGCTCCTTACAGTCAGTGTCAGAGGGGTGGTTTCCCATATTCCTTCTTCAGCTTTTGAAGGATCCTCTTTTCCATTCTGGACACCTGCACCTGGGAAATCCCCATTCTCTCCCCGATCTCTGTCTGCGTCATATCTTGGAAATACCGCATATAAATAAGCTGCCTTTCCTCTGCCTCTAATTTTCCCAGCATTTCATCCAGGAAAATCCTGTTCAAAGCCTGCTCCTGTCCATTCACCTTCTCCGGCAGCCTATCCAACAGAGAAATATCACTTCCCTCCCCCTGACAGATAATCTTCTGAAGAGAATCCACCTCTGCTGCAGCCTCCATGGAAATCACCACAGTCTCTACAGGAAGCTCCAGTGCAGCAGCAATTTCAGCCACCCCAGGCTCCCTTCCCAGCCTTTTCTCCAGTTCCTCTCTGCTTCGGCAGATCTTCACACAGTTTTCCTTAAGACTACGGCTTACCTTCAGGATACCGTCATCCCTGAGGTAACGTTTGATCTCTCCGATGATCATAGGAACTGCATAGGTGGAAAATTTTACCTCAAAGGAAGTATCAAAGTGATCAACTGCTTTCAGAAGCCCAATGCTTCCGATCTGAAACAAATCCTCCCTCTCCACCCCTCTTCCCTGAAATCTCTTCACTGTACTGTATATCAGTCCTGTATTTTCTCTGAACAAGGTATCTCTTGCCTCTTTATCTCCCTGGTGTGACCTTTTGATCAGAGCAAGAGTATGATCCATTTCTACCTCCCGATCACTTTTTTCATATGGACAATGGTACCCTTACCTACCTGGGATTCCACCTTGACCTCGTCCATAAACGCCTCCATAAAAGTAAAACCCATTCCTGAACGATCCTTCTCCGGCTTTGTGGTAAAAAGCGGCTCCATAGCCTGGCGGATATCCGAAATTCCCACTCCCTGATCCTCCACATCCACCCATAGTGCTTTTTCTGCCAGCCTGCAGGTCAGTCTGATCTTACATACCTTTCCTTCATAGGCATGAATGATGCAGTTGGTCACAGCTTCGGAAACAGCGGTTTTCAGATCCGCTACCTCCTCCAAAGTGGGATTCAGCTGTGTACAGAAAGCCGCCACTGTTACCCTGGCCAGTCCCTCGTTCACAGGAGAGCTGTCAAATATAAGTTCCATTTCATTGGTATTTTCCATAATAAACTCCTTTCCCCCTTTTCAGGCTTCCCTGCAGATTTCCACAAATTTATACACCCCGGATAAATGCAAAAGCTTCTCAATATAAACACTGACCCCGGTTACCCGGATACAGTTTCCCCTCATTCCCATAGCCCGGTATCTCCCCATGATCATGCCGATTCCCGAGCTGTCCATAAACATTGTCTCCGAAAAATCAAATACCATGGTCCGTATATAATTTTTACGCAATATATTGTCTGATTCCCGCCGGATCTCATCTGCTGCCGGGTGGTCCACTTCCCTGGGAAGGTGGACGGTCAGACAATTTCCCTGAATTTCAAATCTGTTCTTCATATAATCCCCCTGTTTCTGTCCAACGGAGTCAAGCACGAAAAAAGAGACACCCATATTTCTATGTGTATCTCTTTTGTATTTTCGCAATGATCCGTTATTTTCCAATTCATGTACCAGATTCATTTAGTATCCGGAATCATCATAAGAACCCTCATCATAATTCCCTTCATCATAGGAACCATCATCATAAGAGCCATCATCATAGGAGCTGTCATCATAAGAACTGTCACCATACGAGCTATCATCATAAGAACCATCTCCGCTATCTGAATAGCTCTCACCGGTATCGTCTGCTCCTGTATCTCCTGCACTTTCAGCATTATCCCCGGAGGAATCTGCCTGTCCTGCAGCACTGCTGCTCTCAGATCCGTCCGCACTTTCATCAATACCTGTCACACCGGTATCATTACTGATGGTATTATAAATACTCTTCAGATCATCCGGCAGTACATTTACATATACATTCTGAAGCTTCAGGGCAGCCTCATCCATATTCTGCTGCTTATAGGCTGCATAGGCTTCCAGAAGGGCCTGATAGGTACTGCTCTTTTTCTGTTCCTGTGCGATCTGGGCGGAAGCCGCCTCCACTGTATCATCTGACTCCTTCACCTGGCTCTGTGCTTTTGTAAGCTCTGCTCCCTGGCTGGATACAGCATCACTGTAACTGACGATCTGCTGATTGGCTTCTCTGTAAATCCTCTGCCTGATCGCCGGTACAGCCAGCAGGTAAAAGGCCAGCAGACCAGCCGCAAAGCCAGCCACCAGAGTAAAAAACAAAGAAACTCTGGATCGTTCCCTGTAAGCAGGCGCCTGGACCATCATCTCCGGTCCCCTTCCTGCTTTTTCACTGCCAGTCTCATCCCCATTCCTGAAAAGTCCCTTATTCTGACGTCCAAGCTTTGTGGAAACTCCGGTCTGTTCCTCGATTTCCTTCAGGAAGCGCAGGGTAGTTGTATTTGTCTGATCGATCCTGGCTGCTTTCTTCAGAGTTCTTCTGGCTTTGTTGTATTCTCCCTCCTTGATTCTGATCAGGGCAAGCAAATGATATCCCTTGATCAGCTTTGGATTCTGGGAAAGTATCTTTTTCAGCCGTATGGCTGCCATATCCTCATGGCCCTCTCTGCATAGATTCAGGGCCTCATTATATTTTCGTATTGTCTCATTGATCACCTCAAGCTTATTGGAATTGGCCTGAAGCTTATTAATATATTCCGAAGCCAGATTACGGCTGGGCTGCAGATTCTTGCTGATCACCCACTCACTGAGGGCAGCTACCACCTCACCTGTCTCAAAATATACCAGTCCCAGCAGATTCCTTGCCTGAATATTGTACTTACTGTAAATCAGGCTCTGCTTCAGACAGCTGATCGCCCCTGACAGATCACGGACACTGGCTTTCTCCAGGCCCAGGTTATAGTACTGCCTGGAAAGATAATCCGCCTTTTTCTGGATCAGTACATTACAGCCGCAGTGCGGGCAGTAATCCAGGTCCCTGTCTGTCAGGAACGCACCACAATTCATACAGTTCATCTGTTTCTCCTTATTTCGCCCTTCTGCCGCTCTTCGCTTCCCTCAGGACTTCCTGAAGTACATCCAGGATATCCGTCAGTTCTCTGTCATATATAGCACCCTCAGCATCCGTCACATCCAGACAGGGCTCAAATTTCTTAAGTTCCTCTTCATAATCTATCATTTTTTATTTCTCCTGATCACATCTTTAATCTCGCCCACCAGATACAGAGAACCTACGCAGAACAACATGCCATTCTCTCCCCGCAGCTGCAGTGCTTTCGCAAAAGCCTCCTCCAGATCAGGAACAGCCTCCACACAATCACAGCCTGCGTTCTCAAACAGCCGGGCAAAATCCTCTGCAGGCACCTGGCGGTAGCCTCCCACTGAGGTCACTACCACATGCTCAAAGTGGATCCTGTCACAGATGGTCTGTATCATATCCCGGTAATCCTTATCATCTACTGCGGAAAAAAGCAGTGTCAGCGGATATTCCTGCTGAAAATGCTCTGCAGTCTCTACAAATTTCTCCACACCGTCCTCATTGTGGGCACCATCTACGATCACGCCTGGCAGAACCGTCTCCATGCGTCCCTGCCAGCGGGTCCTTCTGATTCCCTCCTGCAGCTTATCCATGGAAACAGGAATTTCTTTTCTCAGAACCTCCATGGTTTTCAGGGCCAGGGCACTGTTCATCACCTGATACTTTGCAATAAACGGGATAGAAAAGACCGTATCCCCATAATAATCATTTCGGAATGAAAAATCAATGCCTGCAGAAGTATTTCTCATAATTTCCGTATCTTCTCTCTTTACCTCATACCAGGGACTTCCAAGCTTCCTGGCAGTCTCTCTGATCACTTCTGCAGCATCAGGATCATTCCCGTCAAAAATCACCGGCACTCCCGGCACAATGATCCCGGCCTTCTCTCCTGCGATCTTTGCCACAGTATCTCCCAGATACTGCATATGATCCAGACTGATAGAGGTGATCACACAGGCTACCGGATTCTCCACAGCAGTGGTAGCATCCAGTCTTCCACCAAGCCCTGTCTCCAGTGTTACGTAATCCACACCGGCTTCCGCAAAGATCAGCATTCCCATGAGAAACAGCATCTCAAAATAGGTAGGATGATAGCTTCCCTCTGCCACCAGTTCATCTGCCAGTGCCTTCACCTTATGAAAGGCCTTCAGAAATGTATCATTATCAATATTCACCTCATTGATCTGAAAACGTTCATTGATCTCCACCAGATGGGGAGAGGTAAACAGACCGCAGGAATATCCGGCCTCTCTGAGGATGGAAGTAAGAAAAGCACAGGTACTTCCCTTTCCATTGGTCCCTGCCACATGGATCACCTTAAATTTGTCCTGTGGACTGCCAAGTCTCCTCAGGCATTCCTTCGTATGCTCCAGACTGTTTTTCTTTGTAAATTTCGGAGTTTCATCAATATAAGCAACCGCTTCTTCGTATGTCATAAAAAAATCCACCACTTATTATATAATGTTTAGTTATCTTTCGTATAAGCCACATCATACTCTTTCTAGTGGCTTATACCAATTAGTTACTCTAACATTATATAATAGTGATGGAATATGTCCAGTACCAATCGTAATATTTTATCCGACAAAATCTGGTTTGTTACTGCTCACTCCGTTCACAGCAACACGCTTCGCGATGCACAGAATTTATGCTAATCGCATAAATTCGCGCGGTATGTCTCGGGTTTATGTGAGTTTTACTCACATAAACACCTCGCGGGATAGTAGTATGTGGACAGTAACTCTGATTTTTAACATTAACTGTCTGTATCAGATTCTCCATCCAGCTTCCATGGATTCTGTGCATACAGCGCATAGCAGGACCGGTCATAGCTCTTACTCAACGGCTTTCTGGTAGAACTGTTGCTTCGCTGGATCACCGCCAGCCTGTCAAAATCATTAAGCTGGGTTCCTGTGATCATCAGTGTGGTAGGATTCAGATAAACCGTGTCATACCACTCTCCGTTCAGCTTGACCTCACTGGAAGGAGTAAACTCTGTTCCCTTGATATAATAGGTATAATCAGTATCCGAAATACACCGGATAGAATCCAGGGTGGTATCATAAATACCCATCCGCATTTTGGTGCGCAGATAAGGGCTTTCCCCGGTATCCCCGTAGGAATATCTCTTTCCGTAAAGCAGGTCGTACTGCAGGGTTTCCAGATCCACCTGATAATTCTTTGTATTTCTTCTTGCCTGATGATAACGGAAAATAGTTCCCTCATGGATGCCAACCCGATCCATGACCTCTGCAGCCATCTGGTAGGCAGCCAGATTCTCTTTTTTCTTCTTCAGGCCAAAATTATCCCACATTACATATTCTGTCTGGAACAGATATTTATTATCCAGATCCTCCACAGTCAGTCCCATGGTAGGCAGATGGTCTCCATACATAACCAGAACCACATCCTCCGGATAATCAGCCAGCTTGTCTGTGAGATCCTTTACAAAATTATCCATCTCATGGATTTCATTCACATAATATTCCCACTTATTATTTTCCTCTTCCGTAGGCGCACCGGAAACCGTGATCTCCGGATCCTCCAGAATCTGCTCATCCGGATAAGCACCGTGGCCCTGGACGGAAATCGTATACACATAATCCGGTCCTTCTGTGGAATCCAGACATTTCAGGATCTCATCTGTAAGGACTGCATCCTTCACCCATCCATTAGGGTTTTTCTCATTTTCCCGTGCCATATACTCCTCGGAAGTAAAGGTGTCAAATCCCAGATTTGGGAAAATAGACCTTCTGCCATAGAAGTTCGCCTCATTATTGTGTACTGCATGGGTGGTATAACCCAGATTCTTCAGCACATAAGGGGCACTCTCACAGGTTGTCTCTCTCAGAATACTCTTATAGGGATACTCACCGGGGCCAAAATAATGCATGCTCATACCGGTGATGGACTCAAACTCTGTATTTGCAGTTCCAGCCCCTACAGAAGGAACCTTATAATATCCAGAAGAATAGTCCTCCATCAGCTTCCGGAATGTTGGAATCGGGTCTTCTGAAATATTCAGATAATTAACCAGCGTAGGATCAAAGAAGGATTCCAGCTGTAAAAACAGAATATTCGGCTGCTTTTCTTCCTGAGTCTCCGGCAGGTTCTTCTCTGTTTTCTCGATCCGTTTGATCTCATCCTCAGAATAATCCCTGGGACAACTGATTCCTGTGTTAAAGATCGTAGTTGCCAGACAGTAGGGATATCCATAATCCTCATACGCAAAGGCAATGTTTCCAAAATAGTTGGAAAGCACTCTCTTCTCCAGCGCCAGCTGTGTGCTTCCTGCAAAAAGAGCTACAGCCAGCAGGATCAGAGGAATATTATAGCGGTACTTAATCTTGTTCTGATACTTCGGTCCTTTGATAAAAAGAATCAAAAGTAAAATAACAAGGATCCCGAACAGGATGCAGACTGCCACAACACCTGCAGCAGGCAGGTATTTGTTGGCAATCTTCAAAGCATCTGTGATCAGATGCAGGTCCGGTCCGGTAAAAGGTGTAACACGGTTCAGCAGGAGAACACCGTTGATAATGGCCAATATCAGCCAGAACAGCGTAACCAGTACTCTCCAGAATACTCTCCTGTGAAACAGATAAACAATCAGTGACGAAGTGAAAATGAAAGCTGTATTATACGCAAAAACCAGCGGTTTCTGAGTCATATAATTCCAGGCTTCTATAAACGAGTGACGGCAGATTGCCTCCATAACAAAATATCCCGCTGCGCTGGCAAGTACATGGAGTAAAAGGGAGATTTTGTTACAAATCTTGTACAATTTCATCTAAACACTCCCTTATTTCTTAAGCTGCTCTAACTGTCCTTTAACCTTATCCATCATTTCTTTGTATTTCGCAAGCTTATCCTTCTCCGCATCCACCTTGGCAGCAGGTGCCTTGTTTACGAAGTTCGGATTATTCAGCATGCCTTCGCATCTTGCGATCTCTTTTGTGAGACGTTCTGTTTCTTTTGTAAGACGCTCAATTTCTTTATCTTTGTCGATCAGGTCTTCTAACGGCATGTATACAACTGCATTGGAAACAACTACGGAAACTGCATCCTCGCTGATTCCATTCTTGTCTGTCTGTACCAGGATCTCTTTTGCAAATGCAAGATTTACAAAAGATTTCTTGCTGTTCTCATACATTGCTGCTGTATCCGCATCCTTTGCCACAATATGCAGGCTTGTCTTGCGGTTGTTCGGAACATTCATCTCTGTTCTGGTATTACGGATGCCTCTTACAACCTCCTTGAAGCCCTCGATTGCTTTCTCAGCATCCGGGAAGTTTCTCTCTTCTCTGTATACAGGCCACTCGGCGATCATAATGGACTCTTCTTCTGGAAGAAGTGTACAGTAGATTTCCTCTGTGATAAATGGCATATATGGATGAAGAAGCTTCAGGCCTTCTGTCAGTGCTGTTCTTAATGTCCACAGTGCATCATTTGCAGCCTTCGGATCTTCCTCTGCCTTCCACAGACGAACCTTAGCCATTTCAATGTACCAGTCACAGAGCTCATCCCACAGGAAGTCATAAACCTTCTGTACTGCAATACCAAGCTCATATTTTTCCATGTTCTCTGTAGCTTCGCGGATCACTGTATTTAAGTGAGACAGGATCCATTTATCCTCTGCACAGAGATCATTTAAGTTCTCCGGCTCTGTCACTGTCTTGCCTTCCAGGTTCATCATAATGAAACGGGAAGCATTCCAGATCTTGTTTGCGAAGTTACGGCTTGCTTCTACCTTTTCCCAGTAGAAACGCATATCATTTCCAGGTGCATTACCTGTCATCAGAGTAAGACGAAGAGCATCTGCACCGTATTTATCAATAACTTCCAGAGGATCGATACCGTTTCCAAGAGACTTACTCATCTTACGTCCCTGGGAGTCACGTACCAGACCATGGATCAGTACATGATGGAACGGAACCTCTCCTGTCTGTTCCAGAGCAGAGAATACCATACGGATAACCCAGAAGAAGATAATGTCATATCCTGTAACCAGTACGTCTGTTGGATAGAAGTATTCCAGTTCCGGTGTTTTCTCCGGCCAGCCAAGTGTGGAGAATGGCCATAATGCAGAACTGAACCAGGTATCCAGTGTATCCTCATCCTGATGAAGATGTGTGCATCCGCATTTCGGGCATTTCTCTGGCATTTCTCTGGCAACTACTACTTCGCCGCACTCATCACAGTAATAAGCCGGGATTCTGTGTCCCCACCATAACTGTCTGGAAATACACCAGTCACGGATATTCTCAAGCCAGTGCAGATATGTCTTGTCAAAACGGGACGGAACGAATTTCAGATCTCCGTCATCCAGAGCTTTGATCGCAGCCTTTGCCATCTCGTCCATCTTTACAAACCACTGTGGCTTGATCATAGGCTCTACAGTTGTACCGCAGCGGTCATGAGTTCCAACGCTGTGGTTGTGAGGAACTACTTTTACCAGAAGTCCAAGTTCTTCCAGATCTGCTACCATTGCCTTACGTGCTTCGTAACGATCCATACCAGCATATTTTCCACCAAGCTCATTGATGGTCGCATCGTCATTCATAATATTGATCTCTTCCAGATTGTGACGGCGTCCAACCTCAAAGTCGTTAGGGTCATGAGCAGGTGTGATCTTTACACAACCTGTTCCGAATTCCTTGTCTACATATTCATCGGCGATCACCGGAATTTCTCTGTCTGTGAGAGGAAGCTTCAGCATCTTGCCGATAAGATCCTTGTAACGCTCATCTTCCGGGTTTACGGCAACAGCAGTATCACCCAGCAGAGTTTCCGGACGAGTAGTTGCGATCTCTACGAAACGTCCCTCTTCCCCTACGATCGGGTAATTAATGTGCCAGAAAAATCCGTCCTGATCCTCATGCTCAACCTCTGCATCAGAGATGGAAGTCTGGCATACAGGACACCAGTTGATGATTCTGGAACCTTTGTAGATATAGCCTTTTTCATATAATTTGATAAATACTTCCTGTACTGCTTTGGAACATCCCTCATCCATTGTGAAACGTTCTCTCTCCCAGTCTGCGGAAGCACCCAGTTTCTTTAACTGATTGATGATCTTTCCGCCGTACTCCTCTTTCCATGCCCATGCATGTTTTAAGAATTCCTCACGGCCGATATCGTGTTTGTCGATGCCTTCTTTTTTCAGCTTGTCGATAACCTTAACCTCTGTAGCGATGGCTGCATGGTCAGTTCCCGGCTGCCATAATGCTTCATAGCCCTGCATTCTCTTGAAACGGATCAGGATATCCTGCATGGTTTCATCCAGCGCATGTCCCATGTGAAGCTGGCCGGTTACGTTTGGCGGCGGCATAACAATAGTAAACGGTTTCTTGTCCGGGTTTACTTTTGCATGGAAATATCCATTGTCCATCCATTTTGTGTAAAGACGCTCTTCGATTCCCTTAGGATCGTAAGTTTTTGCAAGTTCTTTGCTCATAATGTCCTCCTGATATTCTATATCTGTAATAAAAGTATCTGCGGATCACTCCGCTGTAAAGCAGTCAACGATAAAAAACGCCCTCTGCACGCATTATACGTGCAAAGGGCGACATAGATCGCGGTACCACCTTAGTTTATCTCTCATTCCCTTAACGCGGGATACGTGAAAACCTACCATGGGCGCATATGAATCTCAACACCATCATACCACTCACTTCAGCCTCCCGGCTCCAAAGCTACCTTCAGCGCTTCTGTTCCCGGGAAACCTTCCAGCTTATAAGCTTCCCTCTCTGTGGGGCATTACCGCCTACTCCTCTTTTTCACAGCCTTTTTCTGGATTCTACTATAATGAAAAAAGGCTTTCTTGTCAAGAATGTTTCTCCGGATTTCACAAATTTATCTGGCATCACTGCCGATCAGGACTTTCTTTCCATCAAAGGCAAATCCATAATGACGGATTCTTTCCAGAGAAATTCCCCGGGCTTCCAGCTCCGTATCATATTTTTTCTCTCTGATCTGGCACAGAGCATTCTGGACACTTGCCTCCAGATCTTTCTCTTTTGCAGGATTGCGAACTTTAAACTCCATAATGATCCCATCCAGATTTTCTGCAAGAGGTTCCATCATCACATCGTATCTCCCAAGACCACTTTCCTTATTAGAAGTAATCCTGTATTTATCTGCCAGATCCACGATCAGTCCCAGCACAAATCCATGGTAAAACCGCTCCGGCTCTGTATGCTCTGAGGGCTTTTTCCCAACATCGAAACTGCTGAATGTCTGTAAGGCCACCTGATTCATATACTGATTCATGTAATCAAGATCTCCCAGAAGCAACGCCTGTTTGAAATTCTCATAGGAACTGCTCTCTTCCGGAAACCAGCTCTCCACCATATCCTCAAACATCAGTTTTACTTCATAATTGGTAATCTTAAGTCCATACAGATAACGTCCGCTCTTTCTGTCCGGCACTTTTTTCTCCACTTTCAGATATCCGCTGGCAAGCAAAAGGCTCCATATCGCACCCTTTTTCTTCTGAAGCTGCTCAAAAACAATCTGTTCATCCATCCTGAACATCACTGTTTTTCCCTCCAGCAGTTCTTCAAAATCCATTTTCAGTTGTGGTGAGCCCTCACGTATCAGCTTGGAAACCAGACTGTTCTCACTGGTTGCAGCCCAGTAAGTATCAAGTTCCCCTGTATCCAGAAACTTAATGATCGACCATGGATTATAAATATCTGTACTCTTCCCAAAGGTAAAGCCGTCATACCACTGCTTCACTTCTTCCTTCTGTCCGGCTTTTCCCATCTGTTCCAAGGTCTGAAACACCTCTGACTCCGTAAAACCAAAAGAAGAAGCATATTTCTCTGAAGTTGTAGTCACAACCTCCAGATTATTCAGATCTGAGAAAATAGATTCCTTACTCACTCTGGTAATCCCAGTCATCAGCCCACGTTCCAGATATGGATTTGTCTTAAACGTACAGTTGAATAAACTTCTTATAAAAGTCGTAAGCTCCTCCCAGTATCCATACACATATGCCTCCTGCAAAGGTGTGTCATACTCATCCAGGAGAATCATCGCTTTCTTTCCATAATAACGGTACATACAGATTGCAAGCCTGTGAAGTGCCATGGCAGCCACCGCATCCGACATATCCGGCCTGATGTATGTGAAATATTCTCTCTCCTGTTCATTAAGTTTGTCACTCTGTAAAAGGAAATAATATTTTCCATAAAGGTCAAGAAGCACCTGGATAATACCATCTCTGGCATTCTCATAATTCTCAGCCTTTATCCCTGCAAAGCTGACAAAAATCACAGGAAACGTTCCCTGTAAATCCTGATATTTCTCTTCCTTCCAGATAGCCAGTTTCTCAAACAGCTTTCCGGAATCCCCATGCTGATTGGAGAAAAAATAATCCACCATACTCAGATTTAACGTCTTTCCAAAACGTCTGGGGCGCGTGACCAGTGTTACATCATCCTGATTTTCCCACCATTCTTTGATAAAAGACGTCTTATCCACATAAAACGCACCACTTCTGATCAGCTTACCAAAATCCTGCATTCCAATGGAAATTGTTGAATTCATGGGGCTCCCTCTCCTTTCTGCCTGTTATCGATACCTTTATTGTGATGGCATTTTCTGCAAATGTCAAGGGAAACAAAGCGGATATACGTCTACCTTTTTTATCTTTGGTGTACCTGGCTTTTTTTGATTTCTACTTTCTGTACTTTGGACCAGTCTCCATATTCCAGCCTGCCATTAGCTTTTTTCTTATATCCCCGGCAATACAGATAATATTTTCCTTTCTGGATGTGCTTAAGCGTCATGTAGGTATCCGTTTTTACATTATTAAACTTTTTTTCTGCTGCGAATTTTTGTTTTGCAAGATTTTTCCTGTCAGATACCAATACACATTGATATCCCTGCGCTTGTGCAGAAGCTTCTGCTATACAAACCCTAACTATATTACTGTTGTCATATGTTCTGGCTTTCCCCAGCAGCGGTGCATTAAGTTTTTTATATGCGGCAATTTTTATCGGCATTTTTACTGTTGTATCCAGATGGTCGCCATTTGTTTCAGGATCATCAAATATCAATTCTCCCATAACTACAAATTTCTGTGCTTTTTTACAGTTTTTCTGATAAGCACAGTGTTTAACATCCCATTTCACATCTACAGCAAAAGTTGTTTTTTTCTCGGCTCCATAAACATGTATATATTCGGGCAGACCTAATCCTTCCTGTGTTTTTTTCACACCATTTACATGTTTTATTGTCTGTAGTTCAGAAGGTACTACTCCGCAAAAGTATTGATCACTTACCTCAAAACGATAGTATATTGATTTACAGAATATTTTTCCTTCTGAATTCTCTCCCATAACCTTAAGTTCAAGGGAATGCCAGCCCGTGGGCAGATTTTCTTTTGGCTGCACATTTATGGTAACTGTTTCTCCTGCTTTTAATGTTCTTGTGGATGGCATACTTATTGTAAACTCAGTACTGTTTTTATCTATATACAGAGTCATATCTTCCTGACTGACATTTTTCGCTTCCATAGATAAGGCTTCAGGCAGTGTATCATATTTCCATATCTTCGTTCCAAAATCCGTCTTGTCTGCTGTGACCTGAAGATGCTCTGTCTTGTCCGGTTTCTCTCTGTCCATCTTTATATGTATTGGATATCTGCTTCCGTCATTTGCACAAAGATAAACCACTTCATCATAAACTCCGTATTCCTGTTTTGGCATAATCATAAGCCTCTCCTGCTGCCCTGGCTTCAAATCTTTCAGCTTAATCTGCCCCGGATCAATTTCATTCAGTCCTTCCTCATCCATAAATACGAAATGTCTCAGTTCTGAAGCATCTACTGTAACCGTAGTATCTTTCTGTCCAGTAACTCTGAAATATATTCCTTTCGGCCAGTCTTCCCAGCTCTCCTCATCCTCTGTAAACCAAATCCTGTCATATTCCGGCTTTAAATCATAATCCCTGTCCGAAGATGGTCCTATGGTCAGCTTCAGATTTATGTCACAGGATGCGCCTTCTTCTGTATTAACTGTTACTGTTTCTTCATATGTTCCCCTTGGGAGCTGCTTCTGAAGGCTCACTTCCACCCACAAATAGGTGTGTGTTTCAATCTCTTCCCGGTCACTTACTTTACATTTGAAATAAGTCCCTTCTATTGTTTCATATACCGGATGCAAGGTTTGGGTTCCTGTGTTGATCAGAGGTACTTTTCCTGAATAATCGCTGCTTTGACTTTCCGGAATTACTCCCAGGTCCTCATTCGAATCCAGTTTCGCCTGATCATAATTATCCAGAAGCTCCAGTCTGTAAGGAACCTCCTCTCTTTCCCTGCTTCTAATCTGAAAAGAGATTTTTTTATATACAATCAGCTCTCCGTTATCCGCCTGAACTCCAAAGGAATAATACCCCATTCTCTTCGGCATTCCACTGAGTACTCCATCTTCGGAAAAAGTAAAACCATCCGGCAGCTTATTCTCTCCGCACAATTTCCACTTCACAGGTATTTCACTGTCAGATTTCAGTTGTACAGAATAAAATTTATCTACATGACCGTATTCCAGTTTATCCGGCAAAATAGAAAATACTTCTGAGGGATTATCTTTTGTTTCATCGTTTTCTGCATCTGCATTAAATACTTCAGATGAATCTGTTAAATTTCCTGTATTTTCATTATCACTTACTGCATCATCCGCTATCTCCACATCCTCTGTATCCATCGTACTGTCACCATCTGTCAGCTCAGTCTGTCCGTCAGAAAATACAGTGATATCCGTCTCCGAAGCCCAGGCATAAGATGGCATCGTTGCTGTTATTGCAGCGCAAAGCAAATATGCTGTTATGGTTTTATAACTTTTCATTTTCTTCCTCCCTTGTATAATTATTGTAATTGTAATACTAATACCCCAAAAATCAAGAAATATCCACAATCAAAAGTAAAATGTTATTAAATGTCCCTAAATTGTTTTATTCAAAAATTAACGTCTTCAACACTTCAAATGTATCTTTTTGCACTTCATTTTTTACTTGAAAATTCCCACATATAGCCATCTGTTTTTTACCTGAAATAATATCCATAGATTCTATTTCATAATTTTTATAAGTTTCACTTTTATCAAGCAAAATTGCAAAGTCAGGTCTGACAACACCCCCTTGTTTAAGTGCATATTCAATTTGTTCTTTTGATATATGAAAGATTATAGCTTTATTTTTTAATCCATTAAAACTAGTTACTGGAACAAACATTCCATAAATGCTATTATAAAAAATATCCTGTAACGTTTCTCCTGTTTTTCGTCCAAATTCCAATTTAAATGCATTTTGTACGATATTCATTGTTGTATTTTCGAAAATAGCAATATCAAAGGGTATTGTATTATCAGCATTTTCTCTTTCATCATAAACCTTTTGGTTCATCAAAAGAATTTCACATCTGCTTGTCTCTTTCTTGTATAATGCAATTCCATACTGCGGTTTTCCACTATCATAAATCTTTAAAACTTTACCGTTTTTATCTACAACATAAATATTCTTTTTTATATTGTTCTTGTCTGATTTATCATATCCACAAATATATAAATGTTTATCATTTGAATTATACATCATTCCATTACAATGATATAAGCAATCTTTATCTTTATAGACCGCCACTTTAGTTGCTCTTATACTTTCAAGATTTGAAGTACTCATAAGCACCGCATGTTCGTTCTGGCTGTCACATTTCAAACAATACGCTTTTCCACTCTCATCAATTGCCATACTTTCCAAATTTTTACATTGTATATTGTCGACAACCTCATCTGGAATCAGCGCCCCAGTCTTTGTTGCCCCTTTAAAATAAAAATAACCATTCTCAAATTCATTCTTACCTGAATCTACTTTTGTAAAGGTCACACCTGCCTGGTAGGTCACGCGGTCTGTGTCAATAGTGTTATTGCCAGTTCCAATCACATTGGAAAGTTCCCACATATTATTTTTGTACAGAGCAATTCCCTCAAAATTAAACTGTCTGTACTTCGTTGCGTCAAAATCAGCCTGAAAAACTGCATAAGGACTGTACACTGTATTTGCTTTGTAATCTGCTGCACGCACAAGCAAAATACGATTTTTACACTGGCTGTAGTCTGAAATATAATGGTTGGCCAAAATAAATATTCCATAATTCACATCAAAATAAATTCCGTTAGCCTTAGTATATTCTGTAGCATCATTGGCAGTTACCGTAAATTTTCTCTGCTCATTCTGACCAAATTCTGCCAGAGTACCTCTAGCAAACTTTAATATAGCCGGTACTTTAGAGTCAAGATATTCCATCATTAAAAACTCACTTCCCACATAAGAAGCAATTCCCACATAAGTTTTATCCAGTGGAGTATAACTGCGGATATTCCCATTCAAATCCATAGCAAGAACCCCTGACTCTGTACTGCTCTTTTTACATGTTAAA
The DNA here is from genome assembly GCA_934426285.1 of uncultured Blautia sp. Lineage (GTDB taxonomy): Bacteria > Bacillota > Clostridia > Lachnospirales > Lachnospiraceae > Blautia_A. The sequence goes on from CAKRYE010000019.1 coordinate 24,839, forward strand.
TATAGTATATTTCCTTTTACCGTCATTCCATATACAAAATAATCAATCACTTTCACGACAACCCTGCTGATCTCTGCAGTACCTGTAAAATCAGCAGCCTTATATACAGTGCTCTTATACACATTCTGAGAGTTTACCCGCTTATGTGTTTTTACCCAATACATAGTATTTCCTACAATTGCCATTGCTGCCGCATTATTATACGCAGATGCATTTTTTTCATCCGGAACCTGCGCACATAGTTTACTTCCACAATTAATTCGTAACTCTTTTTCTGACATTGTACCTGACATTTTGGTTTCCTCCTGAAATATAGATATATTATTTTAGAATTTGCAAATTCTATATCATAAGGAGTATTCCTTATCCGCATCTGTAAACCAAAATGAAAAAAGTCTCCCTGCCCTTTTGCGACTGAGAGACTTTTTTCATTCATGTAACTCTTATTTAATCTGATTGTTCATTTTTCCCCAGCAAATTGTTCTTAATCTCCTTCAGATCACTCTGCACCTGGGTCAGAATCTGGAACTTTTCTGTGAGGCTTTCGATAACTGTCTGATAATTTTTCTCACGCTCTTCCTGTTTGGCATCACGCTTTTCATTCGATTTCACTATATAGATCAGCAGAAAAACCGCCAACACAGCCCAGATTCCCTGGGATACCGCTGTTTCCATAACCGTTGACTCCATAACCTTCCATTCCTCCCTTCCTCTTTTTTGAATCCCGAGATTCAGTCTATAAGGACAGGAGAATTCTCTGTCTGTCAACTTGGTACCCTTTAAAATCCGATTTATCCAGACCAGCTTCACTTTCTCTCAGTTTTTCTACAATACATATTACTGTTCACTTCATTGGCAAACACTTTTTTCTCTTTTCAGGTTTCTGATTTCATTTCTTTCCACTACTTCCCCTAAAAAGGAGGTAGCACAATGAAATCATTATTACAACTAATCCACGATTACCAAGACGGAGAACCCAATTCCTCTGAAGCCATTCTGAAACGTATGGAACCACTTATCAGAAGTTATTCCTCCAGAATCCATTGTATGGAATACGAGGACGCTTCACAAGAACTATATCTGGCACTGCTGAAATCTCTTCCTTATCTGAATCCCAACTTCTCAGAAGGAGAATGCGTAACATATATGAAAACTGCGGTAGAAAATCGTTATCGCTCCCTTTGTCACTACTATCTTTCTCAACCGCCCAGAGAAAATATATCTGACTACACCAACACCCTAAAATCGCCCGATTTTTTTGATGATACATACACAGATGTTGCTGCATATATCCATTCTTATCCAAAAGAAAGCATGGATTACAAAATCCTCTTCCTATATTTCTACCAAAATAAAACGGACTCTGAAATTGCCAGGATTCTAGGCGTATCTCGTCAGTACATCAATCGCAGAAAAAAGAAACTTCTGCTGCAATATGTTACAGAACATCCGAATTAATAAAACTCTCCGTCACTATTTTGAGACAACAAAAAGAACATTCCCACTCCGGTTATCCCATTCATCAGTGCCGGATTCAACCGTTCTGTTACCAACAAACTTTGCTCATCCTTTAGATATCCTGTCAAACGCACTATTTCTTTTTTATATTCTACATTAAGCTTTCTGTCCGGATATTTCTGCAGATATCTCTGCATGATCAACAGGTTTCCTGCCATTCCATGGCACAAACATATCTTTGAATCTGTTTTCTGGTAAAATAATGCTTGTGCAGCACGTTTAATATCTTTATTCACCTGTTCATCTGCTGGAAGCATATCCACCAGTTTTAACCGTACAAGTAAGATTCCCGGTGCCCCATGACACCAGCCATTCATAATGCGTTCACCGGAAGATTCCCTCATATCCAGCCAGTTTTTCTTCTCCTCTGAATAAAGTGCATCCTCATATGCCAGCAATCTATGAATTTTGTCCAGATAATCCGGTTTCTTTGTTATTTTATAAAGATCAGCATATGCCATAAGAAATCCACTGTTTCCATGAGCCATCCCTGCAAGTGGGACTTCCAGATTCTCAGGTTTCCATCCATACCCAGAACCTGTCTCCTGGCCTTTTGCCCACAGCCCGCTTTCTATATCAACTGCATATTCAAGGTATTTCTCTTCACCTGTTATTTCATAAAGCCTTACAGACACTATAATTGCACCTGCATTTCCGCTTAGAAGATCCATAAATTTATCTTCTGAGAGAAATCTCAGAACCACCTCAAAATGCTTCCTGGCCCAGGAAATCCATTCCTGATTTCCTGTAATCTCATACAGCAACAAATAGCAATATATCACAGAGCTTTCTCCATCATATAACCCGGTACGTCCAATTTTCTCTGCCTTTGTTTCTTGATACCGCCTCTCTGTATACTTTTTCATTTTGTTCAGCGTCAATTCATATATTCGGCTGATTTTACAATTGTCTCCCCCATAGATCTGTATATACTTTGCCAGAAATATAGTGATTCCTGCAATTCCATCATAAATATACATTCCACAGGGTTCCAGACTCCAATAACCATTCTCCCAGAAATGCAGGGCGGCCCAGCTGATATCCTCATCCTCGATAACCGCATTTCTAATCAGCCAGTTAACAATCTTTTGAATCTGGACTTCTATTTCTCTTCCCAGTGATATGTCATCTATGGTTTCATGCTTCTGCTCTTTTCCTGGATTTCCAATATATCCTTTATTAAGTAGTCCCATGGACAAACGAATATAATCACACTGTCTCTCCATATCCTCAATGCTTATCTGTTTCATATGCTCTATCCAAGATTCATAGGGTGTACAAGGCAGATAGCCGGTATGTTCCACACCATCCCCATCAAATATGGATGTACTGTGCGCATCAATCTCAAAATAAGGAATATTCAGTTCTAACAAACTTTCGATTTCATAATCCCTGAGTTCCTTCTGAAGCTGAGTTTCTCCATCTTTGTGCATAACCTGCAGCAGTTTCTTACGCTGTTCCCTGCTTTCCATATAATCCGGATGAAAAGATGCAAACAGATACATATAATATTGCTGGGTATGCCGCAGGACTACCCGAGACTTACCATAATAGAATTTCTCCAACATGGCTTTTATTTTCTCATCCTTCATCATTTCCAGATAAGCTGCCTGAAATCCCTGAACCAGATATTCTGTATACTCTGCTGAATTCACCACCTCTCCATTTAATCTGACAATACACTCCTCCATTTCAAATTCCACCTGCTCATATTCTATATGAATATTTGAGGTTTTATCATCCTTTACCACAGGTACTTTAAAGGGCGTCCTTATTTTCCCGTTCATATTCATGGCACTTATAAGTACTCTGTTGTTTCCTCTGCCCCAGGTGAGAACCGGGAGCATGCCTGTTCGCATTACTGAAGTTACAATTCTCTCTCTAAGACTGGTTTCTGCTTTATCTTTCGTACTACTTCTATCAAAATGTGGAATAAATCCGGGATAGGTTTCCATATCTATAATCACAGGATACTCTCCATGAGCAATAATATTCTCTCCATGAAGATCTGTTGCCCCCAGCGAATATGCCAGAAACAGATGGATTCCCATCCTATAATAATATCGTTTTATCTCCTCCCTTGTTTTGCATGATTTATTTTCAATATTTTCTTCCCAGCCATAATTGGCCCGGGATAAATATTTTATTTTTTTATAAGAATAATTCAAGTTTTCAAATAAATATGTGCATACATTTTTGTACTTTAAATGTTTCGTATTAATGTACGATTTATAATATATTTTTTCGTTGTTGCTGAGTATTACTTTTGCAGCATTATGACCTATTCTATGAATATCACCTTTTCCCAATTCTATTTTCTTTATCCAAAAACAGTTCAAATTAAAATCATATTTCTCTTTTATAGAATCTTTTTCAGCCATAAAATTTCTTGTTATCTGCTTCATGTATTGCAATTTTTGATTTTCTACTAATTTGGATAGTCTTTCAAATTCAGAATACTTTTCCAACAGTATTTTTTTATAATTTTCATTATTCCAAAAATGTTTATAATAATATTTAAATTGCTGTTGTACAGTATCTCCTTCTAACATTTTTATATGCTTATTTACATTAATATCTAGAATAAAAATACGTATATAAATCATCTTTCTTCTCATATTTTAGCACCACTATTAGAATCCGCTTGAAACACAGCCTAAGACCAACAGAAACAGCTAATCTGGAGCCGACAAAAAAAGCCAATTACTGTCCAATAGAAATGGGCATAACTAATGGGCTTCAGCAGAACACCTTCTTGTTCTGCTTGATTACTTTATACAACAGGCTGAAACTGTGTCAATGAGGCGGCGTAGCCCTTTCCATTGATGCAGATTGAAGGCTGTCGTAGGCAAACGCTATAGTATCTTCATCGGATATAATTATATGACTGGTTATTTCTGGTGAGCTCGAATTGGCTTTTTCTACTGGACTCTGCGTTGTTAATTCCTCCGGGCTCTAACAACACATAATTGTACTAAATGTTCCATGATTTGATACATATTGATCCTCCTTTTCTTCATCTACTATATTTAATTTAGTTATTTCCTCCATTTCATCTTCCATATTTCCAATGATATTTTGCTTCTCGCTCATGCTTCCTCCATAATAATTACTACTTCAAAATAATTATTGTCATATTCAAAATTTATTTTTCCGTTGTATTTTTCCAATATATTTTTTACACTTTCAATTCCCCATCCATGAGTATTTTTTTCTCTTTTATCTGTCACAAATTTATCATTTTTTACATGAGGAAATTTACAACTTGTATTCCATATTTTCAGTAACAATACATCATTTATATTCTTCAATTCAAATACTATTTTTCTTTTCAACTCACATTTTGAAGCTGCTTCTATAGCATTTTCTAATAAATTTTCCATTATTATCACCAAATCCATAGGTTCGATATATATATCATCTATACTGAATTCAACCTGAAATTCGATTTGGTATGCATCCATTTTTCTCTTTTCTATTGTAATAACATTATCAATAAACTCTATACCGGTCCAATAATATCTTTCTCCAAAACATTTTTGATAATTCGCAATGGTATTTTGTATCTCTTCTGATTGCCTGTCCTTGAGCATTTCTTCAACATAATTAAAGAAATATTTTTGATCATGTATAATACATTTATATTTATGTATGCTATCACTTAATTCATTGTATTGTTTTATAATAGAATCATTTTTAACTTCCAATATTTTCTTCTGCGATACGATGCTATAAAAAAAGAAATGAATGCATAAACCTAACAAAATCAAGAAAATCATTATAATCAAGCTCATTCCCAATAATAAATCGTTGATTTGAAGTTCGCCATAATTAATTTCCATAAATAACCATAACAATATACTCTCACATACAAAAATTAGCATGACATACTTCAGATATTTTTTTAACAATTCTTGCATCCACACAGCAATATATATTAATTTGTATAATATTAACATAACGCAACATATCCCTAAAATGAATAATATGTCAATATATTGATGTGTGACATAACGATAATTTTTAATATAGTCCAATATGTTTTTATGTTCACAATAAGCCATGACCATAATATAAAACATTTTAAGAATTCCCAAATTAAGCAGCCATAATACTTCCCATAAATATGCCTGTATAACTTTACATTCAAAAAAAGCATATATAAAAAACACAATGTATATATTGCCTGTTATTATCTCATAGAATGACAAATAAGAGGTCCAATATTGCCATGTAACAAGAATCGTCATATAAGCAAACAGAAATAATATTTTTGCATAATAATATGCATAATAATCCTTTCTACTCTTATAAATAATATAATCAATAAGTACGCCCAATATATATATAAGAAATAAACTTTGTTTTTGCATAGCACTAATCTTATGATAAGAATTAGTTAACGTATATGTAGTAAATATCAGCAATGTATACAAAATCCAAATAGCTTTTCTTTTCTCTCTCCCTTTTTTTCTCATTGGAAACATTTTTCCAAATATCCAGACTCCCATTCCTGTCTCAAGCATAACTGCAATAAAGTACAGCAGTACCATCAACATTTATCTATACCCCCCAGTAATTTAATATTGCCTTTCTTACATATTTGAATCTTTCTCTGCCAACTGCAATAATTTCTCCATTCCGTATATATAGGTCACGGTTTTTCATCTTCATCACATGCTTAATATTTGCCAGGTATCCTCTGTCCACAATAATAAAATCTTTTGAATTCAGTTCCTTTTCAATTGTCGACAGGCTTTCCCTGATAGAGGTTTCTCCATTTCTATGTACAAACACAACATTTTTTCCTTCTTTTTTCACATAGAAAATGTCAGAATACGCAATCTTCTCAATTTCACTCCGCTTTTTAATAATATAGTATTTTTCTTCTCTCGCCATAAGTGCCGGCAGCAGAGCATCATAGGTAAGGTATAACCTGTCCTTGAGCTGATCTTTTGGAATATAGCGATAGGTATTTACCTCATAGGCTTCCACAGCATAATTCAGATGATTGGTAATATATATAATAATAGGCTCCGGATACAGCTTCCGAATTTCTCTTGCAACCTCGATTCCATTCTTTCCCGGCATTTCTGCATCCAGAATATACAGGTCAAATTTCTCTTCCTTCAGTCCCAGCAGAAACCACTCTGAACTCTGATACAAGGTTATCTCACACTCTACCTTTTTACTGTAAAAATACTGCCTTGTAATCTGCTCTTCCTTCTCCAGAGCTTCTTCTTCATCATCCAGAATTGCAATTTTTATCATTCCTTTATTTCCTCCATAAACGTATAAAATCTGAATCTCTTTACATCATGGAAATAACTCTCTCCATCATTTATGACCAGTTCATATATTTCCGTTCCCGCCTCTGAGGAAATATCTGTTCTATGATATTCATAGATATATCTGCCTGTCTGATGCTCACGTACTTTCCGGATAATATCATCTACCAGTTCTCCGATAGTCATAGGGCTGTCTCTGGATGGTTTCCACTTACCGATCATGCTCCGGACCTGTGTCTTATTCAGCCGTATTCTCTTCCCTGCCATAATTCCTCTTGGATAGAAATCAGAAATTGTTTTATCCATTTCTTGCAGTATATCACATACTGTCTGATTCTGTCCATCTATTGCGAATCCCATGTTTGTATATGCCTGCATATGCTGCAAAGCCAATGCCAGATATTTTTTGTCCCCGGATTCATGATACCAACACAGAAGATTGTCCAAGCTTCTCTCAATCGTATCTCTGGCTGAAATCCCGTAATTCTGTAATGTCTGCAATGTAAACATCATAATGTAGATATCTTTTATTTCATCAGTATGACTGGTCTGCTCCACATATAGCACTTTTACCCCCCCCCCTTGTCACGTGTCATATTTGATAAGTCGCATGTCATTTATGTCCTTATACATATTTATTCTAATCTGTTACACTCAAATAAAGAAAGGAACTTTTACAAATGACAAATTCAATTGGAAAAAGAATTGCTGAAGCCCGAGTAAATCAGAATATTACTCAGGAGCAATTGGAAGAATTAAGCGGATTGTCTGTCAGTACCATTAGCCGCATCGAAAATGGAAAATATGCTCCAAATATCGAAACATTACTGAAGTTATCCGAAGTTCTTCATGTAGGACTGGATTATTTCCTGTATGATCTGCTCCCACATAACCATGAAATCCAGTCTCCTGCAATTCAAGATACAGTTCTTCTCATGAATCAGATGAATGAACGCCATACACGATTTCTTCTTGAAGTAATCAAGCTCTACAAGAATATGCTTATAGACTGATTTTATCTCCGTAGTACTTATATGCATCAAATTTTCCCTAAAAAGTGCTTTTTTGTCCTCGAATGGTCAAAAAGTGCTTTTTTTCTTTCCCCTGTTTACAATTTTCCGTTATTTTCTTCTTTTAATAATGTTAACAGACAGTTACTGTGCACAGAACCAATTGTAACTTCAAACATTATATCAGATTTGCTTTTTCAGGCAAATATCTATGGAGGAAATACTATGTCAAAAACAGAACAGGCAGTTGCCTGGGCTATTAACATTGCTCAGGGCTCATCTCATGGATATGATCAGCAATGGCGCTGGGGGCCAGATTATGACTGTTCTTCCCTGATCATTTCTGCCTGGCAACAAGCCGGAGTTCCTGTCAGGGACAAAGGTGCCACTTACACCGGTAATATGAAACAGGCATTTCAAAACTGCGGCTTTATAGATGTCACCGCTCAGATTAATCTCTATACTGGAAAGGGTTTAAAACGCGGAGACGTTATCATAAATCTTACGCATCATGCAATTATGTATATTGGCAACGGACAAATCGTTGCCGCACGTATCAATGAAAATGGACAAGTTTCCGGTGGAATAACCGGAGACCAGACTGGCATGGAAATCATGATACAGAATTATTATTTCTATAAACACGGCTGGGACTGCATTCTTCGCTATTCTGAAGAAAACATTTTGGGCATTTCTCTCCCCATTACAAAGGAAAGAGAGTCTGTCACTCAGAATACACGTATCAAAATTCTGCAAAATGCACTGAACCTGGATTATAATTCCAATCTACATGTAGATGGAATATTTGGTTCTATGACCAGTCAGGCACTGGGAACGCATTATATAACAGTCGGGGAAATCCAATATATGGTAACTGCTGCTGAAATTTTGCTTTTTCTTCATAATTATGATCCTCAAGGTATTGAATATCCTGGCATTTTCGGTGAGGGTCTGCTCTCAGCATTAAGAAAATTTCAAAAAGCTCAGCATTTAACCGTAACCGATATTTGTGACCGTGCAACATTCCTCAAACTTATTTTTTGATTTTAGTTTACAAATATCAGAAATCAGACTCTTTATCAGATGTAGCCAATTAAAATAACAAATTTCAAAGGAGGAAATAATTATGGCAACAAAATTAGCAAAAATTCATTTTCTTGCAACTATGGGAGATACCTCTTCCGAAAAAAAGCATCTGGGTTCCAATGCTATCCTTATCCAGGATTACAAAGATGGTAATTACGTTTATGGAATGGTAGATGTAGGATTTTATAATCCGGGGAACGCCTCAGATGAACACTATGACAGCAAGCTGCTTGTCAACTATCTGAAATCTCAGAAAATCAACACCCTGGAGTTTATCCTGATCACCCATTTCCACGGAGATCATTTCGGCAATCTGCGTTACCTGCTTAGAAACTACAAAGAAGCCGGAATCACAATTAAAAATGTAATCCTTCCAATGAACCGTGCCAAAGCTGAAAAACTGAAAAACAAATTAAACACTGACGATTATAACAATCTGGTGAATTACTCCGGAAAAAAATCCCGTCCTGAAGTAATTGAAGATGACATTGCTTACTATCGTAAAAATTTCTATTCAGGAATTAAGCTTTATTACTTCGGCGTAAATCCTACTGCCGATATCCGCAAGGTCTGCAACATTGGTGAAGGTACTTTTACTTTTTATAATACCAATGGTGAAAGCACTCAGTACAAAGAACTTCCTGCAGGTGCATCTGTATATCCGAACAGTTGGGATGGCACTGTAGATAAATTCTCAATCGTAACTGTATACGAATTTCAGGGACGTAAGCTGCTGATTCCAGCTGACATCTATGAATTATCAGAAAAGATTCTGAAGGATCGCTTGGCAGGTGATTATGACATTATCCAGATGAGCCACCACGGATCTTCTCATGGAAGCTGTCAGGAATTTATTGACGCCATTGTTCCAACTAATAAGGAATGTGCTGTAATCCAGTTAAGATCTGACAATGGTGGAACAGGTGCTATTCAGCGTTATGAAGCTCTGAATAACATTGCAGGTCATGGATTTGTCCGCGTCTACGGCACTCATCAGAATTTCGAACAGGAATGGGGAAATTCCGAACCGAGCAACCGCGGCAGTATTGTAGTAACAATCAAAGATGGAGAAATCTCCTATCATTCCCGTCGTCTTTACAGCGACAATACTTACAAGCAGAAGCTTCTGCACGCTACGGAAGCCAATAATATTACTATTTAAAGATACTGTGTCTAATGTATCATCCTTTTTTCAGTCAGGGAACTGTCCGTTGGAGGACAGTTCCCTACCGTTAGAACCAATTTTACATTCTCCAAATCTAATTATTATATACTTGTAACACAATGTTAATATATTTTCCAATCATTATTGAATATATTTTATCATTGTGTTATTATAATACTATCCATTTGATGTCCGGTAAAAGTCTTTTCCCAATGACATCATCATTATGAATTAGAGGAGGATATTTTCATGAAGAGAAAGTTATTTCTAATGACTGTGACAGCTGCGGCTCTTGTTTGTTCGGCCTCTGTCGGTACTTATGCTTCTGATGAGTTCGCTGCCCCGTCTGTTGCTTCTGCTGAGGATTTTTCTGCTCCGGCAGATGCTGATACTGTAGAATTTAATGCTCCTGAGATTGTAGATTCTGATTTTGCTGAGGATTCTGCTGCTGCAGATGCTGTGACTCCCGCTGCCCAGGATGTGCCTATTGATGTCACTCATTTCCCAAATGAGCAGTTTCGCACCTATCTCTCCCAGCCAGAGAGAGATCTGAATAAGGATGGAATTCTCCAAGCATCTGAGATCAAGGCGATTAAGACTGTCAAATCCGATCTGAAGGGGATTGATATGGAGGGGTTCCAGTATCTTACCTCTGTGGAGGATCTCACACTCTCCCTTGTTTATGAGAAATCCAATCCCTCCAGAGCTCTGGATTTCTCATCCTTACCGGAGCTGAAGAGCCTTACGGTTTCTGTTTCCAACGGATATGATTACTCTTCCGGTCTGAGCCTGGATCTGTCTGCCAACAATAAGCTGGACACACTGTCTGTTTCCTGTCTGACAGGTGCTATTAAGCTTCCGTCAGACTGCAACATCACAAAATACTCCATGTTATGTGATTATGACTATGATTATGCTGCCAGACCTGAGCACACAGCTCTGATCAATGCCTTATATGGCATGCCCAAGCTGAATACTCTCAGCATTACATATTTCAAGGATCTGGAGGGCATTGATTTCTCCCGTCTGCCAGAGCTTCAGCAGCTCAATATCCAGGGCTATGCCAGTGATGACGGGGAGACAGACTCCACAACCATCAGTTCCCTGGATCTTTCCAAATGTGCAAAGCTTAAGATCCTGGATATCCGGAATGCATATTTCACAAAGAACCTTGGAAGCTCCCTGAATATAAATGGTTGCACTTCCCTTGACACACTCTATATCAAGGATTCCAAAAATCTGGGAACTGATGCTGCCAATCCCTTTATCAGCCTTGGCAATACTTCCCCAAGCCATGTAGACATGGATCCTTCTTATGTCAATGTGGAGATACAGCACGGCGGATATCTGGACCTGGAAAAAGCCGGCTGGGATCCGGCGCTTATCACAAATGTGGAAAAGGGTGTACTGGTTGGTTCCCGTCTCTACATTGATCCTTCAGAGGGACACTCCGGGGAGGCTGTTGTTTCCTATTATATGAATGATCAGAAAACTGTTATCGGCCAGATTCATGTAAGTGCTGACAATCTCTACAGTCCTCAGGCTGTAACAGGACTTACGGTTACCAAGCGCACTACCAGCTCACTGACCTGCAAGTGGAACCAGGCCACAGATACCTATGACGGATATGCTCTGTATGTCCAGGACAGCAACAATAACAACAAGACTATCCAGAAGATCATGGTAAAGAAGGGTACTACCTCTGTAAAGGTAACCGGTTTGAAAGCCGGCCGCCGTTATCACCTGATCATCCGTTCCTATCGCAAGACAGAGGATGGCAATTATTATTCTCCATATTATAACTCCAGCCTGAGTACTGCTGACAGCTATGCCACACCAAAGACCCCCGTACTAAAGGCTACTGCTTTATCCAAAGGCAGAATCCAGTTAAAATGGACCGGTTATCCTACCAACTACAAAAATGGATATTCCAGATATGTGATCGAGTACAAAACCAGTGCCAAGGGTGCCTATAAACAGCTGAAGGTATCCGGAGATCCCAATGGAAGCTATACCTTGAAATCCCTGAAAAAGGGTAAAACCTACTACTTCCGTATCCGCAGTTATGTAAAAGATACCAACAGCTATGTCAAAGCTTACAGTTCTTATTCAAAGGTATTGAAAATTAAAGCAAAATAACAGTGAAAAAAGACCGCAATGAATGCGGTCTTTTTTGTAAAAAGGGATTTTTATCTGCTATATTATTTACAGAGCTTTTTAAACTCATCAGCTACGAACTGAACTTTCGTGCCGATTACAACCTGAACAGAATTTTTACCAGGTCTGATTACACCGGCAACACCGGCTGATTTGATCTTCTTTTCATCAACAGCTGTATAATCTTTGATTTCCAGACGAAGTCTTGTAATGCAGTTATCGATAGATGCAACGTTTCCTTTTCCGCCAACACC